>JABJGI010000159.1 GCA_018662305.1 Porticoccaceae bacterium | reverse complement strand
TTCACTCTCATCCAACAGCCACTTCAAAGTGCTGTTGCGATTCATAAAGGTGGCTTCCAACATAATGTCGGCACCGATAATTTCTCCGGTTCGAGGATTTACAAAGCTGGGTCCGTAGCCACCGAAAGGTGGGTTGGGGGACGAGGTCCAGCGCAAAACGTTGTAGCGAATGTCGCCGTAATCCCAATCAGCGTCATCAGGCTGAACTTGGACTTCAATTGCATTGGAAAAACCCGCTGTTTCAAAGGCGCTGTTCCAGGCGAGAGCGGCATCACGCACCAGGTCTCGCCATTCCACCGGAGTGGTGTTCTCAATCCACCAGGTTATCGGCTCTACAGGGTCGGACAGTTCTGCTTCTGGGTTCTCTTTGACCAAATGCCAGCGCTGAATCATGTCGCGATAGGGGACAGCTGAGGTGGTGGTCAGGTCGGTCACTTGTACGTCGAAGGTGCCAATACGAGGGTCGCCGTATCTTGGCTGATAGTCGTTGTCCGGCATTTGAATAAGGCTGTGCAGCACTCGAATGGATACACTGCGTGAATCGGTGATATCGGCATTGCCACGGGCTGCAGGTTGCGGATTGTGGTAGACGTACTCCACTTCAATATCGGTATTTTCCGGGTAGCTGCGCGTATTGAGTATTTTGCTTTTTCCGTCATCCAGACTGCCTAATGCAAAGGTGCTAGAGGGGTCATCATCCTCATCAAGAGGGTATTTAACCTGCAGCAGGTTCTCACCCAGAAACACACTATCTGCGTCAATGAGAATGTCTCCACTCTCTTCATCTTCGGCAACAATGGCCTCCACCGCCAATATGGCATCAGAAATATTAGATTCTGCTGCTCTGGATAGAGCATTGTCTGGATCGAAATAGAAAGAGAAATTTTCGGAGACAAACTCGATACGATCGTAGAAGCGACGGATCGAAATCACGGCATTGCTGAGATAAGCACCAGTAAAATATCCGGCTTCCACCACGCCATTTGCGGTTTGTGCGAAATAGACAAACTCTTGATCAATTTGATCCGCTTTGATCAGCATCTGTAACTTGCCGGTTTCTGTGTCTCGAAAGAGTGTAAATAGACCTTCAATTCGCTCGGCCGACTCGGTGAGTTCAGCAATAGTTTTCGGCTCCTCCTCTTCGCTCTCTTCAGATTCATCCTGTGCGAGACTTGCAGAGGCTATGAGAGAGACGAGCAGCACAGTAGCCAATTTTTCATAGATGCTTTTCATAATCCATTCCTGTTTTGAGTGGCGCGCATACCAAAGGCAGGGGTGCTAATTTAACGCCATTTTCCATAGCAGGCTAAAAATTCTGAAATGAGCTTAACTGATTCAGTCCGGCTGGTAATTCCGCCAGGATTTTAGGTGGGTTATATCTTCCGCTCCTTTTAAGCCCCAAGGCTCGCAAATAAAGCCTGTCACCCAGCGGCCATCCTCAAGTTCAACTTTGCCTAATCCTAGGGGAGAAGGAATTCTGCTTAGGAAATTTCCAACTTCATTGGTGGGAAGAGACCAAATTTCGACGTCGATTGAACTGCCTTCAGTTTCATTCCTCACCAAACCAGGTCTAGCAGGTGGGCCGCCATCTAGAGCGTAAAGAGAATATTTCTCTGCCGTGCTGGCATCCTGCAAATACTGACCTTCCAACTGCTTGAGTTGCCAGTTTAGTGGCAGACCGCTCATATGAGCGCCAGCGACTAAAATCTCGGTATAGCCGTTTTCCTGCATGTCTAACTGACGACCAGTAAATTCCGCAACATCGATGTGACCAAGATGGTGGCCGAGGGAGAGTTCGGTATGCCGCTGCCAATCTGCCGCGTAGGACAGAAGCTGGTTGTCTGAGAATGCTCTGGAAAAAATCGTTACGCCATAGGGCATCTCATTTGAGTTAAATCCAGCCGGAATAGCGATGGCGCAGAGATCCAGTAAATTCATAAAATTGGTGTAAGTACCCAATTGAGAATTTAACTTTATGGGTTCCTTTTCAAGATCCTCTATCAGGTAGTGGCCGGGTGCGGAGGGAATCAGTGCAAAATTGAAATCCTGTAGTAGGTTGTCGGTTTCCTTTTTGATTCGCTGCATTTCATATTGATACTGGAAGGTATCAGTAGCGCTGATGTTCTTAGCAGGCGCGATAATGTCCTGAATAACGGGCAGTACAGAGCTTGGGTTTTGGCGGGCAAACTCGCCGTAGGCGGCATCTCTTTCTGCAACCCAAGGCCCCTCGTAAAGCATTTTTGCCGCGCGGAACATATTGGAGAAATCGACTTCCACTAATTCCCAACCTAGTTTGCTCGCAATTTCCAAAGCTTCTAGGTGAGCGTCGATATAGGCAGTATCACCGAAGAATTCGAGTTGCTCAGTTTGGGGGATGGCAACGCGAGCTTTTGCCAGATTCTCTGTGGGCTGGGGTCCGTAGTTGCGAGAGTATTCATCGCTTGCGTCGTAACCATGTGCGATTTCAAACACTTCTTCAGCATCCACGGCGGTAAGAGCAAATATGCTGATGCAATCGAGACTGCGGCAAGCCCGCACCATCCCGGTATTCGATAGGGTTCCGCGGCTGGGCTTGAGACCAATCAGGTTGTTAAAGGCGGCAGGAATGCGGCCGGAACCCGCGGTATCAGTACCTAGAGAAAAAAGTACCTGACCTTCTGCTACAGAGACTGCTGATCCACTGGAAGAGCCGCCAGAGACATATTCTTGGTCAAACACCGAGCTGCAGGCGCCCCAAGGAGATCTGACGCCTACTAAGCCCGTAGCAAACTGATCCAGATTGGTTTTGCCTAAAGGAACAGCTCCGGCTTGAATAAGTCGTTCAACAACAAATGCGGAACGTTTGGGAAGATAGCTGAAATCAGGGCAGCCAGCCGTGGTGGGAATGCCTGCTAGGTCGATATTGTCCTTGATTGCGAATGGCACGCCGAACAGAGGGAGACGCTCTGGAGTTTGTTCTTCTAACTTCACTAGGTAGGGCTCCAGCTCTTCGTCGCTAAGCTGGTATATCCAGGCAGGATTTGACTGATTCTGCAATTGAATCTGCTGTCGACATATAGCGATGTACTCTCTCGGTCCAATCTCGCGATTGAGATACTCTTTGCGAAGCTCGCTTATGGAAAGGCGGTTATGCATCACTAATTACCTATTTAGTGTCTGGTTTTACCAGTGCAATAATTTGCCCCGGTTTTATTTGTTGACCAGGCTTCACCAGAATCTGATCGATTTGTCCTGTTAATGCTGAGTGAACTTCGATCTCCATCTTCATGGATTCGGCGATCAGCAGCGTATCCCCCGAACTCAAATGCTCGCCTTTGGCGTAGCAAATTTTCCAGACGGCACCGGCTACGCTGGATTGAACCGGTTCTAACCCCTCGGGTATTTTCTGGTCAGCGCTTCCACTGACTGCCAGCTCGGATTCAAAGTTAATTTGGCCAGTGGCTTTCCAGTCACTAAGTTCGTCCTCAAATGCACTCTGACGCTTGTGCCGGAACTCGTCGATTTCCTTGGTTTGGGATTCCAGAAGAGTCTGATATTCAGCAAGAGAGAATCGGCTTTTTTCGATCTTTGGTTCAAATTCTCCGCGAGGGAACTGATAGCGGATTTGCTCCAGCTCTTCATGGCTGACTGGGTAAAAACGAATTTGATCGAAAAATCTCAGCAACCAGGGCTTTGCAAAGGAAGAAGTTGATCTATAGCGATTCCACATTTGCAGGGTTCGGCCGAACAGCTGATAGCCTCCAGGCCCCTCCATACCGTAAATACACATGTAGGAGCCACCAATGCCCACAGAGTTTTCTGCAGTCCAGGTACGCGCAGGATTGTATTTTGTGGTTACTAGACGATGTTTAGGGTTTATCGGTGTTGCAACGGGGGCGCCAAGATAAACGTCTCCGAGGCCGAGAACGAGATAGCTAGCGGAAAAGATCAGCTCGTAGACCTCTTCGATAGAGTCGAGGCCATTTATCCTCTGAATAAATTCAATATTGGAAGGGCACCAGGGTGCATCTTGCCGAACAGTTTGCATGTATTTTTCTGCCGCGAGTTTGCAGACTTCATCGTCCCAGGATAGCGGTAGGTGGATAATGCGTGATTCGCATTCGAAGTCGTCGAGCTGTCCCAGTTTGCGATCAGTGTCTAGGACAAGCTCTAGCAACTGGTGGTGATCCATCAGATTGTCACGGTAGCGAATCTGTAGGCTGCGAATGCCGGGAGTCATTTCCTCGATGGCGTCGGAATTTATCGCTAGTAATGCTTCATATAGGGCCTGTATGCGACACCTAAGTCGAATGTCGAGAACTTGTTCCCCATACTCGACAAGTAAATTTTTGTCGCCCGCTAAGCGGCAACAGATGCCACTGGGGTGATCCTTGCTTTGGTAGAGAATATAGCTGTCCTGAGAGTACTGCTCAGTATCATTATTCTGTGTTGTATTCCCGGGCTTTTTACCCGGATCTTCTCCGGCGATTAATTGGTTTTGATAAGTCTCTGCTTGGCGAGCCAGCTCCGGAGAAACAGGAACAAAGTCAATTTTGTCTCCCGCTTTGAGTTGACCTAATTTCCATCGGTCTGCGCTGATGACCGTGGCAGGGCAGACAAAGCCACCTAGGCTGGGACCATCCGGTCCGAGAATAACGGGCATATCCCCAGTGAAATCGATACTGCCGAGCGCGTAAGCGTTGTCATGAATGTTTGAAGGGTGTAGTCCGGCTTCGCCGCCATCATTGCGCGCCCACTCTGGTTTTGGGCCTATCAGGCGAACCCCAGTCCGGCTGGAATTGAAGTGTACTTCCCAAGAGCTTGAAAAGAATTTTTCTATGTCCTGCTTGGTGAAAAACTCCGGGGCACCCTGAGGTCCAGGGATGACCCTAATTTTCCAGTGCTGTGTTAATTCTGGTAGTTCTGTCTTTGTAACGGCATTTGACCTGGCTTCAGACCCCAGATGGAGAAAGTCTCCAGCTTGCAGAGATCTACCGCAGTGACCACCAAACTGTCCAAGCGTAAAGGTAGATCTAGAGTTCAGATAATTCGGGCATTCCAAGCCACCTTCAACCAATAGATAAGTTCGACTACCGGCGCCCTTTAACTGGTTTAGTTTGAGAAGCTGGCCGGCTTCGATGTCAAAGGGCGTCCAAAGATCGACGGATTCTCCATCTAGCCGAGCTTGCATATCTGCTCCAGCCAACAGCGCGCGACACTTTTGGTAGAACTTCAGACTAGGGCCCTGCAGGGTACATTCAAGACCAGCAGCGCCCTCGGGGTTACCCAAAATCCTATTCCCCAATCGGAAACTATGATCGTCAAAAGGGCCTGATGGCGGAATGCCAACCTGCCAATAGCCGCCACGTCCCGGGTAATCCTGAATCGTTGTCTGAGTGCCACCACTGATGACCTCGATGTAAGGGGATTCAAATTGGAAATCCCTTAGACTTGCGGTTGTGAGCTTTCCTTCGACGAATTCTGGATCTTGGCAAAGCTGCGACAAGTAATTTAGGTTAGTTTCTATGCCGTAGAGATGACTCGCCTGCAGTGCATCAGATAGTCGACTGACAGCCTGTTCCCGATTTTCTCCCCTGACGATAAGTTTCGCTAGCATGGGGTCGTAACTGGCGCTTACTTCGATGCCGGCTTCAATCCAGTGATCAATTCGCAGGAACTCTGCATCGGGAAATTCCACATGGGTTAGCAACCCGGCGGAGGGCTGAAAATCTTTGCTTGGATTCTCAGCGTAGAGTCGAACTTGGATGGAATGTCCTTTCGAAACGACCTCGGGCCTAAGTTGATTCAGTTGCGACATCTTTCCCTGTCCCAAGTCCAGCATCCACTTGACGATATCGACGCCAAATACTTCTTCGGTTACTCCGTGCTCTACCTGTAGGCGGGTGTTGACCTCAAGAAAGTAAAAGGAATCCTCGAGCACGTCGTAAATAAACTCAACTGTGCCGGCACTGCGATACTTAATGGACTGCATCAGAGCCTCGGCAACCTGATGTATTTCTTTCCGCCGTTGCTCAGTCAGATTAGGCGCTGGCGCTTCTTCGATGACCTTCTGATTGCGTCGTTGTGCAGAACAGTCTCTTTCACCCAGGCTTAATACTTCGCCCCGACCATCTCCAAAAACTTGCACTTCGATATGTCGAGCCCTAGCAACAAATTTCTCCAGAAATAGATCGGCGCTGGAGAAGTTGTTTTGGCTAAGCTGTTTAGTTTTTTCGAAAGCGGAAGAGAGGTCTTCTACTGAATGACAGAGGCTCATGCCGATTCCACCTCCGCCAGCGGTTGACTTCAACATCACCGGGTAGCCGATACGCTTGGCAACCTCAATTGCCTCATTTAAATCTGCAAGGATGCCCGAGCCGGGGAGCAGGGGAACCTGAGCTTTTTCTGCCAATTCCCGCGCGGTATGTTTTAGGCCAAACAGACGCATCTGCTCCGGCGTAGGCCCGAGGAATACCAATCCCGCGGCTTCGCATTTTTCAACAAATTCAGGGTTTTCGCTGAGAAATCCGTATCCGGGGTGTATAGCTTGAGCACCAAAGTCTAGAGCGATTGCTATTAGCTTGTCGCCATTTAGATAGGTTTCAGAAAGACTTCCGTCACCCAGGCTTACCGCCTCTTGCGCAGCTTTGACGTGCAGGGAGTCTCGATCGTCCTCCGCATAAACGACCAGAGAAGCAATGCCCTCAGACCTTAATGTGCGACAAATTCGCACTGCGATAGCGCCTCTATTGGCAATTAGTACTTTGCTAAACATCGCTAGTCCCAGATCAAGAGTTGAATCGGAGTGGGGTTATAGGCGTTGCAAGGGTTGTTCAGCTGAGGGCAGTTGGAAATTAGCACCAATACATCTTGGTCGGCTTGTAATTCGACGTATTTACCAGCACCGGAAATCCCGTCTTCAAAGGTCAGCCCACCCTCTGGTGTGACCGGCACGTTCATAAAGAAATTTATATTGTGGGCAATATCATTTTTGATAAGCCCCAGTTCGGGATTCTCAGCGATCGCTAACATCCAACTGTCACGGCAAGCGTGCATACATTTTTTCTCCAATGCATAGCGCACTGTATTGGACTCGGTAGCGCAGGCTCCGCCTAGCGTATCGTGGCGTCCGCAGGTATCAGCGACTATGCGCAGCATAGGATTGCCAAGATTTGAAATAAGCTGGCTGCCAGCAGTCAGATAGAGGTTTCCCTGCTCACGGATAGTGTCCATGGCCGAATAGTGCTCGGTTGGATCCGCTGCTGAATAGAAAAGGGTATCCGCTGCCTGATTGCCTTCGAGATCGAGAATTCGCAGTGTTTGGCCCTTTTTGACGGGATGCAGCCAATAGTCTCCAGCGCCCACGACTTCGGAATAAATGGCGTCCTCTAGCACTAAGGTACTTTCCAGGATCATTGCGACTCTCCTAGCTGCGGCTGGGCCCAGGAGCAGGGTTCTTGATGATAGATACGATTGTTTTCAAATCCGCGCTGGTTTTCAGGTCTGAAATTCATGCAAAAATCGTCTCTTTGCAGAGGATCGGCCATTCGTATTTCGTACTGAACAGGTTTTTTTGGATATTGACTCGCATTACTCATTGGATGCGGACAAGTGTGGAGGATGACTAGGGTGTCCATTTCAAACCTAAGATCGAGATAATCTTGCGCTTTTGAGTTGCCATCCACATAGCTTAGATCTCCGTTCTCGGAAACTACTGTCTTGCTAAAGAGATTGAGATTAGCCGGCGCGTCGGCGATGTTCATTCCGTATTTGGCCAGCTCTACTTGAAAGCTTTGTTCTCCACTAAGAGTCCAATCATTGCGCTTCTCCTGATAAGACTGAAGCTTCCATTTATTGGAAAGGGTTTTGTCACTGAGATTCCCGCCTACTGTGTCGTGCCACCCGACTGAATCATCAATGATGGAGCAGAAAATCCGCCCCATATCGGAATAGAGGCAATGGCCGCGACTTAGCTTAAATGTGTGTTGGCACTTCAGGGTATCTGGTGCGTTATAGCGCTCTAACTTTTCTTCTGGGTTGAAAAAAATCATACCCACATTGGCACCGCCTTCTAGATCGGTGAGCCTCAGTATTCGACCGCGTCTCATAATGAGCGACCAATGACTGCCCCCGGGCAGTATTCCTTTATCGATCAGATTGTCTTGCTGCGAAGGCATTTTCTTGATCCTGATTTCGCTTGGGGTCGTCCCCTTGAGTCATCAGCTGTAGCGGGTCGTCCCGATACAGTTTCTAATTATAGTCAGTTTGTCTCTGGTCTGACGCACCAGACTTCTTAGGGCTGTACTTCTACCTCGTCACCCACCTGAGTGAATTTCACCATTTGTAATTGATCTGAATCCTCTTCTTCTGAAGGTGGATGAATAAGGTCATCAAGCCTTTTTCGTGTTGCCAAAAATTCTGGAGAAACTAATTGGTCAATGCTTCTAGGGCGAGGCACTGGCACTTCGATAAATTCCTGCACTTCTCCAGGATGAGGCTTTAAGACAAGCACACGATCTGCAAGCAAGACTGCCTCATCAAGATCGTGGGTAATAAAGAGAATGGTGATATCAATATTGCGCCAAATCTCCATTAAATAGGATTGCATCTTGCAACGCGTTTGGGCGTCTAGAGCGCCGAAGGGCTCGTCCATTAGTAAGATTCTTGGCTTGTTTGCTAAGGCACGAGCTATAGCGACACGCTGTTTCATGCCGCCAGAGAGCTGGTCTGGGTATGCATTGGCAAACTTTTCCAGGCCCACTAGATCAATCCACTGCATCGCCTCGCTTTCAGCGGTATTTTCTGAATGTCCCTGCGCCTTAAGACCAAACATTACATTCTTCTTTACGGTAAGCCAGGGAAAGAGGGTATAGCCCTGAAACACCATGCCTCGATCAGGACCGGGGCCGCTTACCGCCTCACCATCCAGTAAAACCTGCCCTGAAGTGGCAGTTTCAAGTCCGGCAAGAATTCTAATCAGAGTGGATTTCCCGCAACCGGAGGCGCCAATCACACAGACAAATTCGCGGCGGTGGACGGAAAAACTAACATCCTTAAGAGCGGTTACTTCACCCTGAGATGAATTAAATTTCTTGTTTAGCCCCTGAACTTCGAGCACTTTGTCTCGCTGATGGAGTGAGGCAAATCGCGCGGAAACTTCTGGGCTTTGATCGAGATAGCTTGGCAGTTTAACGTCAGTCATTATTCTTTCCTTCGCTAGACAGCGCCCTTGTCTTTATTGCGTTCCCAGGGGAACAGGGATTTGCCAAAGCGAGCCAGAAGCATGTCCGAGGCGAGACCGATGATGCCGATCATCATGATGGCGGCAAAGACATTATCAAAATTCTTATAGCGAGCTTGCTGGGTAATAAACCAAGTTATGCCTGAGCTGGTTCCAATAAGTTCGGCGACGATTAAATAGGTCCATGCCCATCCCAGCAGAATACGTTGATCTTTATAAATCTCTGGCAGTATTCCTGGGATAACGACCTTGAAGAGTAGATGCATTTTTTTGGCACCTAGAGTTAAAGCGGCTTCCAGGAGAGAAATATCGAGCTTCCTAGTGGTATTGGATATCACTAATACCTGTTGGAAAAATGTACCGATAAAAATGATCGCTATCTTGGGGCCATCGTGAATACCTAGAATAGCCACGGCCAAAGCACCAAAGGCGGGCGCCGGTAGATAGCGAAAAAACTCAACAAAGGGTTCTGACAAGCGGGAAACTGCCGAATAGGTTCCGCAGAGAATTCCAATAGGGAGCCCAATAAGAGAGGAAAGCGTAAAGCCCCAGAAAATAATGGTGATGCTGTGCCAGAGTGACTCATGCAACCACTGTTCACTGGAGCGGGTTGGTTCTTCCGCAAAGGAGGTATAGAAAGCTACGGCAACTTCGTGCGGCGCGGGGAGATAGATAGGGTTGGCAGCTTTTCCACTAGGTTCAGCTAATCCTTCTCCTACAACACGGGCGCTTTCGGATTCAAAATCATCTTTATCCAGCAGCATGCCGGGCTGAAAGTAGCTAACGCCACCTGGGTCTTCAACCTCTACCATTGGGTGCCACAAAAAGGGCACATAACTGACGAGAGCCCAGACGACCAAGGGCAAAAGGAAGGAGGCCAGTGTCAGCAACTTGGTTTGTCTGGGCGCCAGCGCTGTGCGCGGCGTAAACCATTGAATTGCTGTACTACTCACCTCAATTCCTTATCTAGTCGAATTACAATTATTTGGAAAGAGTCAGGCTAGTATCGATATAGGTATCGATATCCAGTGGCTCGCCATAGGCTTCGTATTCGACATTAAAGTCATCGGAAATCTTGGAAGATCCGTACAGTGACTCAAATCCATCGCCCATCGCCATATGCATCTTGGCTTCTTCAAGGGTGAGTATTTTTGTACCACTAAGGAATGGTCGGTACTCATCAGCGCTGAGCCCAACGCGAGCTGCCATAATTTCAACGGCATCTTCCTGTGTGGCTGGGTCAAGAATATAGTCGACTACTTGGTACCAAACATCGACGACCGTACTCCATTCGTCACGTCGGGTTGCCAGACTGACCGGGCTAACGGCTAATACGTCGTATATCAGGCCTGGTTCGTCACCAGAGGTGTATATTGCGGTTGATCCCGGGACCTGATCCAGAGCCTGCCCCGAATTAGGTTGCCATGCGACGATGGCATCGACATCCCCAGAGGCGAGTACCTGCGGCGTTTCGTTGGTGGGGACATTCAATAATTCAACATCATCTTCAGTAAGGCCTGCTTCTTCGAGAGCATTTAGAAGTAAGAGATGGCCAACAAATCCGATTTCAACACCCACGGTCTTACCTTTGAGATCAGCAACTGAGCTAATTCCGGGGCGGGCGACAACCATATCGTTGCCGTTGGAGTAATCGTTCAGAATGATCATTACGCCTGGACCACCTGATGCACCGGTTACCAAGGTATCACCGTTGGTCATGGCAACTGCATCGAGTTGACCGGCGGCAAAGGCGTCCATGGAGGCGACATAGTCGAACCATTCGAATTCGACGTCCACGCCAGCTTCTTCAAACCAACCTTTTTCGATAGCAACTTCCCATGCAACCCAGCCTGGCCAGTCGCTATATCCTACTTTTAAGGGTTGGGCTGAAAGCTGAGCAGACATGCTCAGGGCCAAAACTGCGGCAAAAGCAGCGAAGATTCGTGTAGAAGGCTTCATGGTAGAAGAGAAGGTTTTCATCTGGGCTTCCTCAAGTTATGGACGAGCTTCGAGAGATATCAGCACGCTTGGACGACCGATTATTCTCCCGGGCTTTTATCCCGCCGTGTAACCTTGAAAGAAGGTCGACCGCTCTCGGACCAGGCACCTAAAAGTAGTAGGTCGGAACCCTAGCGTTCTATTGGTAAATCAGTTGATCAGGGTCGCCATGCGACACATATCTCTCGACTTGCTTAGATAAATGCACTTATCGTGCCAACCATAAATAATCGACGGCTTCGCTGGGATAGCAGCCGATTGACCAGTTATAAGGGAGTACAAGCGAATCTTTTTGGCGCGCTCTGCACTTTTTTGGCGCGCTTTCTATTAAATTGAAACCGAGTTGAGAAGGCTAGCGCCGAGCTATGGTCAATCCTCTATCTTCCCCTCAGGCAAGCCTTAGGCTAGAATCGCGCGCCATGAATACCAACTACAGTTTCAATGCATCCCGTAGCTCCCAGAGCCGTTTAAAGCTCGACCCTTCCTCCGGTTGTCGCTGGCGAGGCTAGCTTGTGGCGGGCCCGAAAGTGTCCGCGTACCAACTAGGCCATTTGCTACCGAGAACCAAGAATGAAATCCGAAGAATTTACTAAATACCAAGCTGACAACTACAGTCGTATACCTGTGGTGAGGCGAATGCTTGCCGATTTGGAAACCCCTCTGAGTGTCTACTCCAAGCTTGCTAATCAGCCCGGCACCTACTTACTTGAGTCTGTAGAAAATGTCGAAAACTGGGGGCGTTACTCCATTATTGGACTGGCTTGTGAAGAGACCATTCAGGTTTATGGTCGTCGAATTATTCGAAAGCGTCACAATGAAATAGTCGAAGAAATAGAGCAGGCCGAGCCACTGGAATATATTCGGCAATACATGCAGAGCATTAAGATTCCTGAGATTGAATCCCTGCCAAAGTATGCGGGTGGAGTAGTCGGCTACTTTGGCTACGATACGGCTCGCTATGTAGAGCCGCGACTAATGCAGAGTCAGCCCAAAGATGAGTTGGGAATTCCTGATATTTACCTGATGCGCTCCGAGAAGCTGGCCATCTTCGATAATTTCTCTGGAACTATAGATTTGGTGGTTCACGCTGATCCTGAATCGGAGAATGCCTATGAGAAGGCTCAACAAGAGCTGATTGATTTGGAATCAAGTCTAGTTGCGGCAGAGGCCTCTCTAAAGCCTTTGCACATGCATTCCGAAACTCTGGATGAGTCAGTACTGAACTCTGGAATGGGCAAAGAAGCCTATATGAGCGCTGTTGAACGTATTCGTGAATATGTTCTGGATGGCGATACCATGCAAGTGGTGCTGGGGCACCGCATGAGCATGCCTTATCAGGCTGACCCATTAAGCTTGTATCGTGCTTTACGTACGGTAAATCCATCTCCCTATATGTATTTCTTGGACTTCGGAGACTTTCAGGTTGCTGGCGCGTCTCCAGAGATTTTGGCTCGCCTGGACAAGGGTACTGTCACGGTTCGGCCCATTGCGGGTACTCGGAGACGCGGCAAAACGCCTCAAGAGGACATGGCTCTTGAACAGGATATGCGAGACGACCCGAAGGAAGTTGCCGAGCATCTGATGCTTATTGATCTCGGTCGTAACGACTGCGGCCGAGTAGCACAGACAGGCACAGTTGAAGTAACTGAGCAGATGATAGTTGAGCGTTTCTCCCATGTGATGCATATGACTTCCAATGTTGAGGGGCAGATAAAGGAGGGTTGCGACGCGATAGATGTTCTGAGCGCGATTCACCCCGCCGGCACCCTTAGTGGCGCGCCAAAGATTCGGGCTATGGAAATTATTGATGAACTGGAGCCTACAAAACGTGGCCTCTACGGAGGCGCGGTTGGCTATATTGGCTGGAATGGTGATATGGACACGGCCATCGCGATCAGAACGGCATTGGTAAAAAACGAGCAGGTATTTATACAAGCCGGTGCCGGGATTGTCGCCGACTCGGTTCCCGAGTTGGAGTGGAAAGAAACCATGAATAAAGCACGGGCACTGTTGCGTGCCGTTAGTCTGGTGCTGGGTGACAGTGCCAAGAGCGAAGGCCAGAAAGCCAACAGCGAAGGCGAGACAGTTGGAGGAGGGCAGTCATGATCCTAATGATCGATAACTACGACTCCTTTACCTACAACGTGGTGCACTATCTCGCTGAACTGGGCGCCGAAGTAAAGGTAATACGAAACGACGAACTCTCTGTTGATCAGGTTTGTGATTTAGCCCCTGAAAAGATTGTTATTTCTCCCGGGCCTTGCACGCCAAACGAAGCGGGCATATCAATGAGTCTGATCAAGGAATGCGCGGGCAAAATTCCTTTATTAGGTATTTGTCTTGGGCATCAAAGTATTGGACAGGCCTTTGGCGGCAATATTGTGCGGGCCAAAAAAGTAATGCATGGAAAGGTCTCTGACATCCATCATCAAGATCAAGGCGTATTTAGCGGATTGAACAAACCTTTTACCGCGACCCGCTACCATTCGCTCGTTATTGAATCGGCGAGCCTGCCTGAATGTCTGGAGGTTACTGCCTGGACCCAGGATAGCTCTGGCAACAGAGAGGAAATCATGGGTGTAAGGCACAAAGAATTTGATATTCAGGGTGTGCAGTTTCATCCAGAATCTATCTTGACCCAGCAGGGTCATGATTTACTGAAAAACTTTCTCGATACTTAGCTGTCGAGGGGATAAAGAGGGCCGAGAGCATGCAAATTCAAGAGGCAATAGCCAAAGTTCTGAACCAAGAGAACTTAAGTCTGGCCGAGATGCAGCAGACCATGCGCCAGGTGATGACGGGTGAAGCCACTGATGCGCAAATTGCCGGATTTTTGGTTGGACTGCGTATGAAGGGTGAATCTGTCGAAGAAATTCAGGGCGGAGCCGAGATTATGCGTGAGCTATCTACCAAGGTGTCTGTTGATTCAGAGAACCTGGTGGATACCTGTGGCACGGGTGGAGATGGTTCGCAGCTCTTCAATGTCTCTACTGCTTCGGCCTTTGTGGCCGCAGCGGCGGGAGCGAAAGTAGCCAAGCACGGGAATCGCTCGGTTAGCAGTAAAAGTGGTAGTGCCGATTTATTAGAAACCGCAGGCGTAAAGCTGGATTTGAACGCAGAGCAGGTCGGAAAATGTATCTCCGAGATTGGTATCGGGTTTATGTTTGCGCCCGCCCACCACGGTGCGATGAAGCATGCTATTGGCCCCAGAAAAGAGCTGGCCGCGAGAACAATATTTAATTTGCTTGGACCGCTGACTAATCCAGCATCTGCACCTAACCAATTGCTCGGTGTCTTTGATCGAGCCTGGTTGCGACCCATGGCCGAAGTTCTTCGAGGGCTGGGCAGCAAACATGTCATGGTGGTGCATTCAGCAGACGGCCTGGACGAGATTAGCGGTTCAGCCCAAACCTTTGTGTGTGAACTTAAGGGTGGAGAGATTTCGGAATATGAAATTGGACCAGAAGATTTTGGTGTGAAAGCTGTACCTCTCGAATCTTTGAGTGCCACAGACCCTGAAAGTAGCCTTGAACTGGTGAAGCAGGGAATATCAGATCTAAATAGCAATGCAGCAAACATCGTCAGTCTTAATGCCGGCGCATCTATTTACGTGAGCGGCGTCGCAGACAGTTTGGCTGAGGGTGTTGCAATGGCGCAGGATGCTATCGGCAGTGGTTTGGCGAAAAACAAACTCACTGAGCTCGTGGACTTCAGCAGCATGTTGAAAGAGGTGGAGTGACTCTTGGTTTCTAATAGAGCAACTATCCTCGACAAAATAAATGCTCGAAAAATTGAAGAAATTGCCGAGCGCAGACTTAGGGTGTCTGAAGAAGACCTTCGAGCGGAAATCCTAGGCTTAGAAACCTGTCGTGGCTTTGAAAAAGCTCTGCATACAAATATTGATGCGGGTCGAGCTGGCGTAATTGCCGAAATTAAAAAGGCGTCGCCCAGTAAAGGAGTTATTCGGGGAGATTTTCAGCCCGTGGAAATCGCTAAGAGTTACGAGAATGGCGGTGCAGCTTGTCTGTCGATATTAACTGACAAGGACTTCTTTCAGGGAGATGAGAAGTATTTGGTAGCAGCTCGCGCGGCAACTGAGCTTCCAGTTATTCGCAAAGATTTCCTCATCGATCCTTACCAGATACTGGAAGCGCGCAGTATTGGCGCCGACTGTGTATTGCTGATTGTGGCTTCCCTTAATTCCACCCAACTAACTGAGCTCTATGGACTGGCGACCGAGCTCGGCATGGATGTTTTGGTGGAAGTCCACAATTCTGAGGAGCTTGAGATGGCTCTGCAGCTGGACGGAGGAATTCTGGGAATTAACAACCGTAATCTACATAACTTTGAGACCAGACTAGATACGACTCTGGACCTGTTGCCTCTGATACCAGAGGGTAGATTGGTCGTTACTGAAAGCGGTATTCACACACATGAAGATGTGCAAAAAATGCGTTCGGGTGGCGTAAATGCCTTTTTAGTGGGCGAGGCCTTCATGAGAGCAGAAAACCCCGGTCATGAGCTGAAGCGGCTTTTTGCCGAATAAGCAATTACTGCCTAATTAATGGCGCCTGGTTCTTCATCGTCCAGGTCATCAGAATCTGATTCATCTGACGAATATTTAGAGGCGCCGTAGACCACTACCGTCATGCCGTGTGCTTCGATCAGACCCATGTCCTGCATATCTTTCAGAATACGCCCCGCCATCTCCCGTGAGCAGCCAACAATGCGTGCAATTTCCTGTCGGGAAACCTTAATCTGAACGCCATTTTCAACTTCGATAGATTCAGGTAGTCGGCAAAGGTCGAGCATACAGCTAGCAACTCGGCCAGTTACGTCAAGAAAGGCCAGATCCAGTACTTTTCGCGTGGTGGTGCGAAGCCTATCAGCAACTTGGGAATCCAGCGCTTGCATCAAGCTTGGATAGATCTTTGCCAGCTCGTGAAAACGTTGGTAGCTGATAGCGCCAACTTCACAATCCGTTCTGGCTCGAACACAGGCGCTACGAGCTTTTTTGTCTTCGCTGTATATGCCTAGCTCGCCAAAGAAGTCACCTTCAGACAGATAGGTCAGAATGATCTCCCGACCGCTATCGTCTTCCACTAAGACGGTGATGGTGCCTTTGATGATGTAATAGAGAGTATCGCCTTCTTCTCCGGCAGAAATAATGGTGGTTTTTGCCGGGTACTTGGATACCTCGCAATAGGAAAGGTAACGATCAATATTGGGAATCTCGCGTTTTTCAGAATCTGCTGCTGCCAACTTATCTCTCCAACTGTAGTGCCATTCGGCAAAGCCACTTCCATTGATAATCAATGGATCCATGGATGTTTGTTTGCTTTTTTTTGTCACCATGATTTGCCAGTGTTACTAGCAAATGGGCCTTCACGGGTATTTAACGCGTACCGTAGACGACCATTGTTTTTCCCTTCACATCGATCAAGCCTTGTTCCTCAAGATCCTTGAGTACACGGCCAACCATTTCGCGGGAACAACCTACAATTCGACCAATTTCCTGACGGGTCACCTTGATTTGCATACCGTCAGGATGCGTCATGGCATCAGG
Organism: Porticoccaceae bacterium; assembly: GCA_018662305.1. Taxonomy (GTDB): domain Bacteria; phylum Pseudomonadota; class Gammaproteobacteria; order Pseudomonadales; family GM7GCV1; genus JABJGI01. The sequence goes on along the minus strand of JABJGI010000159.1, from coordinate 10,984 downwards.
TTGCTTGCACAGCTCGAGCAGGCAGCCTGCCACACGGCCTGTTACGTCCATAAAGGCAAGGTCTCCCACCTTCCTGGTGGTTTTTTTCAGTCGATTCGCAATCTGTGAACCGATGGAAAATAAAATATCTGGGTAGACTCGCCACAACTCTAGGAATCCGGCGTAGCTAATCTCTGCCACTTCGCAGTCGGTTTTCGCTCGAATCCAAGCACTGCGAGTTCGGTCACCCTCGTTAAAGATGCCAAGTTCACCAAAAAATTCGCCGTCGTTAATGTAGGCAATCACCATTTCTCGGCCTTCATCGTCTTCGATAACCACGGTTACCGTGCCGCGAATGATGTAGTAAAGAGACTCACCTTTTTCACCGGCAAAAATAATGGTTGATTTTGCAGGATAACGACGTCTTTGGCAGTGTTCCAAAAAGGCCGGCAGGCTAGGAGCACTGCTTGGGCGCAGCAAGGGGTTGAGCGACCCTTGATCGCTATTAGGAGGAGCAATCCCTTGTGCAAGAATTTTTTTGGCTTTCATGGCTTTAACAGTATTCGTTGGCAGTGGCAAAGTCAAAGCATTATAAGCACCTGTAGGGCTAGATAGGCACTAATCTTTATCCGGTAATATGAGTAACTTGTGATAGTCTTCTCAAAAAATTGATAAGTTTTTCGGAGAGTTTTTTTGCAGGCAGAAATTAGTTGGCGGGGCGGTGCGAGCTTCCTTGCAGAAAGCGGTAGCGGCCACCAAGTAATTATGGATGGCCCTCCAGACCATGGAGGCAAAAATCAGGGGCCGAGACCAATGGAAACCCTTTTGCTTGGTTTAGGTGGGTGTTCTAGCTTTGATGTTGTGGATATCTTAAAAAAAGGTCGGCAGGATATCTCAGAGTGTCGCTGTTCAATTACGGCTGAACGCGCCGATGAGGTTCCAGCGGTTTTTACCCGGATAAATATGCATTTTGTGGTGAGCGGTAATAATCTAAAAGAAGCCTTGGTTAAGCGGGCTGTGGCACTCTCTGCTGAAAAATACTGTTCTGCGTCCATCATGTTGGAACGTGGCGGCGTTGAGATTAGTCATAGCTATGAAATCGCCTAAGGCGAATAATCCTCTACATCAATCTCAGGAAAATTCTGACGATGGAGTTTTCCTGCCTGAGCCCAGTCTGTTTTCAGAGATTGCCGCTGATTACTCAGCAACAGGTCTGTCACTAAGACCACATATTCTTTCCCTACTGCGGGAGGAAGCGCCTTATAGTGGATGTACTCCCGCTGCAGAGCTAGGTAAGTTGTCTATGGGGCGATTTGTGCGCGTTGCAGGTTTGGTCACTGGCAGACAAAGGCCCGGCACCGCTAAGGGCACTGTATTTGTAACCCTGGAAGACGAGACCGGCAATATCAATCTGGTGGTCTGGAGCAAGGTGCAGCAAAATTTTCGCAGCGAGTTGATGACAGCAAAGCTACTATTGGTAAAGGGAAGGGTAGAGACAGAGCAGAGTGTTACCCATGTAATTGCAGGTTCTCTGGAAGATCGCACTCAAGATATTGAAGCGCTCTCTCTGAAATCCAGAGATTTTCACTAGTTGGATGAAAATGAAAAAGCTATTTGTATTCCTTTTGTTTGTTTCCCTTTCGGGCTCAGTTCTCAGTTGGTCAGGGGAGGGGCATATCCTGATAGTGGATCTCGCGGTAGAGAACCTATCACCTGCTAAGGCTAGAGAACTCGAAACCATTGCCCGTCAGCTCGAAAGATCATTTGATACGGATCGCCGCCTTTACCTTTTGAATACTTACCGCAACGCATCTGACCTGGCGAAGATTTCAATTTTCCCAGATCGTATTCGGGGCGCCTCACTTGGCGAACTCTTTGAACAAAGGGGATTAGCTATTCCCCTTCCCCTGGCCCAGTATGCCAATGCAGATACCAGTCAATGGCACTATACAAACCAGCCTTATTTTTCCGGCGCGAGCGAGGCTCCCCAATGCAATATCGCTTCAGATACTAATGTTGTCAGCGTGCTGCCCCCGCTAATGGAAAGCTACAAACTGGCTGAAGACGATATGAGTAGAGCGATTCTGCTTGCCTTTATTATCCACTTTGTCAGTGATACCCATCAGCCATTGCACACCATCTCGCGAGTTGATCAATTCTGTGAACACGATCTGGGCGGCAATGCTTTTTGTGCCACTCAAAGAGGTTTTGGTGACCGATGTGATATGAACTTACACGCCCTTTGGGATGGGGCTGTTGGATTATTTGATCGCTTTGATACTTACGATACTCTGCATCAGGTATTTGCAGGAAGAAACGCCGACCCCGATTTAGCTGAGGAGCTTGATACAGATCGATGGTTGCGTGAGAGCTACCAGCATGCGCGTTTTATCTACACTTTGCGGGAAGACCAGAACCCGGACGACATCTATATCGCAGATGGCCAACATATAGCCTTCACTCAAATCGTATTGGCTGCGGATCGACTAGGAAAAATCCTCGAAGAGCTCTAATCCAATTGCGGCAATAGATTATTCAGCAATAAGTACTTTCAAGGTGTTGGTGTGACCGCTTTTACCAATACTATCGCCAATGCTGAGAATTATCTGATCTCCCTCTGTCAGGATTCCATCCTCTTTCAGCTTGGCCATTGAGGCCTTAATGTTTTCAGCCACTGAATTGTATTCCTGATCAAATCGGACAGCTGTTACACCGCGCACCATTGCCATGCGACGAAGGGTTTCAGGGTTGGAAGATAGGGCATAGATAGGGATACCCGAGCGAATTCTCGACATCAATAAGGGTGTGGTTCCAGACTCGGTGTGACAGACGATAGCCCTCATATTTTCCATCTGGTTGGCCGCATACATGGCTGTCATAGCGATGGTTTCATGAGTGGAATCAAACTTTCTGTCGAGCCGGTGCTGAGATTGCTGCGTGATGCGCTCTTTCTCTGCGCCACGGATAACACGATCCATCGCCTCGACAACCTTAGCGGGGTGCGCGCCTACTGCGGTCTCGGCAGACAACATGACAGCATCAGTGCCGTCTAGAACCGCGTTGGCCACGTCAAACACCTCTGCTCGGGTGGGCAGAGGACTGTCGATCATAGATTCCATCATCTGTGTCGCGGTGATAACAATCTTGTTGAGTTGTCTGGCGCGCAATATCAAGCGTTTTTGTATGCCTAATAGTTGAGCATCACCGATTTCCACACCTAGATCACCGCGAGCCACCATGATGGCGTCAGAGGCGCGAATAATGGAATCCATTGCCTCTTGAGTGGCGACAGACTCGCTACGCTCCATTTTTGCCACAAGGTGCCCGTGATAACCGGCTTTCTTTGCCTCAGAACGGGCATATTCGATATCTTCGGCTGATTTGGGAAAGGATATCGCCAAATAGTCGATATTTAGTTTGGCAACACATTCGAGGTCAGCTAGATCTTTTTCAGTGAGAGCCGGGGCCGAGAGGCCTCCACCAGCTAGATTAATGCCCTTGTTGTTAGACAAGCGGCCGCCAGTGGCCACGACCGTATTTATACGAGAGCCTGATATCTCTGTGATATCCAGTTCAATCCTACCGTCATCAAGAAGCAATCTGTCGCCAACTTTACAGTCGTCTGGCAGGGCTTTGTAGAGAACCCCTACCTGATTTTGATCACCGGCTTTGGCATCTAACTCGGTATCCAGTGTGAATTTATCTGCCTCTTGCAGTTCAATCGCATCCTTGGCGAAACCCTGTATGCGGATTTTCGGGCCCTGAAGATCAGCCATCAGAGCAACATGTTGCCCACACTCTGCAGCAATGGAGCGCACCATTTCGGCTCTTTGGGTCTGCTCGTCCCAAGTTCCATGGGAGAAGTTCAGACGGAAAACATTGGCGCCCGCCAGAATTAATTCCTTAACCTGTTCGGGGGCGTTACTCGCTGGCCCTAGGGTGGCAATAATTTTTGTACGGCGTGACATATGTTTTCCTTTGGTACGAGGATTGCTTAAGTTTTTAACTAAATAAATTCGTTTCGTCTGCTAGCGGCTTTGTAGGAAGCTAAAGAACTTCAGGAGGCCTGAGAGCGGCCTGAAGTATAGTGCCTTAAGCTGTGCTAATTGTGACGAGCTAACAAAGATGAGAGTATATGTATTTTTATTACATAAATCACTTTAAAATGTATATAAATTACAATAATTGGGTGTTTCAATGAAACAAAATGGTGAAATACTCGCGGATTTTACGTCTAGAAATGGACTGCCTCAAAGTTTCTCAGAGACAGCCAGTCAATTTTATCTGCCTTTGCTTGAAAGCCTGATTTCCATAAAGCGAACAAGAGATGTTGAAGGGAAGAAAGCACCACTGCTTCTGGGTATTAACGGCGCTCAAGGTTCTGGCAAATCGACATTTGCCGACTTCATTGCCTATGGCTGTTCAGAAAAAGAGGGATGGCGGGTGAGCTGTCTGTCCTTGGACGATATCTATCATAAAAAATCAAAAAGACAGGAGCTCTCCGAAACAATCCACTCTTTGCTTGCGACTAGGGGTGTTCCGGGAACTCACGACCTGAATTTAGGTAACCGAACTTTGAAGGCGCTGATTGATTTGCAAGAGGGTGAGTCGGTTGCTATTCCTCGTTTTGATAAAGCGACGGACGATCAAGTGCCGGAATCAGAATGGTCTAGGGCAGAAGGTGTCCAGGATCTGATTATATTCGAGGGCTGGTGCATGGGTTGTGCTCCTCAAGCATCAGCGGAACTTGAGAAGCCGCTGAATGAACTAGAAAGACAGAGTGATTCTGATTGCCTGTGGCGCAGCTTTGTTAACCACAGCATTCAGGAGTATCAAGAGCAACTATGGAGTTTTTTAGATCTGCTGATAATGTTGAAAGTACCTTCTTTTGAGCAGGTATATATCTGGCGAACTGAACAAGAGCAAAAGTTGACGCAATCGCTAGGCCGAGAGACAGAGTTGTCTGATCCGGTGAAAATGAAATACTTCATTTCTCATTACGAACGACTCACTAGGCATATGCTCGCTAATTTGCCCAAACAAGCGAATTTGGTTCTCTCGTTGAATGAAGATCATAAAGTATTTGACGCGAACCCATCGATTTCAGACTTTGAACAGACGCAGCAAAAAATCATGATGAAACATAAATGGGTGATTTTTACTGATTTAGACGGGAGCTTATTGGATCATCACAACTACTCCTTCGCAGCGGCCGCTCCGGCTCTGGAAATGCTCCGCAGCGAGAGCATCCCCTGGCTTTTGAATACCAGTAAAACTTTTGCCGAGCTTGAGCAACTGCGGCTCGAATTGAACAACCCTTGGCCAGTTATTCTAGAAAATGGCAGCGGTGTTGCTATTCCCAATACGCCTGAAAGCAATAGGCTATTTAGGCTGGAAAACCTTGCTCTGGAATATGAGCTGCGAGGAGACTACCAGTTTTATTCCTTGGGCAAGATGCGTAGTGAGTTTTTACCTCAGATAGAGCCTCTCAGGCGCAGGTATAACTTCTTAAGCTATCAGGACATGAGTCCAGAAAAATTGATGGAGCTTACGGGGCTTGGCGCACAGGAGGCGCGGCAAAGCCTGGATCGCCAATATACCGAGCCCTGTATCTGGAAAGATTCGGAAGATGCCTACTCAAACTTTGTAGCAGAGTTGAATAGGATGGGTCTTTGTTGCGTTAAGGGCGGACGTTTTGCACACATAATGGGCAAAAGTGACAAAGGGCACGCACTAAAATGGGTCATGAATAACTTCTTTGCCAGCGGGAAGTTCACCAGTGTCGCGCTTGGAGACGGTGAAAATGATCTTCCGATGCTCAACAGTGCAGACGTCGCCATTCTAGTGCGCTCACCAGTGCACCCATTACCCAGTCCTTGCATCGCAGCCAAGACAATTGTCACCGATGAAATAGGTCCAGCCGGCTGGGCTGGCGCGATTATTGCTCTCTGCAGTGAGAGTACGGAACCTAAGCAACCGGTATAGAGAAAAAATGGGCGATTTTTATCAGAATGGCATAGTCACAACCTTACATAACTTGCGCTGTCGCGATTTGGAAGACCTTGAGAAAGAATTGGTTGAGTTTTCGCATGTGCGTCCAATGTCCCTGGTGTTGCCCTCCTTGTATTCAGAGCTGGAAGGGCCAGCTCTTTCTCATATAGTCGATGAGCTGTCAGATGTCCCCTATCTCTCAGAAATTATTATCGGCCTAGACCGAGCAGACCAAGACCAATATCTACATGCTAGGGAGTTTTTTAGCCGACTACCTCAACCCAATGTTCGCATCCTCTGGAACGATGGCCCACGGTTGCAAGCGATTCACAAAAAGCTGGAAGCACAAGATCTTGCACCCACGGAACTTGGGAAAGGGCGGAATGTTTGGTATTGCATGGGCTATATGCTGGCTTCAGGCAGAGGCGAAGCTGTGGCCCTGCACGACTGCGATATCCTTACTTACAAACGAGAAATGCTGGCGAGATTGATCTATCCCATTGCCAATCCGAATTTTAACTACGAGTACGCCAAGGGGTTTTACTCACGTATTGGTGGCGACAAGATGGGTGGCAGAGTAACCCGACTGTTGGTGACCCCTCTAATCCGAGCCCTCAAAAAAGTGATTGGACACTCCGAGTGGCTCGACTATTTAGACAGTTTCCGTTATCCGCTGGCCGGTGAGTTCGCCATGCGCCGCGATGTGGTAAATGATATTCGGATTCCCAGTGACTGGGGTCTGGAAGTCGGTCTTTTGTTGGAAATAAAAAGGAATTTTGCAAACAATCGCATTTGTCAGGTGGATATTGCAGACACATACGATCACAAGCATCAGGAGCTTTCGTTGGAAGACGCTGAAAAAGGCCTCTCCAAGATGTCCGTTGATATCTCCAAATCAATATTTCGAAAGTTGGCCACCAACGGCGCAGTATTTACCCCTGAAATTATTCGTTCGATTAAAGCCACCTACTTTCGCGTCGCGTTGGATTTTGTCGAAACTTATCGGAATGACGCCCTTATAAACGGCCTTGGCTACGATGTGCATACGGAAGAGCGTTCGGTCGAACTCTTCGCCAAAAATATCGTAGATGCCGGAAATCATTTTCTGGAAAATCCTATGGATACACCTTTTGTTCCTAGCTGGAATCGGGTGATAAGTGCCCAGCCAGATATTCTCACGGAGCTCCGAAAAGCCGTTGAGGAAGATCATCAGGAATATTCGCCAGGCTTATTTGAGACCTAACTCCTTAGATCCATGGGCAGTACAGACCAAATTTCCGCTCTCAAAAATCGGCTTGTAGCTCATATAGCCGAGATCTATCCGCAGCTGGATCCCAGCCTTTATGCCGATCAGTTGATCGAAGCGATGGATTATCCAGAAGAGCTAGCCCCAGCGCTGGAGACCCGGAATCCTTGGAGTGAAGAGGATATGGTGGTTATCACCTATGCCAATTCAATTTACACCAAAGAACAGGTTCCTCTGCAAACTCTTAAAAGCTTTTGCACGGAAAAGCTTCGGGGCTTAATTACAACAATCCATATTTTGCCCTTCTACCCTTACTGCGCGGACGATGGGTTTTCAGTTATTGACTATCTTGCAGTTAATGATCAATTTGGCGACTGGGATGATGTTTCGGAAATAGCTCAGGAATTCAACTTGATGGCTGATCTCGTGATTAACCATTGCTCGCGTCGAAGTCAGTGGTTCGAGAATTTCACCAAGGGTGTTAGCCCCGGGGACAACTATTTTCAGACAGCAAGTCCAGCTGACGACTTGTCTCAGGTGGTGCGACCAAGGGCAAGTGATCTTCTGTATCCGGTCGAAACGGAAGAAGGAATCAGGTACGTCTGGTGTACCTTTAGTCATGATCAGATGGATCTGAATTTTGCCAATCCTGACCTGCTGTTGGAATTTGTTCGTATCGTGCGCTTTTACCTGAGGCAGGGAGTGAGCGTATTCCGATTGGATGCTATTGCCTTTATCTGGAAAGAGATCGGAACCAGCTGTATTAATCTCCCTCAGGTTCATGAAATCGTGCGTCTGTTGCGTGCTTTGGTGGATCACTTTGATCCACGAATTTTATTGATAACTGAAACCAATATCCCAGACCGAGAAAATCTTACCTATTTTGGTAATGGCAATGAAGCCCACATGGTCTACAACTTTCCCTTACCGCCACTGCTGTTAAATACCCTTTGGTCGGGCGATTGCAGTGCGCTTAGCCGCTGGATTATGAGTCTGCCCCCGGCTCAGGATGGCACAACCTATTTTAATTTCATTGCCTCTCACGACGGGATAGGCTTGCGGCCCATCGAAGGCCTATTGGGTCAAAAAGAGCAGAAGGCGCTTGTTAAAACGGCTAAAAAGCTTGGTGGAAGAGTTTCATCTCGTACATTGGAAAATAACAAGCTCAGGCCCTATGAAATTAACATCAGCCTGTTTAGCGCGCTTAGTGGGACACACAAGGGTAAAGATGATTGGGGTGTGCAGCGAATGCTCTGTGCACATGCCATTATGATGTCGCTGGAAGGCATCCCAGCATTTTATATCCACAGTTTATTGGGGACGGAAAACGATCTGGAAAAACTCGAACGATTAGGACAAAACCGAGCGATTAATCGGCACAATTGGGTTCAGAAAGAGCTTGAGGAAGTGCTAGCAGACGAATCAAGCCATCACGCGGAGCTTTTTCAGAAGCTTTCGAACCTAATTCAGATTCGAAAACGACAACCTGCGTTTCATCCGAATGCAGTGCAATTTACACTTCAGTTAGGGCAAGGGTTGTTTGGCGTTTGGCGACAGTCTTCCAATAGGCAGCAAAGTATTTTTTCGATCACCAATGTGACAGACGAAGTAGCGGAAATATCTTTGGCGCAAATTAATCTTATTTCTACTTCCAGCTGGAAAGATTTAATTTCCGGCGAAGAACTACTGGATCGCTTTGATAGGTTGGATCTTGAACCCTATCAAACAATCTGGATCAGCAATGCGGATGGTTTGTCACATTTTGGATAGACAGATCCGTAAAATATGAAACTATGAGTTAAACCATAACTTTGTTTATGTAATCCACCGAGGGATATTTGATGAGAGATGTATATTTGGTTGGTGTTGGTCAAACCAAGATCACCAAGGAAGCCGGGATTCGCGGACGTTATCTAGCTTCTGAAGCCATAGGTCAGGCGTTGCAGACCTCTGGTGTTGATAAGAACGACGTCAGTATGTTGGTAGTGGGCAATATGATGTCTGGCATTTTGGCCAATCAACAACAGCTCGGTGCTCTCATTGCTGATGTTGCTGGACTGCGGGGCATTGAAGCCGCCACAGTTGAGTCAGCCTGTTCATCCGGTGCGTCTGCAGCGCGTTGGGGAGTGATGACGGTAGCAGGTGGACACCATGACACTACTGTCGTGTGCGGAATGGAGCGGATGACCCACGCCACCAAAGAGGATACAACTGCAGCTCTGGCAACAGCGGCTGATTGGGAACTGGAAGGTTGTTACGGTGAATCCTTTATTTCCTTGAACGCCAAAATCATGCAGCTCTATATGGATACTTACGGAGTTGGGTCTGAAGATTTTGGCCACTTCGCGATCAACGCTCACAAAAATGGGTTAAACAATCCCAACGCCTTTTTGCACAAAGAGGTGGATATGGAGAAATACCTCAATTCGAAGATGCTGGTTGATCCGGTAAAACTCTTTGATGCGCCTCCGGTCTGTGATGGTGCAGCGGCTATGGTTATTACGACCGAAGAAAGAGCACGCGAGCTAGCTCGGGACGGTCGACTAATGATCAAGATTGCTGGTTCAGCCATTGGCACGGATTCACTTGCCCTGGATAGTCGAACCGACAAACTGTTTTTATCTGGTGTAGCACTCTCGACACGTCGGGCGATGGAACAGGCTGGACTACAAAATTCGGATCTGGATATATACGAATTACACGACGCCTACACCATTATCACGACCCTGAGTCTTGAAGCTGCGGGTTTTGCAGAAAAGGGGCAGGGCGTGCACTTTGGTAAAAATGGTGAGATTGCATTGGATGGCGAACTACCCATATCCACCATGGGCGGGCTTAAATCTCGAGGCCACCCTGTAGGTGCCACGGGTTTGTATCAGATTGCTGAAACCTATTTGCAATTGACCGGACAGGCTGGCGAAAACCAGATTAAGGATCCCCAGCACGCACTGGTTCAGAATATTGGTGGAACGGGCGCCACAGTGGTTTCTCATGTTCTTTCTCGCACCAGCTAGTTAAGGCGGTCGGCAGCATTTTGATTGTCGATTTACACAGCCATAGCAACTGCTCAGATGGGCAGTTAACACCTGAGCAGCTCTTATCCGAGGCATCAAAGGCTGGGATAGAGCTGTTTTCAATTACGGACCACGACACTCTGGCCGCTTACCGTCAGATCGGTACAGCGATACCGGAAAAATTGACGCTTTTACCGGGCATTGAACTCTCCTGTACCTGGCGAAAAATGACGATTCATCTCGTCGGGCTGAATGTTGAGCCGGAATCACAAGTAATGGCAGATGCTGAACAAGCGCAGGGGCTAGCGCGCGCAGAAAGATTTGAAAAGATAATTCACCGCTTAAAGAAAATTGGCTTGTCGATCGATAATGATCAGTTGATTGCAAATGCCGGCCAGTGCCCAGGCCGACCCCATATCGCTAAGTACCTACTCGAAACCGGTCAGGTCAATTCCGAACGGCATGCATTCGACAAATATTTGGGGCAGGGGAAAACGGGTGACGTTAAAGAATGCTGGCCGAATATGGACAAAGCGATTCGTTGGATTACTGAATCCGGTGGAGTCGCAGTTTTGGCTCATCCGCTCAAATATGGATTAACTCGGACCAAGCTAATGGAATTGGCGCTTGAATTCAGGGAGTCGGGCGGCAAAGCTATAGAGGTTGTATCCGGGCAGCAAAACCCGAATCAGACGGCTCTGCTAAGGACGGTTGCAACTCGGTTTGATTTGCTTGGTTCAGTGGGATCAGATTT
>JABJGI010000169.1 GCA_018662305.1 Porticoccaceae bacterium | reverse complement strand
TTATTGCCGATAACGGCAAGAAACGAGATTTTAATTTGAAAAATTACATTATTTGTCTTTTCCTGATTCTATTCTTGCTACCCCATGCTGCGGCACAGGATTCGTTAGATTTTTCTGATTTCGAAGTGCTAGATATGTCCAGTGATTTGTTGGGACAGGTCGACTATTCGAGCCATGAAAATGGCGAGGCATTTAGAGAGGGTTTACAGGCAGCGGCCGGCAAAAAAGCTAATTTCGCCGGCAAGTATTATCTCTATATAACCGGGTGCGGAACAATGTGCCAAGCTTTGGTCGCAGTTGATCTGGAGTCCAGCCGGATAGTCGATATGGTTGTTGCCTCATTCGGAGCCTGTTTTCAGAAAGGCAGTAGCTTGCTGATCACCAACCCTGATATCGCATCAATATATGATGGGGAACTCCCCGCCTGGGCTCAAAGCTCCTACTATCAAATCACTGAGACGGGCTTTGATCTGCTTCAGGAATTAAAATCAGATTTTCCGGGGGAGTGTGAATCAGGGCAGTAAGATTTGAACTGCCTTCGGCCAGTTTAGAATATCCAAACCGGCAAGAAGAATAAGATCCCTTCCCCCGATCATAAAAAGGAAAAAGGACAAAGGATTCCAGAGGCGAAGATGAGAATACTCACAAGAACTTTGACGGCGGTATTTTGCTTATTTGCAGCCATAGCTTGCTATGTTTTTGGTGTGCCCGTGGGTGGGGCAATATTTATTGTTTTGGGTGTGATTTTCGAAGCTATGTTCTGGATCGGTGTATTTGGTCAAAGAAAGCGGATATCTGAATAGGATTCAACGGGTTAGATAATGAATAAATATTTGGCGATCTTTCTAATTTTTCTGGCAAATGGTTCGGCATATTCTCAAGAAGCTTTGGTGCCTGAGTATCGTGACGAAGATTTTATCGAGTTTATACAAAGCTCCCTGGTAAGAGCTATCGGCGAAGAATGGGACGTCGCCTATATGGAAGGCCAAATAGAGGTAGCAGCATCGGGGGATTTTGAGGTGCAGGCCTCCTACTATTATTCTCCTAGGTCGCCCTATGATGATGTTCGACTATTCCTTTCAAACACAACAGCGCTTCACAATGCGATGGCCTACATCAACAAAAATGCTGAAGACCGGGGCGAGGAATGGAGTTCATTTAAGCTCGAATTTTTCCCGGATGAGACTCATAAGCTAACCACTTGGTAGATGAGACAAAGTCTCATCAGAATTCAGATAAACCTAGGAAATACCAGTTTGCTTCTTAGCCGCAGCGACGGTGTTATACATGAGGCAGGCAATGGTCATTGGGCCAACTCCACCGGGAACTGGTGTGACAGCAGCGGCTTTATCAATTACCTGATCAAAATCCACATCACCGACTAATTTGCTTTTGCCTTCTTCTTCCGTTCCTTCTACGAGGACACGGTTGATGCCCACATCAATAATGGTGACACCTTCTTTTACCCAGTCGGCTTTGACCAACTGAGGTATACCAACAGCGGCGACTAAAATATCCGCCGTTCGGCAAACTTCTTCGATATTTTTGGTGCGTGAATGCACCACAGTGACAGTGCAGTTTTCTTGGAGCAGAAGGTTGGCCATGGGCTTGCCGACGATATTTGAGCGGCCAATGACCACGGCATGCATACCGCTCAGGTCGCCTAGCTGATCCTTCAATAGCATCATGCTGCCGAGAGGGGTACAGGGCACCATCTGGTTTTGGCCGACGGCGAGGGCGCCAGCATTAAGAATATGAAAACCGTCCACATCTTTTTCTGGCGCGATAGCGTCTATAACGGCTTTGTCGTCGATCTGTTCTGGAACTGGAAGCTGCACCAGGATGCCATTGATATTGCTGTCCTGATTCATCTCTTCGATCAGGTCGAGCAATTCAGTCTGACTAGTGGAAGAGGTTAGGCGGTGTTCGATGGATTCGATGCCGAGTTGTTCGCAACGTCTGACCTTATTTCGCACGTAGACATGGCTGGCGGGGTCATTTCCGACCAGAACCACAGCAATGGTTGGACGCAGCTGATGTTCAGCAACCAGAGATTCGATCTCGGTCTTCAGAGATTCGCAGAGCTGATCTGCAAAGGCTTTACCATCAATTCGGTTTCCCACTATCTGGCTCCCTACTAACTGCCCAAAAAGACAACGGTCTTGTTGCCATCCAAAAATACGCGGCGCTCAATGTGATACTTGACCGCTTTGGCTAGGGCCATGGATTCATTATCACGGCCAATACGCTTTAAATGCTCTGGTGTGTGGTTGTGATCAACTCGAGTCACCATTTGCTCAATAATTGGGCCTTCGTCGAGATCAGAGGTCACGTAGTGAGCGGTGGCGCCAATTACCTTCACGCCACGGTCATATGCCTGATGATAAGGCTTTGCACCCTTAAAGCCGGGCAAAAAAGAATGATGAATATTGATGCACTTGCCGGCCAAAGCTTCGCTCATCTCATTTGAAAGAATCTGCATGTAGCGAGCCAGAACAACAAGGTCGGTATTGGTTTCATCAGCTAGCTTGAGAATCTCAGCTTCCTGTTCAGCCTTGTTGTCGGGATTAACAGGAAGATGCACAAAGGGAATATTTTCCCGCTCCGCCAATGAACGCAGATCTTCGTGGTTGGATACGACGGCGGTTACTTCCATATGCAAGTCACCGGTACGGCAGCGATAAAGCAGGTCATCCAGGCAATGGTCGAACTTGGAAACCAGAATCATGACCTTGGTTGGCAGTTGTGGATTGTGGAATTGCCAATTCATATTCAAGGGATCCGCAACATCGCTGAAGCCATTGCGAATGGCCTCTATTGGCGGCGAGTCTGCCTGTGGACGAAATACAGCGCGCATAAAAAACTTGTCCGTTGACTCGTCGTCAAATTGTTCCAGTGCGCAGATATAACAGTCCAGATTGGCTAGATAACTAGTGACCGCCGCGACCACACCAGTCCCCGCGCGGCAGGTTGCTGTCAGGATATAGTTACACTTGTTGTCGTCGGATTCAGTCATCTCAAGTATCTCGCGCCGAGAGTTTTTGTGCTGTATTGCTTGTGGGGGCGGATTCTAGCAAAGCAGGGTTGTTCTCCACAGGCTTTTCTATTCTGGACATTAGGCGGAAGCCTGCATAACCTGATCTTTTTTCGTGTCAGCCCTTATTTGATGTCTTCTTCCGACGACCAACCCTTTAGTATTCTTGAACACTTGGGAGTGGAAAATTCCGAGCGCGCAGTGTTTCTGGATAAGACTGGATGTCAGCTGAATTATTCAGAGCTACATGAGAGTTTGGCGCGACTGCAGGAAGACATTCTTGACAGCGGTCTAGGTTATTCCGCACGGGTTGTTACCAGTCTTCCAGATCACCCCACGACCGCAATGTTGCAGTTGGCGATGCTGGGAGTATGTACTTTGGTGCCGGCCAACCCGGCGAGCAGCGAAAGAGAGCTGTTGGAGCTCGTTGAGTCTGTGGGTGCTAGCGCAATTATTTCTCGGTCCGACGACGAGTTGGTTGCCGCTGTTGCACAGAAAGCCTCTCTGGTCTGGTTGGGATTTGATGTGTTGGGCTCAGATTCGTTTAAAGCGGTTCTGAAAGATTTGCGTGATTTTCGTCCTAAGGGTGGTGAAAGTTGTCTTTCAGATGTTTCGGAAAGGGCGACAGCTCTGATATTGCCGACTTCCGGTTCCACTGGCAGTCCCAAACTGGTTCCTCTTAGGTTAGAGGCCCTCTGCCTATCCGCCAGCAATATTGCGGACCATTTGAACCTCAGGGATTCAGACAGAGCGCTGCATATCCTGCCCATGTTTCATATTGGCGCTGTTGTTGATCTTCTTCTAGCGCCGCTTCGACGAGGGGGAAGTATTTGCTTTGCTCAGGGATTGCCATTCAGCCAATTGGCCACCTATGTGCAAGAGCAAAACATCAGTTGGATACAGATGGTGCCCACTATGCTGAACCGTCTATTGGCGGAGACGGGCGATGAGTCACTTGAAAAATTGGGTGCGCAACTTCGTTTTGTGCGCTCAGTCTCTTCTGATCTGCCCCCTTCCATGCAATTGGAAATTGAAGAGAAATTGGGCGGAACACCTGTTATTCAAATCTACGGAATGACGGAAACCTGTGGCCAAATCACTTCAAATCCGCTGCCTCCAGCTGAAGGGAAACCTGGAAGTGTTGGAGTTCCTATAGGTGTCGAGCTTGCCATCATGGACGCCTTTGGAAATCCGCTGAGTACAGATGAAGAAGGTGAAGTCTGTGTTGCTGGAGATACTCTAACCCCTGGCTATGAGAATCAGGAGAACGCAAAGCATTTCTATGGGCCATGGCTACGAACTGGTGATCTGG
>JABJGI010000154.1 GCA_018662305.1 Porticoccaceae bacterium | reverse complement strand
TTTGGTTCTTGGTTAGATTCACTGACGGAGCTTGAGCTATCCTGCTCATTGACCTCGGCAGAGCCTTGGCCATCATCGATATCATTATCTCGATCCACTTTGCATCACCCGATTTATTAGAGGTTTTGCGCCTAAATGCTCTGAAGCAAGTAGCCACTATCCAGCTAATAAATCGGTCAATTAGTGGAAGTCTTTAGAACAATCGAACTTCCCTGCGAAAATGTTGAACTGACGGAGGAGGGGTTAGTTGGACTTTCTCTGCCGTTCTCGCTCTGCCTGCTTTTCCAGTCGATGCTTTTCCATGGCTTCTAGGGACTCTGTTCCGAGGTGAGCTTCGCCCCGCGCTTTGGCCAGTTGAATTTGTTTTTCTCGCTCGGCAAAACGTTGGCGCTGCTCTTCAGTGTGTTTGTCAAAACAACGGTGGCAGCTGACACCCTGTGCGTAGTGTGGATGACACTTATCCTCTTCAGTTATAGGGTAGCGACAAGCGTGGCACTGGTCATATTGACCTTTTTCAAGATCGTGGTTTACCGCAACTCGGTCGTCGAAAACAAAACACTCTCCCTGCCAGAGTGATTCAGATTCCTGAACCTTCTCCAAGTATTTAAGGATGCCTCCCTGAAGGTGATATACCTCTTCGAATCCTTGTTCTTTCAGATAGGCAGTAGATTTTTCACAACGGATTCCACCGGTGCAGAACATGGCCACCTTTTTCTGCTTATTAGGGTCCATATTTTCTTCAACGTACTGAGGAAACTCTCGAAAACTTGTGGTATTTGGGTTTAGAGCGTTTCTAAAGGTGCCGATTTCGACTTCATAATCATTGCGAGTGTCTACAAGTACGACATCGGGGTCGGAGATGAGCTGGTTCCAGTTCTCAGGTTTTACGTAGGTTCCAACAGAGCGGTTCGGATCGATACCCTCCACACCCATAGTGACAATTTCTTTCTTCAGCTTTACCTTGGATCTTAGGAACGGCATTTCTTCATGGAAGGATTCTTTGGTATCCAGTGGATTTAAGGCTGGTTCTTTCTGAAGATGCTCCAAAACTTGATCAATGCCTTCTCGACCGCCGGCGATCGTGCCATTGATACCTTCTTCGGCTAAAAGCAGAGTGCCACGAACTCGCTCAGCGAGCATTAAGTCGAGTAGGGGTTGGCGCAGGGATTGGTAGTTATTTAGACGCACAAACTTGTATAGCGCGCATACGACGATCTTGGGCATATTTTCCTCAGCTTGCTGGAACGTAAATCCAGAGCTCAATTGTTAAAAACTGGCGCGCATTTTAGAGATGATTGCTTCTGGCGCCAAGACTCCAGCTGATTAGTTTTTGTCATCCTCAACTAAAAATCGTTCCTTGCGGCAATTCCAGCAGTAGTCGAAGGTATTTGCGTTTTTCTCCTCGCAATACCCGCAAGTCCATTCCTCTTCCCAGCTGTTGTCGTTAATTTCTACAAGCAATTTTTGAGCTCTTCCCCAATCCTGAGCGTCCAATATCCATAGCTCTGGCCAGAGGTCGAAGTGAGGCAGCTCGCCACTTCCGCTGCTGGCGAATTCGTTTTTGATCGAACAGGGAATGCCTGCTTGTTCCATAAGTTCGCGAATATTGGCCAAAATAAAAGGGTTTTCGTGGGTAATAAGTTTTTTCATCCAAGGGATTCCGATCTCAACTGCACTATTAGGCATTATCTGCGCTAGAAAAGTGCAGTTGCGGTGCCTAAAATGCGACGCCCTTCAAATAGTTTTCTGAATAATGTCACCAAGTTCGCCTCAGGTCAGCCTAGCCAAGATATATAGCCTGGGGTATGGCAACCGCACACCTGAACAACTCTTTGATCTTGTGCGAGCAAAAGGATGCCAATATCTGATTGATGTTCGCAGTATTCCTTACTCGAAATACTACAGGCAATACAATCGTGAGAGCCTAGAACAGCTCTGCACTGAGTATGGATTGAAATACCTCTATCTAGGGGATCAGCTGGGCGGCAAGCCGGAAAAGGGCGAGCTGGACGAATTCGGGCGGGCTGATTACGAAAAAATGACCCAAAGACCGGGATTTCAGGAAGGCATAGATCGCTTAAAAAAGGCGAAATCTCAGGGGTATTCAGTTGCTCTTATGTGCGCCGAACTGCGTCCTGAGACATGCCATCGAACCAGACTTATCGGAACCGCTCTGTCTAAAAGGGGGTTAGAGGTCCAGCATATTGATGAAAACGCGAATCAAATAACTCAATCTGAAGCACTAGGGCGGTTCAATAATGGCCAAGACGATTTATTTAACTAGTACTGATATTCTGCTTTAGAGACTCGCGATCAGCCTTTTCGGCATAAAGGAAAAATATGGCAACTGGAATTCTCGCTATTCTCGACGATGTTGCCATGTTGCTGGACGATGCAGCTGCAATGGGAAAAGTTGCGGCGAAAAAAACGGCGGGCCTGCTTGGCGATGACCTCGCCGTCAACGCGGAAAAGGCGACGGGGTTCCATGCTTCGCGGGAATTACCCGTTATCTGGGAAATTACTAAGGGCTCCATCCTCAACAAAATTATTATTTTGCCCTGCGCGCTTTTGCTGAATGCCTATTTGCCCTGGATGCTGGTTCCGATACTGCTCTTAGGCGCTTCCTATCTTTGTTATGAGGGTGCGGAGCATGTAATTCACTGGTTGTTTCATCACGAGGATGAACAAAGTAGTGAACACAAAACGGCAAAAATTAGTGAGCCGGCAAAAATAAAGTCGGCGATCCGCACTGACTTTATTCTTTCTATTGAAATTATTGTTATCACATTGGCCGCTGTGGTGGGGCAGTCTATAGCGGTTCAGGTCCTGGTTGTTTGCGGTATCTCGCTTCTCGCGACTGCGGGCGTCTATGGTTTGGTTGCGTTAATTGTGCGTCTGGACGACATGGGCCTCTTTTTACTGGAGAAGTCTGAGCAGATGGAGGGTGTGCTTAAGAAATTCATTAGTTCTGTCGGGAGCGGACTGGTTGCCCTTTTACCCAAAATAGTCAAATTGCTCAGCATTGTCGGTACCCTCGCGATGCTAATGGTAGGTGGAGGCATACTGGTTCATTACATTGAAGCGGTTCACCACGCTCTGGAAGCGTTACCTTCATTGATTGGCGATCTTGTAGCAGGGGGAATGCTTGGAACCTTTATTTACATTCTTATTTCTCTTGCCTCGAGATTTCGAGGCGCTCAGAAAGCAAGCTCTAGCTAGAATCAGACCTATCTAATTTACGAAGTATTAAATCAAAACAATCGGTATTCTCGAATCATTGGGAATGCATTAGCCTGCGCTGAACTTACTTCGGGGCTCGCGCGTGAGGCATCTCAACTACAGTCATCTCTACTATTTTTGGACCGTTGCCCGAGAGGGCAGTATTGCCAAAGCGTCAAAAGTCCTGCACCTAACGCCACAGACCATAAGTGGTCAATTAAAGGCTTTGGAAGAATCCATAGGAGAACCTCTCTTTCATCGGGTTGGGCGAGGGTTAGTTTTATCCGAGTCCGGAAAGCTAGTGAATCAGTACGCGGACGAGATTTTTTCTCTGGGTGCGGAGCTGGCAGGCAGAGTTCGAGACAAATCTACCGTAAACCCAGTAACTCTGAATGTCGGTATTGTTGACTCAATTCCAAAGTTGATTGCTTATCGACTATTGTCTCCAGCGCTCGAGATGCCAAACGCGCCGAGATTAGTCTGCCACGAGACTGGCTTAGAAAACTTATTGGGTGAACTATCGGTTCATCAACTGGACATAATTCTGTCCGATCGGCCATTGCCAAGAGGTTTAGGGGTGAAAGCTTTTAACCATTTCTTAGGCAGTACCAGAATGTCTTTTTTTTCCCATCGCTCTATGTCGGAAAAGTACAAGAAGGACTTCCCGTCATCAATTCATGGCGAACCCGTTCTGTTGCCGCTGACGAACAGCCCTCTGCGCAGGCAGCTTGATGAGTGGTTTTCGGAGAACCACATAGCTCCCAAAGTGATTGCCGAATTTGACGACAGTGCCTTACTAAAAGCCTTTGCGAGTGTGGGTAAAGGGCTGTTTTTAGCCCCGGATGCAATTTCAGAGGAGATAGAACAGATGTACGAGTCCACTCGAATTGGAAGTGTGCCGGACTTAACTGAGAGCTATTACGCCATCTCTCCCGAGAGGAAGATTACCCATCCCGCCGTTTCAGCTATTTTCGAAACCTCGGCCCTTAAATTGGATGAGTAAAACCCCTTGCCAAGGTAATAATAAATCGGACCAAGACAGTTCGAAAAAACCGAACTAAGGGGAAGTTTTAATCAGTTTTTCTTGATGCTCGAGTTTCGGCAGAATGCTTTCATGAAATCATGAGTACGACGGAGAAAAACTGATGATCACTTTGATAGTAGCCGAGATAGTTGCCGTGGGAACAATTCTGTTTCTAGGACTGTTGGCTCACAACGAACATAAAGCAGGTAAACATTTGGAGTTAAAAAATCAGGAGGTAGCCCAATAGCATTGAATCCTTAAGCAAGTCTTTAGTCCCTTGCCTATCCTATCCCTCCTTGTAGGCACACACCCCTCTAATAGAGGGGTTTTTTTATGCGTTCGCTAAAGTGGTAATTACCTTCCGCAATACCGATATTCTTGCCTGAATAGCCTCTTCAACTCCGTCCTCGAGCTCTTGGTTTAGCTGCCAAGTCAGTAAATCTAAGTCCCTTTCAACGATATCTCTAGGGTACCAGCGAAAAGCGCATTCGCCGCATTTCCACTTGTCTGGATGGATGTCACACACACCCTCATAGTGCACCCAGCTTTGAGTCGAGACCACTTCCGGAGCCTCTGCTTGATCGTGAACAATTTCATATACCTCAGTTGATTTGCAACTGGGGCAGGGTGGGTTAGGGCACTCAGAAGATGTCATTTTGTTAATTAAATTCTCCGCAGTTTCTAGTAACAGAGCGCTTTGCCGCTCGTCTCATTGTGGACCGATGATGATAAGCATATCGGTAAGCAGAAAATAATTCTTTCGATTTTTGATTTTATTGGAGTTTGATATGAAAAACGCAGCAAAAGTAATGGCCACCGCTGGTGCAGTTTCCGCAGCACTAATGATGGCAGCTTCTCAGCAAGCCGTTGCACAGGATTTTGTTCCTGAGAAATGCTACGGAGTATCGGAAGCTGGCAAAAACGATTGTGCCGCTGGCCCGGGTACGACCTGTGCCGGAACTAGCACAGTAGATGGTCAGGGAAACGCCTGGATATATGTTCCTCAAGGTACCTGTGAAAAATTAGTGAATGGATCTCTGTCCGAGACAGATCAAAATATTCCAAGCTAAGAGTTGCACGACGGTATGGCAGTGGCGCAATAAAGGTGTCCTCCCCAACGGATAAGTATTGCGCCGCTGTCGTGCATTTCGGAGCGAATAGATGACTATTGAATTACCTAACTCTGCTGGGATTGGTTTTAAACCTAAACACCTTGCTGACTTGCTGTTGCAGAAGTCAGAAGTGAGTTGGTTAGAAGTGCACCCAGAGAACTATATGGGTGACGGCGGGTTACCCCATCAAGATCTGTTAGCAGTTAGTGAAGCTTTTCCGCTATCGATGCACGGAGTGGGTATGTCTCTCGGTTCTGCCGATGGCGTAAATGACGAACATTTAGAACGATTGGCGAAGTTGGTCGATGCCTATCAGCCAGCTCGCGTATCAGAGCATCTGGCCTGGAGTCATTGGAATCAGGTTTTTCTCAATGATTTATTGCCCATGCCTTACACCAGGGAGTCACTGAATCTAGTTGCCGAGAACCTAGGTCGGGTGCAAGACAGACTCAAACGAACAATTCTGGTTGAAAACCCATCTCTTTATCTGAGCTTCCGGGGTGATGAATTTTCCGAAGCTGAATTCCTTAACGAGCTCTGTAAAACAACGGGTTGTGGGCTGCTGTTTGACGTCAACAACCTCTATGTCAGTGCAAACAATACTGGATTTGATGCACAGCAGTATTTGAAAGAACTGAACATTAAAAATATTGCTGAGGTTCATCTGGCGGGTCACTCCATCGAGAGCTTGCCGAACGAATCTAAGCTTTTAATAGACGATCACGGTAGTCCAGTCCGTCAAGAAGTGTGGTCGCTCTATCAAAGCTTAGTTTTTAATTTGGGCGAAATGCCGCCCACTCTTATTGAATGGGATACAGATACTCCAGATTTTGAGCAGATGGATTTGGAAGCCGGTTTGGCAAATCAATACGCCGCAAATGCGTTGTCTAATAAGATACTCAAGGAGAGTGCCGCTTGAATACTCCTTTAGCTGATTCGCAAGAGAAAATGGCGCATGCGTTGTTGAATCACAGCAATGAAGGTTTGGGTGAGATATTCGCTCATGATGAAGCAGAGCTTCAGGCTCGAATAGCAGTTTACAGAAACAATGTGTTTTTTAGTTTGTCGAACGCGATATCTGATCTCTATCCCGTGATTAATCAACTTGTCGGAGAGGAATTTTTCCTCGCTTTAGCCAAGCGGTATATAAGAGAAAATCCACCCGCATCTGCAGCCATGGTCTTCTTTGGCGCTGAATTCCCCGAATTTGTTAGCCAGGATAAAGCTTGCCTAAGCTTGCCCTATTTGGCCGATGTGGCGCGCTTTGAATTGGCAAAACAGCATTGTTATCACGCACAAGATGCGAAACCTCTTAGTCTCCAAATAATGCATGAACTAGGTGCTGAAAAACTTATGGCGAGCGTGCTGAAACTACACCCCTCTCTGCGACTAGTCGATTCAAAAACTGCGAGTCGTAGTATTTGGCAAGCACATCAAATAGAAAAACCCAATTTCAGCGAAATTGATGTCGCGACCGCCGAGCAAAGCATTCTGGTTCGACCTGAATTCGACTTACTGATTTGTCGGGCCGACGCTGCGCTGCTGTTGCTGATTACCGAGATAGAGAAGGGTGCAATTTTGGCAGAAGCAATTGATATGACCTTGGAGAAATACCCTGGGTTTGATCTAGCCTCTGCTATGGCGATGGGGTTTAGCAATGGATTTTTTACTGATATTCACTCTCCACAGGAATAACTAACAGATGAAGCTGATTAAAAAGATACTCTTAATGATTGATAAATACGCCAGGATGATTCCTGCTGGATTGCCTTTGCTCGGTGCACGCTTGGCGATCTTTGTTGTGTTTTGGAGATCGGTGCAAACCAAAATTACTGGTTGGACAGTCTTTGACCAACATTTAGCCTTCTGGAATTTGGGAGGCAGCACTAAGATCGTTTTCCAATACGAGTACGGCATATCAAGCGACTTCCTGATTCACGCCGGTACGCTCGCTGAATTCTTTTTCCCGCTGATGCTGCTATTTGGCATCTTTACTCGATTGGGTGCGCTCGGCTTACTTGGCGTAACCGCAGTGATTCAATTTGCTGTCTATCCAGATGCCTGGTTAGGGGCCCATATGTTCTGGGCGGCGTTATTGTTTGTCATTCTTCGTGAAGGCGGCGGACAGTTTTCTCTGGATTACATTCTCACTCGTGAAAAGAAAGCTTAGTTCTCTATAGAGGCGGATAGAGCTTGATATAGAATCGGCGCAAATCCTTGGATCTGCGTCGACGTGAAGAAAGTACATATATCTGCCAATGAGCTTTTATCCCAATCCTTTGAGCTGGCTGTAAAGGTCCACAAGAGTGGCTTTCGGCCAGATATGATTTTGGGTGTGTGGCGCGGAGGCGCGCCTATCGCAATAGCAATGCAGGAGTATTTCGAGTATCTCGGTATCTCCATGCCACACACGGTGATCAAGGCGACCTCCTACAGTGGTATCGACCAGCAGAGCGGTTCTGTGCGAGTTGAAGGATTGGATCAAGCTCTGTGTCAGCTAAATACGGAAGATCAAATTCTGGTGATCGATGATGTCTTTGATTCCGGTCAAACGATGCGCGCGATTCTTGAGCAGATCAGAGAAAAAGCGGGAGAAACAGCGCCAAAGGCGGTGAAGATTGCCTGCCCTTGGTATAAACCCAGAAAAAACGTCACTCATCTGGAACCCGACTATTTCCTGCATGAAACTGAAGACTGGTTAGTCTTCCCTCATGAGTTAGTCGGTCTCACTCCACAGGAGATAGAAGAAGGTAAGGGAGCGAATTTGGCCTCTCTACTAATTCAGGAACATTAGTTCACAGTCTTTAGCTTACTTAACAAGAAGAAAGCCAACTTTCGGACATATTTGCATCCAAAGTCACTACAATTTCGTCTAACCAA
Organism: Porticoccaceae bacterium; assembly: GCA_018662305.1. GTDB lineage: Bacteria > Pseudomonadota > Gammaproteobacteria > Pseudomonadales > GM7GCV1 > JABJGI01. Next base: position 2,057 of record JABJGI010000154.1, on the reverse strand, counting down.
TAATTCTTCAATATTTTACTGGCGGTTCCCTATGAATAAATTCGCTTTAGCGCTTGTTTCGGTGCTTTTTGTCTCTGCTAGCTATGCTCAGGAAACTGTTAGCGTGCAACTTTGGGCGGACAACTGGTTTGAGTTTTATGTCGACGGTGAAGTCGTGATGACAGACCCTGTGTCAGTTACCACGGAGCGCTCTTTCAATGCTGAGGTTTTTGAGTTCGAAGCTGATTTTCCCGCACAGGTGGCGGTGCACATCATGGATTACAAGGAGGATGATACTGGCTTCGAATACATAGGCTCTCGCCGGATGCAGATGGGCGACGGAGGTTTCCTAGCTGAATTTAGAAATGAAGATGGGGATATATTTGCCACCACCAGTGAAGAGTGGCTTTGCAAAGTGATTCATCAGGCGCCTTTAAACCCGGGCTGTGCCAGCGATTTGGATAGCTGTCAGGCGAATATCCTACCGGAGCCAGCAGGTTGGACTCAGGCCGCTTTTGATGACTCGGATTGGCCTAATGCCACGGTTCATTCTAGTAGAGCTGTGCGCCCCCATGGCGGCTATTCCAACTATAGCTGGCAGCCAGACACCGATATTATTTGGGGGGAAGATTTGGAAATTGATAATACGCTTCTCTGCCGCTTCACTCTCGAGCAGGGCTAAAGAACTAGCTTGAACCGAAAAGAGGGCCGCTACTGCGGCCTTTTTTGTGCGCCTATACTTTTGAACTGTGCACCCTGTCGGCCCATGAAAGCCAGGTGTCATATTCTCTCAGCCAGTAGATCGCGATAGCACATGCGAGCATCGCGAAGCCTGGAAAGAGGAATATTTGTGGTTCCGATTGCCGCGAAAAGAATATTTCGTATCCGCCTAAAACTCGCGGAGTCATAACCGAATAAATACTAATCAGCAGAAAAAAACCGCGGCCGATGCGCTTCCAATACCCCAATAGCATCGCCACAACTAGCCCTAGTTCAAATAGGCCAAATAGGCCAAATAGACTAATGGCCAATTCAGCCACACCTTCAACCATATAGTGTCCGCGCATAATATTTACGCCATGCTCGGGATGAGTAAATTTGGCTAGGGTCCAAACAAAAAAGACAAGAAAGACGCCAAATCGACACAGAGCGAGAGAGGCTCGTATATCTAGGGTTAGACTTTTACTAGATGCGGCATCTGCTTCGGTATGGTTATTGCCTTTCAGACTTAACTTGGTGTCATAGTCTCGCAAATAATAAATGGCAAAGGCGCAAGCTAGAACACAGAAGTTGGTGTAAAAAAGTATGGTTGGATGAGGTTGTTGGCTAAATGCCGATATGTACCCCAGAAGCGCCCCAGGAGCGAGGACTGTAAGCAGACTCAAAAAGAGAAAATAGCCTCTGATCAGTGGCTTAAAGAGCCCGGTCAGCAGAAGTATGAGCATGACCAGCTGTAAGAAAGCAAAGGCAGATACCGCGACCTCGGGTACGCCTGGTATCCAATAAAAGCTTTCTAGTGTTTGCACGCCGTGTTCTGGGCGAGCGAACTTATCGTAGGTCCAGACACCAAAGACAATACAAACCGCGACACGGCAAAAATAGAGACACCAGCTTAAGGACTTTTCTAGATTCGGCATCTAAGTCGCACCATCTTGGATCTCGCCTAGTTTAGAGTTTGGAATACAGTCTATGAGTGGTCGTTTATGACCACAACAGTATCGGCATTTACTGCCATGAGCATTTGCCACACAGCTAGAAAATCAATCATGAAATTCTAAAAGAATATTCCGCTTATTTGTGCACTAGTGAGCGGAGGTCCGCAACAGGCAGAATGATGCGAACCGGAGTGACGTTATTGAGAGGATTTAATTCGTTCCAACACGGCTTCGACTTCTTCTTGAGTGGCTAGCTGATGTGCGCATCTGCCTGATAGGATACAGGTGAGCCCCATATGCCGAATAAAACGTTCGCAATGAACACAGGCGCGCAGGTGCATACGGAACTTAAGGCGCTGCCAAAAATTCATTCTGCCCTCGACATAGTCCGTCGCGTACTCAGCAATGTGCTGGCAACTCAAC
>JABJGI010000107.1 GCA_018662305.1 Porticoccaceae bacterium | reverse complement strand
TTCATCAAAAAGGTTCAAATGGTCATGTATTACGGCTTCCGATTTTGCCAAGGGGTTATCGAATTTAAGTCTCGACCCGATGCGCTCTAGCGAGGCGAGAGTGAATGGAAGGTCGGCATATTTTTCTAACCATCGGCCCGAATGCCGGCGTATCGGGTCCAGTTTTTAGGCAAGCTCCGCTTGAGGTTTTGCATTGCCGGATGGGAATCCGATCTGGCGTCGATACGACGATGTAAAGCGATGCCCTGTTCAATTTCGACCGGGTATTCCCCCTTTAGCGGCCCTTTGACAAAGTCGCCGAGAAAACCCCCAATCATCAGGTTTTCGTTCGGCCAAGCTAAGGCAAGGTGGCCTAGAAAATTCACAGGTTGCGGTATTGATCGAAGTAGTTATTCAGGTATTGGTCAAAATCGAGATTATCCCGAGCCTCGATATCTTTTTGATCCGCTACGGATTGTTTGGCGATTTCGTTTAATCGAGTTTGATCGGGCTCGCTGAGATTTCGGTTTTGGTAATAATTAGTCGCTTCTTTGGATCGGTCTCTGACCCAAGCGTGGTAAGTCGATTCCGTTTCGTTAAGTTGATTCAGAATTTGCGCTGAGGGAGTGAGTTCTGGATCTTCTAGACTGAGAGCGTAGTGACTCACCGCACGAGAATATTTGTCAGTTTCCGTAGCCTTGTCCAACAAATTTGCACTCTGAATTATGGATTCAAAAATTTCGTGACTCCATTCTTTTAATGAAGCCTGACTACCGTCGCCTTTGTGTAGAAGCATTTCTGGATCGCGCCCGCGATACACCGCAAGTTTCTGATTTTCCTGAATGGCAGAGTACTCCTCGTTGTGAGTCTTAAGGCTAGGAGTAAGGAGGCAAGTGAGCAGAAACGCTTCGACAAAATATATTTGTTGCTCTGAGATACCCGCTGGATCGAAGGGGTTTAGGTCTAGGCAGCGCACTTCAATATATTCTACGCCTCGATCTTGAAGCGCTTTTAGCTGAGTCTCACCCCTGCGCGTGGTCTGCTTGGGTCGGATGGTGCTGTAAAACTCATTTTCGATTTGCAGCAGCCCAGAGTTCAATTGTTGATGGTTTCCCTCGCTATCCACAACTCCTATCTCCTCATATTCCTTAGTCTGAGTAAGAATGGCGTCGCGCAGAATCTCAATGTAATTTTCGAGGCTGTTGTAGCAGACCACCAAGGCGTCCTGGGCGGTACTTTGATAACCTAAATCTCCCATGCGAAGCGAAGTACCGAATGGAGCGCAGAGCGTATGGTTGTCTTGGTTGTGAACTTGCAATTGATGCTTGCGATCTTTGACAAATGATCGGCATACCGCGGGTGCAGAACCCATTAGGTAGAGTAATAGCCAAAGCCAGCGGCGGAAGTTACGGATGATGGCAAAGTAGCCCTCGGTTTTATAATCCTGAAGTGCCAGCGTACTACCGTCCTGTCGGCGGAGAGCGCTCCACATGGCATTAGGCAGCGAGTAGTTGAAGTGAACACCAGCGATAGTTTGCATCTTTCTGCTATAGCGATGCCCCAAGCCTCGGCGGTATACCTCCTTCATATGTCCAATATTTGATGTGCCGTAGTAAGCGATTGGAATTTCCGATTCTTCACCAATTTGGCAGGGCATGCTTCCTGCCCAGAGAATTTCACCATCAATCTGTTTGCAAGCAGAGGTGAGCACTAATTCCAGTTGATTTAACACATCATCAATGGAGTTTGAGGGTTCAGTAATAAATTCCAACAGTGCTTCTGAATAGTCCGTCGTAATGTAGGGGTGTGTGAGTGTTGACCCCAATGAGTCTGGGTGGGGCTTTTGGGAGATTTTTCCATTCTGGTCTACCCGCAAACCCTCTCGTTCCAGGCCTCGCAAAATTGAGCAAAAAAGCGGTAAGTTTTGCGGCGCGCTGAGGCCGGCCAAGCGATCGTTAAAAGAGGTTTCTGAAAAGGGCATACCAACGAATTCTCAGGGTTTTGTGAGTGCTTTCAAGACTTGAGTATAGAGCTATTTAGTTTTCACTAGGTTAAGGGTGTAATCCTATGTTTCTGTACTGTGAAAGCGAGGTGACAAATGCTACCATCGCGCGGATTTTTTAGCTGGGCAAAATAGAGGGGAAATCTTGCAGCCAACAGATACTAAAAATCCGGAGTACTTCCACAAAGTGGTGGACTGTCAGTATGCCTGTCCAGCCCATACTCCGGTGCCAGAATATATTCGTTTAATCGCTCAGCGGCGCTATTCAGACGCCTATATGATCAACTGGGAGTCAAATGTATTTCCCGGTGTTTTGGGTCGAACCTGTGATCGCCCATGTGAGCCGGCTTGCCGCCGCGGTCGTATTGAGGAAGAGCCGGTTGCTATTTGTCGCCTGAAGCGTGTCGCTGCCGATTACAAAGACGATGTCAAAGACCGCATGCCGGAAATCCCGAGCAAAAAGAATGGCAAAAAAATTGCCCTCATTGGCGCTGGGCCAGCTTCCCTGACAGTTGCCCGCGACCTGATGCCCCTGGGATACGACATCGATCTCTACGATGAAAACCCTAAGGGCGGCGGTTTTATGCGCAGCCAGATTCCCTCATTCCGTCTTCCAGAAACCGTTCTGGACGAAGAAGTGAATTACATCCTTGATATGGGAGTGCTTCAGCACTTCAACACTCGCGTTGAGAGCATGAAAGAGCTGCTCGATAAAAATTACGATGCGGTTTTTGTTGGCACTGGCGCGCCTAAGCCTCGAGATTTGGATGTTCCTGGCAGGCAAGAGTGTGATGACAATATCCATCTAGGTATTGAGTGGTTGGCCAATGTCGCCTTTGAGCATGTCGAAAAGATTGGTAAAAAAGTGGTTGTACTCGGAGGCGGTAATACCGCGATGGATTGCTGTCGTACTGCGCGTCGATTGGGTGGCGAGCAGGTAACGATATCCGTGCGTTCAACCTTTGAAGCCATGAAAGCATCACCATGGGAAAAGGAAGATGCTGAGCGCGAAGGCATTCCATTTGAGTGCAACACTACGCCAAAGGAGTTCGTGCACAAAGATGGCAAGCTTGTGGCTATTCGTGTTGACCGTGTTGAGTCTATCTATGACGAAAATGGCAGGCGTACGCTGACACCCACTGGTGAAACCCTCGACATCGAGTGTGATGACGTAATTTGTGCAGTAGGTCAGGTTGGCGCTTTTCCTTGGATCGAGAAAGATCTTGGTATCGAGTTCGACGAATGGGATATGGCGGTTGTTGATCGCACTACTTTCCAGTCCAGTCTACCCAATGTGTTCTTTGGCGGCGATGCAGCCTGGGGACCAGAAAATATTATTACTGCGGTTGCCCATGGGCATCAGGCCGCAGTGTCCATCGATCTTTTCTGTCAGGGCAAGGCGTTGTCAGATCGTCCAGCACCTGGTGTGAAAACCTTTGGTCAAAAAATGGGTATACACGAGTGGAGCTACGACTCTGCAGTGGAAACTGATTTACGTTATGCCGTTCCGCATCTGGAAAACGAAGTTGCTCTTAGCGACATCAAGGCTGAAGTTGAGTTGGGATACGACGAGCAGCTGGCCTTCAAGGAAGCTGAGCGCTGCCTGAACTGTGACGTGCAAACTATTTTCACTGAGCAAAAGTGTATCGAGTGCGATGCCTGTATGGATATCTGTCCAACGGACTGCATTAACTTTACCGAGATTGAAGAAACTGAAGAGGCATTGCGCGCCAAGCTAATTGTCCCAGCCAAGAACCTGGATCAGGATCTATTGGTTTCAGACAAATTGAGTACTGGCCGCGTTATGGTTAAAGACGAGGACGTTTGTTTGCACTGTGGTCTTTGTGCTGAGCGTTGTCCAACTGCCGCATGGGATATGGAGAAATTTGTTTACACCGTTACTAAAGCAGGGCAAGCCGCATGACTGAGATAAAGAAAGGCATGCCAAAAAATGTATCTGGCTTAAACGACTTTGTCGTTAAGTTCGCCAATGTGAATGGTTCGGGTTCGTCCAGTGCCAACCACATGTTCGCCAAGTCGATTTTCCGTATGGGAATTCCGGTTAGTGCGAGGAATATTTTCCCCTCAAATATTCAGGGGCTACCGACTTGGTATGAAGTGCGTATCAACGAAAAGGGTCATGTGGGTCGTCGTGGCGACACCTGTGATCTGATGTGCTCCGTAAACCCGGAAAGCATGCCGCGCGATGTCAAAGAAGTGAGCCCAGGCGGTTACTTCCTCTACGACAATACCAAGCCATTGGATTTAAGGCTGATTCGCGACGACATCAACTATATTGGTATTCCACTGACTCAGATCACCAATACGGAATACAAAGATCCACGTCAGCGCCAGCTATTTAAGAACGTTATTTATGTTGGTGCGATTGCCGCTCTGATCGAAATTGAATTTGAAGTTCTGGTGAGTCTGGTTTCAGATCAATTCAAAGGCAAAGAGAAGCTGATTCAGCCGAATATTCACGCCCTTGAATTGGGTTACAACTACGCCAAGGATAACTTTGAATGCCCGCTGGGTATTCGTCTTGAGCGACGCGATTTAATCAAAGATATGATCTTTGTCGATGGAAATACGGCCTGTGGTTTGGGAGCGGTATATGGTGGCGCAACAGTTTGTGCCTGGTACCCAATTACTCCCTCAACTTCAGTAGCTGAGGCTTTTGAAAAGTACGCGGCTCGGCTGCGCATTGATCCGGCTTCCGGGAAAAAGAACTACGCTTCGATTCAGGCAGAAGATGAATTGTCTGCCATGGGTATGGTTATCGGTTCTAACTGGAATGGTGCGCGCGCCTTTACCGCCACCAGTGGCCCGGGTGTGTCTCTGATGAATGAATTTCTGGGGCTGGCTTACTTTGCCGAGGTCCCGGCTGTGCTTATTGATGTCCAGCGCGCAGGGCCATCCACCGGCATGCCAACCAAAACTCAGCAATCTGATGTTCTGCTCTCTGCCTATGCTTCGCACGGAGACACCAAGCACATCTTGCTATTCCCGTCGGATCCCAAAGATTGCTTTGACCAAACGGTAGCTGCCTTTGATATCGCTGAGCGAGTTCAGACTCCGGTCATTATGCTGACCGATCTTGATCTAGGTATGAACGACTGGATTTCTGAGCCGTTGGAATGGGACGAAGACTACAGCTACGACCGCGGCAAGATTATGACGGCAGAAGAGCTGGAGGCTGGGAAGGACTTTGGTCGCTATTTGGATGTTGATGGTGACGGTATGACCTATCGAACCTATCCCGGTACTCATCCGGATCGGGGGGCATTTTTTACCCGTGGAACCAGTCGCGACGAATACGCCATTTACACTGAGAACGGCGATATCTATGTTGAAAACATGGAGCGTCTTACCAAGAAGTTCCGCTCTGCGCTCGAGTACACACCAAAGCCGGTTATCACAGAGCGTGGAACTGATAAGAGCTACGGAGTGATTCACTTTGGTACTACGCGTGCTGCTCTTGATGAAGCGATGGATCACGTTTCTGAAAAAGGCTATGAAGTGGACGATCTGCGATTGCAGTCTTTTCCATTCCACGACTCGGTTCTCGATTTTATCGAGTCCCATGACTACGTCATGGTGATCGAACAGAATCGTGACGGGCAGATGCGCACCTTGTTGGTGAACGAGTTAGAAGTGAACCCGAAAAAGCTTCTGCCTATTTTGCATTACAACGGTACACCTATTAACGCCACTTTCATCGCTGAGAATATTCTCGGTGTTGTTGGTGCCGACAAAGTTCAGCCTATCCACAAAGACAGTGCCTAGGCAGGAAAAATATTATGAGTTATATCAAGCCAAAATTTCGCCACCCTGATCTGCCCACCAACCGCATTGGTCTCACGGAAGCTTCCTACGAGGGTGCTATTTCGACACTCTGTGCTGGCTGTGGTCACGATTCCATAAGTGCCGGCATTGTTCGCGCATGTTGGGAGCTGGATTTGCCGCCTCATCGAGTGGCCAAGCTTTCCGGGATCGGTTGTTCGTCCAAGTCGCCTACTTATTTTCTGAATCAAGCTCACGGCTTTAATACAGTCCACGGACGTATGCCTTCAGTTGCAACAGGTGCAAATGTTGCCAACCGCGACCTGACTTACTTTGGTGTTTCCGGAGATGGTGATTCGGCCTCTATTGGTATGGGACAGTTCGCTCATGTCGTGCGCCGTAATCTAAATATGGTGTATGTAGTTGAAAACAATGGCTGCTACGGTCTGACTAAAGGTCAGGGTTCAGCCACTCAGGATCAGGGTTCTGCAAGCCGCAAAGGTGCGCCAAATCCTTACAGCCCAATTGATCTAGTGGGTGTTGCGTTGCAACTAGGTGCCACTTTTGTTGCGCGCAGTTTCTCTGGTGACAAAGAGCAACTAGTACCTCTTATTAAGGCTGCTATCAAACACAAAGGGTTTGCTTTGATAGATGTGGTCTCTCCCTGCGTGACTTTCAACAACCATCCCGGTTCTACCAAGAGCTACGATTACACCCGCGATCATGTAGAGACCGGTGTAGTGATGGATTTTGTACCCTATCAAGAAGAGATTAAGGCTAAGTACGAACCCGGTACAACGGAAGAAGTGATTCTGCATGATGGTTCCGCCATTCACCTGCACAAGGCAGAAAGCAGCTACGATCCTTCGGATCGTCTATCTGCAATCAATAAGGTTCAGGAGTATAAGGACGACGGCAAGATTCTAACGGGCCTTATCTATCTTGATCCGGTCGCGGCGGAATTCCACGAAATGATGGACACTTCAGAGATGCCTTTCAATCAGATGGGTGACACTGAGCTTTGCCCAGGCAAAGAGTGCCTTAACCGAATTAACTCAAGCTTCCAGTAGGCTGTTCGAGCTCCATTTAACTCGTTATGAACTGGGAGAGGTGGGGTAGAGTTTCCAAGTGGGTCGCCATTCCGGCGACCACCTTCTTTTTACTCATGATGCTGCTTGGCCTCTACTTAGGCTTTAGTGGGCAGCAGGAATTTACTTTTTCAAATCAACCTGACGAAACTCTTGAGTCGGAGCAGTAAACTTATTGCTCTGATTGATCAGCTTTCTACAATAAGGATAGGCAAACAGGTAATTCCATGAATCGTAGCC
>JABJGI010000090.1 GCA_018662305.1 Porticoccaceae bacterium | reverse complement strand
AGGTTTTTAGTAATTTATTACTCAATGCATCTCAATCCTCAGATTCTTCTGTGGACGTGGATGTCGAGGTGGAGCGAGGCCCGGGTGAGATTGTGGTGCATGTACAGGACGACGGAGAGGGGATAGATCAAGCGGTACTGGGCAAGATATTTGACCCATTTTTTACCACCAAAGAAATTGGTAAAGGTTCTGGAATGGGGCTTCCCGTAGTTTATGGAATTCTCGAAAAACACGGTGGCAAAGTAGAAATTGAGACAGAGCAGGGTATCGGCACACTCTTTAGCGTAAAGCTTCCGGCCTTTGGGTCGCAAAATCTGAAAAGGTAGTGGTTTGCAGGTTTTGGCTTGTTTATTTGGCACTGCACCATTTCTGGTTTAAGCTTGCCGACCTTATGAATTTGCGCATATTTCGACACATTGCTGACTTGAGAGCAGAGCTAGATGCTTTGCGGGCTCAGGGTAAGCGTATTGCTTGTGTTCCCACCATGGGGAACCTGCACGAGGGTCATTTGCAGCTGATCCATTTGGCCAGAAAAAATGCCGATATTGTAGTGGCGACAATATTTGTAAACCGCCTGCAGTTTGGCCTCAACGAAGATTGGGATCAGTACCCTCGAACTTTCGATTCAGATTGCCAAAAGCTCGATGCAGCAAGATGCGACTATTTATTTTTCCCGGATGAGACTGAAATGTACCCAAACGGTATGGAAGGTCAGACTCGGGTGTTAGCACCAACTATGACGGATATTCTCTGTGGTGCTTCTCGGCCTGGGCATTTTGAGGGCGTTACCACGGTTGTGACAAAGCTCTTCCATATCGTGGAACCTGATGTGGCAATCTTTGGATTGAAGGATTATCAACAGCTAGCCATTGTGAAACGCATGGCTACTGATCTTTGCATGGGTGTAGAGATTATCGGAGCGCCAATCGCACGAGATAAAGATGGTCTGGCCCTTAGTTCCCGTAATGCCTACATCACAGAAGATGAGCGCCCAAAGGCAAATCAGCTTCATCAATCTTTATCCAATGCGAAGCAGAAAATTGAGCAAGGCGAGCGGGATTTCCGAGCCATTGAAGAATCCGCCAAAGCAGAGATTGAAGCAGCTGGATTTAGACTGGATTATTTTTCTGTATGTAACGCTGAGACGCTGGATCCAGCAGTAGACGACGACAAAGAATTGGCTATACTTGGCGCCCTTTTTACATCTGCGGCGCGTCTGATTGACAACTTGACCCTTAATTTAAAATAGAAATTGGTGAGGGCAGGAGACAAAAGATTATGAACCTGAAAATGCTGAAAGCTAAATTGCACCTCGCTCGCGTGACCCACGCCGAGCTTGAGTACGATGGTTCCTGCGCAATTGATGAAGATCTTCTCGATCAGGCTGGATTGCGCGAATTTGAAGCGATTGACGTATACAACGTCAACAATGGCGAGCGCTTCTCTACCTATATTATTCTCGGTGAACGAGGATCAGGCATGATCTCCATGAATGGTGCTGCCGCACGCAAAGTGCAGGTTGGTGATCGAGTGATAATTGCTGCCTACGGACACTACTCGGAAGAAGAAGCCAATAAGCATGTTCCCAAGCTCGTCTATTTCGATGGAACCGACAACAAGGTTTCCCGAACCAACCAAAGTATTCCCGTTCAAGCAGTATAGATAGTTACCCCTTTTGTCTTGGCAAAAGGGGCGAAAACCGCCTGCTCCATTCCGCCGCCTGCAGCGCAGATACCCTGCGATGCTCGCTTCAATTCTAAGCTGCGGAACTCGGCGTCATTGAGACGCCTCAGACAGTCCTCGCTTTCAACGAATTGAAACTGTGCTTCTCGGCGGCTTCAAGTCGCAAACAAACACCCAACTGCCAGATCGCACTATGATCCCGTTGAGCTTGCGACCGCCATGGATGGCGGAAGTGCAGAAAACGCAGGAGCAGTTTTCTGCCCGAAAGGGTTTTTGCCACTAAAAGAAAACAAATCCAATTTGTAGTAGATTTATCCACCCGTCTGAAACAGATCATAAAAGCCAGTTATTAGTTATGTCCTACTCAATTGAAAACCACGATATTCCCGACGCCTTCAAAGAGGGCGCCCATATTGATCAGGCTTTGTACGAAAGTATGTACAAGCAATCGGTGGAGAACCCAGATGAATTCTGGGCTGAGCAGGCCAGGAAATTTCTGACCTGGGACAAAGAGTGGGATCAGGTAAGCGACTACGACTTCAGGGCGGGCAAGGCTTCCTGGTTTAGCGGTGGAACACTTAATGTCACGGTCAACTGCATTGATCGGCATCTACCGACTCGTGCTAATCAGACTGCCATTATCTGGGAGGGTGATGATCCGAACGACAGCGCTCATATCACCTACGCCGAATTACACGAACAGGTTTGTCGACTAGCCAACGTCCTGAAGGATCGAGGCGTTAAAAAAGGTGATCGTGTTTGTATCTATATGCCCATGGTGGTTGAAGCCACCTATGCCATGTTGGCTTGTGCTCGCATCGGCGCCATCCACTCAGTGGTATTTGGTGGCTTCTCGCCTGAATCCCTAAAAGATCGAATTCTCGATAGCGATTGCCAGACGCTTATTACTGCCGACGAAGGCGTTCGCGGTGGCAAGAAAATCCCTCTGAAGGAGAACTGTGACAAGGCATTACAAGGTTGTCCAAATCTAAGCACCTGCATTGTGGTTAAGCGCACTGGCGCTGACGTTGAAATGCAGGATGGCCGGGATATCTGGTATGACGCCGCCGTGGCAAGTGTTAGCGCAGTTTGTGATCCAGAGATGGTGGATGCCGAGACCCCGCTATTTATTCTCTATACCTCGGGTTCTACCGGAAAACCTAAAGGCGTAATGCACACCACCGGCGGTTATTTGTTAATGGCCGCCATGACCTTTAAGTACGCTTTCGACTATAAGGATGGCGATATTTATTGGTGCACAGCGGATGTCGGTTGGGTGACTGGACATACCTATATT
>JABJGI010000127.1 GCA_018662305.1 Porticoccaceae bacterium | reverse complement strand
TGCCAAGATTGAGGCTGAGCTGAAGCAGTTTGTCGGCTCCCTCGACGTGGTTGGCTTCGACAATCTCCGCTACACGCAGATCTACTTTGGCAAAGTCGGCGAACTCAATGATGTCTGAGCTTGCTTGTTCTGGCTTCTTATTCGCTGAAGGCTTCTTATCCGCTGAAGGCTCTGCAACTGCTGCCGTTTCAGTCTTGTTCTCTTCCTGCATTTGTTCAACCTGTTTTATATCGATGCGACTCATCAATGGTTCGAATTTTGAAATAGCGTGACTACAAAGTGGGCGAGGCTCCGAGCGCCAATCCAGATCATCTTGCAAAAACTCGGTACATTTTTCCGCCATTTCAGGCAAGACCGGTCGCAGATAGATCATCAGCAAACGGAAGAGGTTAATTCCATCACTGCAGACAGCTATTGCTTCCGTTCGTGTTTCGTCGTTTTTGGCCAGCTTCCAGGGTTCTTTGTCGGCAATATATTCATTGGCCATATCCGCAACGGCCATAATCTCGCGCATCGCTCGGCTGTATTCCCGTTTTTCATAATGATCAGCGATACGGTCGCCGACCACGCGACACTTCTCCCAGAGTTCTTGATTCCAGATTGTTGGGCCGAGCTCACCATTGTTGAGGCGGTGAATAAATCCAGAACACCGGCTGGCGATATTGACCAGCTTGCCCACCAGGTCAGAATTTACACGAGCAACAAAGTCTTCGAGATTGAGGTCGATATCCTCGACACCCGCTCCTAATTTAGCCGCGTAGTAGTAGCGAAGGGGCTCAGGCGGTAAATGATCTAGCCAGGTTCTGGCTTGGATAAAGGTACCCCGAGACTTTGACATCTTGGTGCCATTAACCGTGATAAATCCATGGGCAAAGACGCCGTTTGGTAATCTGTAGCCCGCAGATTTAAGCATGGCAGGCCAGAACAAACCGTGGAAGTTGACGATGTCTTTGCCAATAAAGTGGTAAAGCTCCGTGTCCTCATCGTTTTTCCAAAAATCATCGAAATTGAGATTGGAGTTGTGCTCGTCAATATAGTTTTTGAAGCTCGCCATGTAGCCGATCGGCGCATCTAACCAGACGTAAAAATACTTGCCCGGTTGATCTGGTATCTCAAAACCAAAGTAGGGTGCGTCTCTACTGATGTCCCAAGCCTGAAGTCCTTCTTCGACCCACTCATTCAGCTTGTTGGCAATTTCTGGTTGCAGGCTGCCAGAAGCTAGCCATTCGCGCAAAAATTCATCGAACTGTGGGAGGTCAAAAAAGAAATGTTCTGATTCTTTCTCAACGGGCTTGGAGCCGGATAGGGCGGAGACCGGATCGATCAGATCATTTGGCGCATAGGTCGCCCCGCAAACCTCACAGTTATCACCATACTGATCAGGCGATTTACAGCGCGGGCAAGTCCCCTTAATAAAACGATCTGCTAGGAAGAGGCCTTTTTCTTCATCGTAGGCTTGAGTAATGGTTTTTCGCGAGATGTGCCCATTCTCGAGCAGAGCCAGATAAATAGATTCCGAAAAGCCCTGATTTTCCTTTGAGTGAGTGGAGTGATAATTATCCAGGGCGATATGGAAGTCTCTAAGATCCTGCTCATGCTCTTTCTGAATGGCCTCTATATGGGCCTCGGGAGATATGCCGGATTCTTCGGCTTTGAGCATAATCGCGGTGCCGTGAGCGTCGTCGGCACAGACGTAGTAGCACTCATGACCTCTGTGTCGTTGAAAGCGACACCATATGTCTGTTTGCACAGCTTCGAGCATGTAACCTAGATGCAACGGGGCGTTTGCGTAGGGTAGTGCGCTGGTAACCAAAATGCGGCGTTGGCTCATGCTAATGCTCTGTTAGAAGTTTGCTGATTTACTGGGCTTTTGTGGCCGCGCAATATAACGATTTTTACCTAACTTTGCGACACTGTAACGGCATTCTGCTTGCCTAAGTCTGGTGCCGATGTAACCATCTGGGTAACGTAAATTGAATCTGCCCGTCATGAAAATAATTCTGATCTTTTCTGTTCTTCTTTTATCTCCGCTAGTGGCTTTTTCACAAGAAAAAGATTTTGGGGTCTGTTTGACAGAGTTTCAGGATCAAGCGCGACAGGAATCTATTTCTGAATGGGTAATTGAAGATGTGGTAGGCAATCTGGAACCCATTGTTCGTGTGGTTGAGCTGGATCGGTCGCAGCCGGAATTTGTGCAGACCTTTGCCCATTATCTGAATCTTCGGGTATCTGAATCACGTATTTCGAGAGGTCGTGACCTTTATCGTGAGCATCGGGATTTTCTAAACGAATTAACCAGAACCTACGGCATTCCCGGGCAATACTTAGTGGCATTTTGGGGCTTGGAAACTAACTTCGGAAGTTACCTGGGAACCATGTCCACGCTCGATTCTTTGGCT
>JABJGI010000141.1 GCA_018662305.1 Porticoccaceae bacterium | reverse complement strand
GATGGCGACAAATGAATTGGGCCATACACGGCGCAGCATAAAAATTATCGACGCCAGAATTAGGCCAGAGAAAAAAGACCAGACTAGAATGGGTTGATTTTCTACCAGATGCTCAATCAAATGGGCCAGTGCAAAAATGGAGGTCAGAATGCCAACCCCGAGTACCGATAGGAAAGTGCCATCGATATGTTGCCAGGCGCCTTTAACATTGCCTTTGAATACAAGTCGGATAGCGGCAATATCCAGATTGGCGATAGCTTCAATTAGTCGCTCGTAGATGCCAGAAATAAAGGCAATGGTTCCGCCGGACACGCCGGGAACAAGGTCTGCCGCCCCCATCGCTGTGCCACGCAAAAATACGCCGAACCAGTTGCCTGAAAAATTCACAGGAGAACTGGAGTTGTTCATTAGCGAGTTACACCACTCAGCAGGGGGACAAAACGAACTGGCTCCATCTCATAGGTCTTATACTCCTTCGCCTCGCCTTGGCGATGAACCACCGCAAGCACCTGCTTGCCTTCTGGACCTACCGGGATAATTAGCATTCCGTCGGGTGCGAGCTGATCCAATAATTCGGGTGGCACTTTCTCTGGCGCCGCGGCACTAAGGATGACATTAAAGGGGCCACGGTCTTCCCAACCCATTTTGCCGTCGGCGAGTTTGCACACCACATTGCTAATTCCAATTTGTGCCAGATTTTCTATTGCCCGGTCTAACAAGGGCTCAATTCGTTCGACACTAAAAACCCTTGAGACCAATTGAGCCAACACCGCGGTTTGATAACCGCAACCTGTGCCGATCTCAAGCAACCTATCCGGCTTGCCTTGTGACAGAGCAATCTCAGTCATGCGGGCAACAATATAGGGCTGAGAAATAGTCTGGGAATAACCTATGGGTAACGCGGTATCTTCATAAGCTCGATGCGCGAGAGCCTCATCGACGAAGAGGTGGCGAGGCGTATTGCGTATGGCCTCTAGAACATCTTGGTTCTCAATCCCCTCTTCACGCAGGCGACTAATCAGGCGCTCTCTGGTGCGCTGAGACGTCATCCCTATTCCGCGCTGTTTAAGTTGATTCATTGAATGCCCAGAGAAGCTTATTGTGCTGTTTTGTAACCTCGAAATATTACCACAGGCTATCCCTGAATATTCGGAGATAAGTGATCCCTTTCATGGCGAATTGCGACCAATTCTTCGATCAATACAGTTGCATAACTTCCGGGAGGAAGATCAAAGCTCAACAATAAATCTGCGCCCTCAATGCTGTAATTAAAATCGGTGCACTTTTGCACCAACGGCCGTCTTTCTTGGCTAAGTCCGCCGTGCTCCAAAATATCGCAAAGTTCGGATTGCTCTCCTACTATCCGAGCCTCAACATCAGCGCCAATTTCCGCTGCAATTGGCCGCCCCCTGCCCCACATTGGTCCAGTAGCTGGATAAGCTGAGGCCAGAATCTCTGGCCAATTACCCAAGCGAATTTGCTCGGCCAATACGCCATTAAACAACGCGCTGCGCATAGCACTAAGATAAATCCCTCGCTTCGGATGCTTGATCAGCTGGCGTCGGGCCGACAGCTGCATTCCGGTACGTAGATTATTTCCACCCCGACCAAATCGCTGGGAACCGAAATAGTTGGGAAAGCCATGTTCTGCCACGGCATCAAGACGTTCCGCAAGAAGGCCCTGATGAGATTCAAGATCGCCCTCAAGATCACGCAGACGAATCGCAAACCGATTTCCCGCATGAGTGCCACGACGCAACTTATGGCTATGCCTGCCACGTTGAAGGATTTTTACCCCCTCAATTTGCGGTTCAATCTGGGCGCGCTCCGCTGGCACAGTCAGACTGAACCACTGGCGAGTGATTGCCTGGCGATCTTTTAACCCTGAATAGCCCACATCTTTTTTGACCGCACCAAATACCTTGGCGAGCTGCTGGGCAACCCAAGCGGTATTTTGGCCAACCTTTTCTACCTGCAGATAAAGATGTTCCCCATCTCCACTAAACTCCGGCTGCCAGAGCTCATCAACAACAAAATCTTCGGGAAAACGCTTAAGACTGGCGGTGAGATCATCGGATTTACGATAAACCCGCTCTACCAGAGGGACATCAAATTTGGACAAGTTAGAATTCGCGGTTGAGTGAATCAGACTGGCTTTTCAACCAGTAAAACAATGGCCTGCGCGGCAATGCCTTCGCCCCGACCAGTAAATCCTAATTTTTCTGTGGTGGTGGCCTTCACGCTTATCTGATCGATGGATACACCAATGTCTGCAGCTATATTGCCCCGCATCTGATCGATATAGGGAGCAAATTTTGGTGCCTGCGCTATAAGAGTCGAATCAAGATTCGCCACCAAATAACCTTTATCTTGAATCAGCTTCTTTACTCCACAGAGAAGTTTTCTGCTATCGGCGTCCTTCCACTTAGGATCAGTGTCTGGAAAATGATGACCAATATCTCCGAGTGCCAAGGCTCCTAGCAGCGCATCGCAAATAGCATGGAGCAACACATCACCATCAGAGTGGGCCAAAATGCCAGCGCAGTGGGGAATATGAACGCCACCGACAACAATAGCTGCACCTTCTGGAGCAGCTTCCGCAAAAGCATGCACGTCAAAACCCTGACCTATCCGCATGGACTGATTCACTCTTGGGCACCAATTTCATTAGTGTTCATAATTTTCCAGTAGCTCTCCGCTAGTTCCAATTCATCGCTGGTGGTGATTTTGATATTTAGAGGCGAGCCTTCCACCATTTCTGTGCCAAACCCGTAGTGATGTAACGCCATCATCTCATCGTCAAAATGCAGCTCCTGCTGCATACATTTCTGCATCGATTCAAGCAGCGCTGTGTAGCGAAAGACCTGCGGCGTTTGCGTGGCCCAGAGCCCGCCTCTGACTTCGCTTTTTAGCACGCGGCCATCTTCAGAAACACGCTTCACCGCTTCATGAACAGGCCGCCCCAGAGATAAACCGCTTGCCTGAGTAGTCGTCATAGCATTGAAGAGTGACGCAAAGCTAGCTTGATCGATGCAGGGACGAACAACGTCGTGAATAAGCACCCAGTCCTGGCCATCTACTTCTCCAAGGGCTGCTAGCAGATGGGAAACCGTTTGGGCTCGAGTATCACCGCCAACAGCTGTTGTGACTGGACCCAATTTACTCGACAGGGTTTCGCTCCAAAAATTGTCTTCTAAGGCCAAACCTACTACCAAGTTTTGCGGGGAGATCAAATTCAGAAGCTGCGAAATGGTGTGATCAATAAGCAAACCACCCTGAAACCTCAAATACTGCTTCGGCTTACCAGCGCCAAACCGAAGACCTGATCCCGCTGCCGGAACCAGAACATGGATCTTGTTACTCATCTTCGTCAATAAACAAATAGAGAGTTTCGCCTTCTTTAATTAACCCTAACTCCTCTCGTGCGCGCTCTTCGATAGCTGCTTCCGGATCTTCGCGAAACTCCTCAATCTCCCTTTCAACTACCTCATTGCGCGCCTCGAGACGATCATTCACCTGCTCCTGACTCTCAATTTCACGCATGAGGCTGGCACGCTCCTCAAGGCTTCCCTCTCCAAACCAGAGCTTGATTTGCAAAAGGGCCAGAAGAACCACCAGACCAATAATAAATACCTTGGATTTATTCAATGGGTATCTCTCAAACCAGAATGGTTAGTCTGGATAGGCTTCATCCAAAGCACTGTATACCAGCCCTGCTAGCCCCTCAGCGGCCAAATCCAGTTTTTGCAATATCTCGACCAGCCACTCGTTGTCGTCCTTGTCGTCCCAAATTTTAATGTAGGTGCCTTCCTTGTAGCCCTTATCCTGCCGGAACATATTCAATACATTCTTACCGACGTAACTGCGGAACAGTTCTTCGAATTCCAAGCCTACAGACTTCATCAAGCCACCAAATCGCCTCGCATCAAAGGATTTGGTGTGCAAAACATCCTCAGTAAAGGCCTCGAGCTGCTCGGGGAAATCCATATGTATCGAATCGGACAGCCCAATGGTCAGGTCTTTACAGACGGACTCCGCGTCATCGCCGCGAAGAATCAAAATGGACAGCCCAAAATGCCAGATATCAATGAGTTCAAGCATCATCTGCTCGCGATCCATTTCTTGGTGTTTCCACCATTTCCAACCGTGATGATCCAGCATTTCAGCGCATTCAATCCAAATGGCCCGATACCAAGCAAAATTCTGCTCACGCCAGTCGGCATTTACTTTGGTGTTCATGGAGTCTTGCAGCTCCAGCATGGTATGAATCTGGATTATTTGGGGTAGGCTCATTCTTTCCTTCTCTTTATTAAAACTTGTCAGCTAGGGTTCAACGGCGGCTCAATATCAAACAACCGGTAAAAGTTCGCGCTGGTGGCTTCGGCAATGGCCTCCACAGAGGTATCGCGAAGTTCGGCAATACATTTTGCGACTTCCGGTAAATACTTGGGTTCATTCTTCTTTCCACGGTGGGGAACTGGCGCCAACCAAGGAGAGTCTGTCTCTATCAGCAACCTGTCTTGCGGAACCCTTTTAGCAACCTCTCGCAATGCCTCAGCATTGCGAAATGTGACTATACCGGAGAGAGAGATGTAGTAACCCATCTCAATAGCTGCTTCCGCCATTTCCCAGCTTTCAGTGAAGCAATGTAGTACACCGGTGACCTTCTCTCTGTACTGACTCATCAAATCGAGCGTATCTTCAACCGCAGAACGAGAATGAATAATGATAGGTTTTCGTTCAGTCGCCGCCACCTCAAAATGCGCCTGAAAGGCCCTCATCTGAAATTCTTTTTTCTCAGGTGCGTAGTGGTAATCCAGCCCAGTTTCACCAACAGCGACAACATTCGAATCGGCAGCCAGAGCCTCCAATTGGGCTCTTTTGAACCCAGCCTGTTCGCCGAGCTCCTCGCTCAATGGATGACAGCCAATACTTAGCCATACATCGGAATATTTTCCTTTTATATCAATTAGTTGATTAAATTTATTAAAGTCGATTCCAATCAATAAAAACCCTGTCACGCCCTGTTCTCTGGCAGCATTGAGAGCCAAGTCCAGATTGTTGTTGTAGGGCTCTAGATCAAGGTGATCCAGATGGCAGTGGGAATCGATGAACACCTAGGGTTATTAACCCGATCACATGGTGTGAGTGGGGTTTGATGAGTTCAGTAGGTCGGCAATCTGGGTTTCGATTAGGTTCAACAATTCGCGATTCTCCTCACCCAGTTGAATACCGATACCAGGCTTAAAGGAAGTTGAACCTTTGGGCGTAACCCAAACAACCTTTGCGGATACCGGAGTGGGTTCAGTCTGATCCAGTAGTTCAAGCAAGATAAAGACCTCATCACCTAGCTTGACGTTCTTCTGAGTCTCAATGAAAAGCCCTCCGCCTGACACATAAGGCATATAGGCGTTAAACACCGCTACGGGGTCTTTCAGGCTGACTTGAAGAATTCCGCCTTTACCGGCAAAG
>JABJGI010000168.1 GCA_018662305.1 Porticoccaceae bacterium | reverse complement strand
TCGATTGCAGATGGCCGCCCGAGGTCTGACCGTAACAGATATTGAGAGCGCACTGCGTAGTGAAAACCTCGAACTTCCTGCGGGGCGCGTGGACTCAGTTGACCGAGAATTCCCTGTCCGCGTGTCGCGAGGATATTCCACGCCGGAAGATTTTGAGCAACTTGTTATCAGTCAAGGACAAGAGGGTCAGCTCATCCGTTTGGCTGAAGTGGCAACCATTGAGCGTGGCCCCGAAGACATTCGTAATATTTTCTTATTCAACAGCAATAGTGCCGTTGCACTGGGTGTCACAAAACAATCAACTGCCAACACGGTTGAGGTGATCGCTGGGGTTCATGAAACCATTGACAGGCTCAATGAGAGCTTGCCTGAAGGCATGAGTTTAAGGCCGGCGGCGGATTCATCGATTTTTATTAACAGCGCGATTCAGGGTGTTTACCAGACGATACTTATAACCACCCTTTTGGTTGGCTTGGTGATCTATCTCTTCCTGGGGTCTTATCGGGCGATGATCATTCCCATGATTACCGTGCCGGTTTGTCTTATCTCATCCTTTATTGCCTTAAGTGCCCTAGGTTACTCGATAAACCTTATTACCTTGCTCGCACTGGTATTGGCGATCGGGTTAGTGGTGGATGATTCCATTGTTGTTCTGGAAAACGTTCATCGGCGCATTGAAAAAGGGGAGCCACCCCTATTGGCTGCCTATAAGGGTACGCGCCAGGTTGGTTTTGCGGTTATCGCAACGACGGCCGTGGTGGTCGCTGTCTTCACGCCCATTATGTTTTTGACCGACAACATCGGGCTTATTTTCCGAGAGCTCGCCGTAGCGGTCTGTGCTGCTGTAATTTTTTCCAGCGTACTGGCACTGTCTTTGGCGCCTATGCTCTGTTCAAAAATGCTCAAACCTGCAGGGCACAATGCAACTTGGCTCAGTATTAAGTCCGACAAATTTATCAACTGGTTAGGGGATAAGTATCAGGCCCTGCTTACGCGGTCTTTACGAAAGTCCGCGCTAGCGGTACCCCTAATACTTTTTGTGTTCTTTATGGTGGGTTTGCTCTTTACGCAATTGCCGGCGGAATACGCGCCGCAGGAAGACCAGCGCATATTTATTGCCAGCGTAATCGCGCCTGAAAGCACCAGCTTTGAGCGTATGGCTAGTCGACTGCCAGAACTTGAGGCACCGATTCTTCCCTATGTTGAATCCGGCGAAATATCCGGTTATTTGCAAAGAACACCTTCATTCTTTAGTCCTGCGCCCAACGCTGCTTTGATGGTAGTGATGCTGGCTCCTTGGGGTGAGGGAGAATATGAAACTGTTGAGTTAATGCGAGAGCTGACAGCACAGTGGAATCAGATCCCAGATCTGCGAACTTTTGCCTTTATGCGCCAAGGGTTGTCCCGAAACTCGGGGCAACAAATTGAATTTGTGATTCAGGGGCTCGACTACGATGAGCTTGCTGCCTGGCGAGATGTGGTTTTGCAGGCAGCGAACCAATATCCGGGAATCGCTCGGTTGGATTCCGATTTGAAGGAAACTCAATCTCAAATTTTGGTGGATATTGATAAGAATCGCGCTGCAGCGCTGGGCGTTTCCGCACAGGCGGTTGGTCGAACCTTACAAACCATGATGAGTGAGCGTGAAGTTTCGACCTATGTCCTCAATGGTGAAGAGTATGCCGTGATGATGCAGGCGAAAACGGAGCAGCGCGCCAGCCCGGAGGACCTTAAGAATATTTTTGTGCGCGGTTCTGAAGGTCGGCTAATTCCACTTTCAAATCTCATTACCGTTCGGAATGAAGCGGGCATCGCCAATCTGAATCGATATAACAGATTGAGGGCGGTCACCCTGAGCGGGTCCGTAGCGGCTGGGTACAGTTTGGGAGATGCTCTGGGGTTTCTGGAATCTGTGGTGGAAGAACAATTACCCGGTACCGCCGCGGTGGATTACAAAGGCCAGTCTCTTGAATACAAAGAATCCTCATCGGGAATCTGGCTGACTTTCGGCATTGCGATGATGGTTCTCTTCTTTGTAATGGCTGCGCAGTTCGAAAGCTTTGTGCATCCCCTGGTTATTCTGGTTACCGTGCCTCTGGCGATTGGAGGGGCATTGGTTGGCTTGCACCTGACGGGTGCAACACTAAATATCTATAGCCAGATTGGAATCGTGATACTTATCGGCATCGCTTCCAAAAACGGAATTTTGATTGTCGAGTTTATTAATCAGCTGCGTGATCTCGGCAGGGAGTTTAATGACGCGATTATCGAAGCAGCTCGCATTAGATTCCGCCCGGTGCTGATGACCACCATCTCAACCCTTATGGGTTCTGTGCCTCTTATGATGGCCTCTGGTCCAGGCTCAGAGAGTCGAATCGTTCTCGGCGTGGTGATTTTTTCTGGTGTAGGCTTCGCTTCAATCTTCACCTTGTTCCTAGTGCCCATGGTTTACAAGTTAATGGCCAAGAACACCGGATCACCAGACTCAGTGGCGCATGAGCTCGAGGCTTTGCAGGCTGTTTCCTAAGCGCGGTTTAGGCTTGCTCGGAGCGCATGTCCGAGTAAACACGATTAATGCGGTTGGCCAGATCAATATCCAGCTTGGTTATTTCTCCCTTCGAGTGTGTCGTCAGAAGTATCTGCACCCTGTTGTAACTGTTGCTCCAATCCGGGTGGTGGTTTAAGTCCTCGGCATGGGCAGAAACTCGAGACATAAAAGCGAAAGCTGATCGGAAATCCACGAATTCAAAGTCGCGCCCAATACTCTTGTTGTCCTTGGCTAGGTGCCAACCTAGCGCCAATTTTGCTTGGTCAATCGACATTTCTGCAGTCCCGTTCGAATGGTAGATGGAGATTGGCAACTTCCGCTAGTCAGGTCAAACCAGCACAGAAGTTTTTATAGGCTACTGTTGGCAATCTGAAAGATCAGTAGTCCAATACAAAGCAATGCGCCTAGCCTTGGGAACGCGGGCACGCCGATCGGCAGTGCTTCGATCTCGTTGGAGTAGCTACCCTTTATTCGCCAGAGAGCGATATTTACCAGAGTAAAAACGCAGAGAATAATAAAGCTGGTGGTTTTCGCTAAATGTTCTAGCGGCAGCCAAAGGGCAAACACCGCAGCCGCCAGACTTACGCAAAGCGTCGCCATCCAAGGTGTTCTCGTGGCCTCTGAAACCGCTGCAAATATTCTTGGCGCCCGTTTCTGCACTGACATGCCATAGAGAACCCTCGAGCTCATAATTATCTGGGTAAGGACACCATTGATGATGGCGAACAGGCTGATCACAGCAATCCAGACTGCCGCACCTGAGTGATGAATTGAAACCAGATCATATATGGGTGCGTCCGAGGTGCTTAACTCGCTGGGAGGCATTGCTAATACAGCGATCACAGCAATCAAAAAATAGAGAAGAGCGGAAATCATCAGTGCAATAATGATGCCGAGAGGCATGTTTCTTTCTGGCTGCTTAACCTCCTCGACGATGTTCACCATATCTTCAAAACCGATAAAGGCATAAAAGGCTAGAAAAGCTCCGGCAAATACTCCTATCCATTGGTAGGACCCTTCGGGAACCACAAGAGATGATAAATTGGCCGGCTCAATCAGCAAATTATCCCCTGTCAGGGCGATTACGAGCACTAAGCCGAGCACTTCAAGTAGGGTAATCAAACCAGCCACCCGGAGGGATTCTGCAATGCCCCAGAAGGCCAAAGCTCCCATGCTTCCCACTACTAGAACCACTCCCCAAAAAGTGGGCAGTTTAATAAAAGCCGAGAGATATCCGAGGAAGCCGCTGACTAGTGTTGCTGCAGAAATAATGCCTGTGAAAATAACCAGATAACCGACAAGCATGGTCAGGGTTTTACGGCTAAAGGCCGCCTCTACATAGTAAGCTTCACCAGAGCTTCTCGGGAAAAGTACAACCAGTTGACAGTAACTTAACGCAGTGATTCCGGCTACTATTGCCGCCAATAAAAAGGCGAGCGGAGCCAACATGCCGGCACTTCCGGCAACCTTACCGATCAGCACATAAATACCGGCACCGAGAATTGTTCCCAATCCATAGCAGGCGAGTAGCGGTAATCCGATGCGTCGGGCCAGAGGTTGGGTTGTCATAAAGTCAGACATAACTTAAGGCCGAGGTGGAAATGCTCCGCAAGATTGGCACGTCAGTGCTAATGCTGCTTTGATCTAAACTAAATAACTGTTCCTATCAGGTTCCCGACGCCGGCAGTAATT
>JABJGI010000167.1 GCA_018662305.1 Porticoccaceae bacterium | reverse complement strand
TACGAAGAAATGAACCTCTGCAACATCCATTTTCATAATAATGCCGAACACAAGGCGGAAGCATTCTCCATTTTTGGCGGTGAAGGTGACTACGCCGGATACCAGTGCGATATCGCTCAAAACCTGAGTGCAGCCGAACTCACAGCGCCTTCCGGTGACGTCTGTAACGGCATGATGCCTGGTGACACAATTGAAGTGCATTGGGTACATTCTTCCTGCGACGTTGAACCCGGAGCGACTTTGGGCGCATGCCTTTCCGATAGCTGTGCAAATCCAAATCTTCGCGTTGAGACTCAAGTGTTCACTCTGGTAAATGATGACTCAGCAATGGACTTTGCAGATTTTGATTACACAGGAAAGATGATGGGCGACTACCATCAAGCAGATGCCATTCCTTCAGGAACAGGCGTTCCGGTTGAGTTTTTGGGTTCTACCACAGGCCCGAGCTACTCAGAGCAGGTTTGCTCTCCTATACAGGCCACCTGGAGTGTTCGTCCAAGCTGCGCGAAGCTCGATATCAATACGCTCGGCGCTTGGTGTGAAGCCAACGCTTTTGAAGAAGATCACGCACACGGTGTTCGGAAACTGGTTGTGAACCCCGCTCTACTGTCAGAAATTGAATAATTTCTAATATAGAGAAATACAAAGGGGCCTAAAGGCCCCTTTTTTAATCTCCCCTAATACAAAGTTCCTATTCACATTCGAATTTGGCGCAAACCCTTTCCAAGATATTTTTTGCCATCTCATAGAGTTGCAAGGGGTATAAGCTTAGTTGATAACATTAACGACTCTATGACAGGAAGTTGTGATCAGATTACTGGAACCCGTTGCCTACCAATGCAAGAATGCTCCCCCGCAATTTTCTAATCGGAGACACAGAGTGCTAGATATCAAGAACCTGACTTTTGTCCTTTTAGTTTTATGTTTTTCTGCCCTAAGCACAGGCTGCAATACCATAAGTGGAATAGGTGAAGACCTGCAGGCAGCGGGCGAAGCCATTCAAAACACTGCTGAAGATGTACAAGAAGATTAGCCTAGATCAGGATATCAAATGTCCGAGCTAACCCATTTAAATGCTGCCGGCGAGGCACATATGGTTGATGTGTCTACAAAAGATGCAACTTCGCGCACGGCAGTTGCATTTGCCAGAGTCGTCCTGGGCCGCTCCATTATTGAACGAATATATGCCGATGAGATGCCCAAGGGAGATGTGCTGGCGACCGTGCGAATTGCCGGAATTCAGGCCGCCAAACAGTGCTCCACCCTGATTCCTCTCTGTCATCCTCTCCCTCTCGACAAGGTCTCTGTGGATATTAGCCAGGCTGGCGAAGATGCAATCGAAATACAAACCAGCTGCACAACAACAGGCAAAACAGGTGTGGAAATGGAAGCTCTCACTGCGGCTTCCGTTGCTGCACTAACGCTTTACGATATGTGTAAAGCCTTGGACAAGGGCATTCTTATAGAGACTATTCATCTGCTGGAAAAAACAGGTGGCAAGAGTGGCAACTGGAGAGCAGAGGAAAAAGACCGTGGTTAAGGTTCTTCTTTTCGGTCGCTTGGGCGAACTGGATTCCAGGGGCTCAATTTCTATTGAACTCGGTGATTCGATTCAGACCGTCGCCGATATTCGCAAGCTTCTCTCTGAGGAGAATCCCATACTGGGTAAAGCACTTGCCGAACCGCAAAACCTGATTGCCCTTAACCAGAATATTGTAAACGCCGATCACAATCTTTCCGCCGGTGATGAACTCGCATTTTTACCACCGGTAACCGGTGGTTAACCATGCCTGAGGTACTGGTCAGCGAGTCGGACTTCAACGTCGGAGAGGAGTACCAGAAACTCTGCGTCGACCTTCCCGGTGCCGGTGCTGTTGTCACCTTTGTAGGTCGCGTGCGGGACTTAAACGAAGGTAATGAAATTGCCACATTAGAGTTGCAACATTACCCCGGCATGACTGAAACACTTATCCAGGAAATTATTGATCAGGCCAAGGAGCGATGGGATATTGATCGCACTCGCGTCATCCATCGTGTTGGCCCACTTCAGCCCGCGGACCAGATCGTTTTTGTCGGCGTTGCTTCCGCCCATCGTAAAGAGGCCTTCGCAGCGGCTGAATTTATTATGGATTACCTCAAGACCAAGGCGACTTTCTGGAAAAAGGAGTCATCCGGGTCTGACGCAAAATGGCTAGAGATGAAGGACAGCGATAGAGCAGCCACCGAGCGTTGGCAAGATGACACTTAATCATCAGGAGTTTTTGCGCTACAGCCGCCAAATGATGGTGGAGGATATGGGTGAAGAGGCTCAGCAACGACTCAAGGACTCTACCGTTATTATTGTTGGGCTCGGCGGATTGGGCTGTCCAGCCTCACTTTATTTGGCGGCGGCCGGAATTGGCAAGCTCATCCTGATCGATGGCGATGAGATTGAGTTATCCAATTTGCAAAGGCAAATTTTGTTTCGCGATTCGGATGTTGGTGCGCCGAAGGCGAAGGTCGCGCGCAAACGTCTTTCAAAGTTGAACCCTCACATAAAGATAGAAATGCTGGCGGAGCAGGTCGACCGCCAGGATCTTGTTGGTTTAGTGGATGAGGCAGCGGTCATTCTCGACTGCACAGATAATATCTCCACCCGTCAGGAAATTAATCGCGCTGCAGTGGCCTATCAAAAACCTCTTATCTCTGCTGCTGCCATGGGCTGGGAGGGCCAGCTCACGGAGATTCGGGCCGACATTCAGGACAGTGCATGCCTAGCCTGCGCTTATGGCTTAGAGAAAGATGAACCCTTACTAAACTGCTCCACAGCAGGCGTAATGGGTCCAGTCCTGGGGGTAATGGGCAGCATGCAAGCAATGCGTGCTATCCAGATTGTCGCTGGCAATTCCATACAGGAGGAAAGCAGAATTAGTCGTTTTGATGGAAAAAGAGGCTCCTGGTCAAGCTTTGGCATGCCGGTAAATGCCGAATGCCCAGTGTGTTCCTGAATTAGCTGTCAGGCTGGCTCTTTATTCTTGTCTCATCTGCTTAATTCGGTAACTATTCGCACTCGAATTACTCCAATTTCCCAGATAGGAGCTCTAACTTGAGCAAAGCTGAAAAAGAATTTGTACCACTAAATATAGCGGTACTAACGGTTTCTGATACCCGTACTTTGGAGACAGATACCTCTGGGCAATACCTGGCCGACAAGCTGATTGAGGCTGGCCATCATCTGGGTGTTCGCAAGCTCTTGACCGACAGTACTGATGAAATTCGAGAGACGGTGGCCGACTGGATCGCGGATTCCACCACTCAAGTTGTGCTCATTACAGGGGGTACCGGTTTTACCGATCGAGATGTAACCCCCGAGGCAGTTACTCCTCTTTTTGAAAAAACTGTTGACGGGTTTGGTGAGTTATTCCGGCATATTTCCTATCTGGAAATCGGCACATCTACGCTGCAATCACGCTGTGTTGCTGGACTTGCCAATCGCACACTGATTTTTTGTATCCCCGGTTCAACAGGTGCCTGTGGGACGGCTTGGGAAGGTATCCTAAAAGAACAACTCGACAATCGTCACAAGCCCTGTAATTTTGTGCCTCACGTCAAAAAAAGTTCTTGAAACCTACCAGGCAATGCTAAGCGTCGACCAAGCCAGAACGCAGATTCTCGAAAAAGCCCATATTGATCTTGGTGTCGAGCGTATTCCCCTGCTTGAGGCTCTTGGCAGGAGATTGGCAGAAGACATTTTCTCGCCGATCGATGTACCACCCGCCGACAATTCCGCCATGGACGGTATAGCCGTCAATTCCAAAGACTGTGTAGAGAGCCTAAACCAACTTGAGTTGAGTCAGAGAATTGCCGCTGGGCATGCGCCTCAGCCTCTGGTGCCAGGCACTGCTGCGAGAATATTTACCGGCGCGGAAGTCCCAAAAGGAGCTGACGCTGTTGAGATTCAGGAAAATTGCTCTTTCGATGGGACTTCAGTTCGATTTAAAGGAAAGCCAAGTAGAGAGAAGAATATTCGCAAGCGCGGTCAGGATATCGGGTCAGGTTCTCTTGTTCTGCACAAAGGAGATTTCCTTCGCTCACAAGAATTGGGGCTGCTGGCCTCCATCGGTATTCATCAAATCCCGGTTTACCAAAAGATTCGTGTAGGTGTGCTAAGCACCGGTGATGAACTGGCAGAACCAGGACAGCCGCTGGCGGCAGGTCAGATTTACAACTCCAATCGCTACACCTTGGGCGCAATGATTGTGGAAAGTGGATGTGAATTTGTTGATCTCGGAAAAATTGAGGACAATCTAGAAATCATTACTGAGCGATTAAAAAACGCCTCCTCAGAAGTGGATGTTTTGGTTTCCAGCGGCGGCGTTTCTGTCGGCGAAGAAGACCATATCAAGCCAGCTGTGGAAGCCTGCGGTTCACTGTCACTCTGGAAGATTGCGTTAAAGCCCGGAAAGCCCCTGGCGGTTGGCGAAGTTCAGGGAACTCCTTTTTTTGGATTACCCGGAAATCCCGTTTCCAGCTTTGCTACCTTTCTGCTCTTTGTGAAACCATTCCTAGCTCAGGCCGCCGGCGCAAATCCCAACCTACTAGATTGGTTTAGGGTTCCAGTAAACTTTAGTCGCAACGAGGTCTCTCGAGAGGAATATATCCGTGTGCGCCTTGTCGAAGGCCAAGCCGAGTTATTCCCAAACCAGAGCAGTGGCGTGCTGTCTTCTCTCAGCTGGTCAACCGGCCTGATACGGCAAAAAATTGGTGAAACCATCGACCAAGGATCTGACGCAGATTACCTGCCCTTCACAAGCTTTTGAATTGTGATCAAAACTGACAATATCTGGCTTATCAGTTAACTTTCATTAAAGCCGTTGCCCACTAGGGGTAGCTGTGGAATTAATGCCAATCTATTATTTTCGGGGATTAGCTTGCGACTTTTTACCACCATAGTTTGCGCTCTTGTTTGTATTGCGAGCGCGTCGCAACTATCAGCCCAATACGCTTCACTGGATTTCCTCAATCCGAGTAGTGATGTGCAGAGTCCTAGCCTATCCACAACCCCTACCCCAGATGCAGAATTTAGTTTCGTGCGTCTTCGCTATGATCAAGGGTTAAGCAGCTTTGGTCGTCGCGCCCCATGGCGCACAGATTGGCCCGAAGCTGAAACCCACTTTCTAAAAGGCATAAGTCGATTATCTATTGTGGAAAGCGCTAACCAAGCTCGCAATGTTCGCCTCACAGACGAAGCCCTATACGACTACCCATGGTTGTACGGTGTGGATGTGGGTAAATGGTCATTGACCGAAGAAGAGGCGCAAGCCCTTCGTGAGTATTTGCTTCGAGGCGGTTTTATGATGGTGGACGATTTCCACGGTAGTTATGAGTGGGAAGTTTTTGTCTCTCATCTACGCAAAGCCTTCCCCGATCGCCCCATCGTTGAAATTCCAGAAAATGATCCTCTGATGTCGGTGATGTTTGAGTTAGACAAGAGTATCCAAATCCCCGGGATTCGCGCCTATTACAGTGGTCAGACCTGGGAGCAGGATGGCTACACTCCGCACTGGCGCGGGCTCTACGACGATGATGGTCGGCTGATGCTGGCAATAAACTTTAATATGGACCTAGGCGACGCCTGGGAACACGCTGATGATCCTGGTTATCCAGAACCTATGACATCTCTCGCCTACCGCTTCGCGGTGAACTACGTCATCTACGCGATGACCCACTGACCGCATAGGATTACTCACATACATGCTCGACTCAGTGTTCACCTTCCTTTTTAGTTATCCCCTCGAATTTTTCCGGGTAGGCGAGCTAATCCCTCAAACCTGGGGAAGCCCGATTTTGGTTGGTGCAATCTTGGTTGTTGGGCTGGCATTGATTATCGCCAGCGCCCTTCGCAGCAATCACGACCTTGGGCCTATTCGATTAGCCGGTATTGCTCTGCTGCAGGTAGCAGTGCTAGCTGTTGCCCTGATTATGCTGATGCAGCCTGTATTGGAAATCGAAGAATTACGACCACAGGACAATAAGATAGTGGTGCTTGTGGACAATTCTCGCAGCATGGCGTTGACCGACGATGGTGAGCAGTCAAGATTGCAAGCCATTCTGCCAACCCTCGAAGATGACCTAGTTGGACCCCTTCAAGAACGAGGCTATACGCTCGAACTGCAGAGTTTTGACGGCCGCCTCGATAGCACGGCTCAGCTTCTCTCTCTTTCCGCTGAAAACCAATCTCTCATTACCGATCAACTATCCAATGCATTGCGTTCGGCAAGCAATCAGGCATTGGCCGGGCTGATTTTGGTTTCAGATGGTGCCGACAACTCCGGACAGGTGAATGAACTCTGGTACAGCGAGCTTCAAAGTTACGGAGTACCCGTACAAACCCTCGGTGTCGGCCGCGAAGTAATGACGGAAGATATGGAGATCAGTGCGGTCAGCCTACCTCATTCCACAATTCCGAATGCCAGCCTTCGAGCCGAAGTTACCCTGCAATCGGGAATCGAGCGCGATACGCTGTTAAAAGTCTACGATGGCGACCGCATTCTTGCGTCTGAAGAAGTAAGCCTGCCCGGTGAGGGGCGAAAAGTGCAGCATTCCATCAGCATCCCAACTGGGGATATCGGAGTGCGCCACCTCCGCTTTGTTCTCGATTCTGTTGAAGTTGGAGCACCTACTGAATACAACCTTGAGAACAACGAACTGAGGCACAGCCTAACAGTTGCGCAGAGCCAGCCTCGTGTTCTCTATATTGAGGGAGAGCCTCGATGGGAATACAAATTTATTCGTCGCGCCATTGAAGAAGCCAGCTTCTTACACCTACACGGGCTCGTGCAAACCTCTACCAACAAGAGTTATCGTCAGGGCATCGACTCCCCTGATCAGCTCGAGGATGGTTTCCCGAGCACACGCGACGAGTTATTTAACTATCAAGCGCTCATTATCGGCAGCCAGCAGGCGGCCACTTTTAATGGGGAACAACTTTCCCTAATTAAGGATTTTGTTGATGTACGTGGCGGCAGTTTATTAATGCTGGGCGGGCTAAACGGTCTTTCCGAAGGCGGCTGGCAAAACACGCCTGTGGCGGATATTTTGCCAGTGCAGCTGCCGGAATCCGAACCCAATAGCTTCAGAAGAGAACAGGTTCGAGCACAGATAACCGAAGCAGGTTTGCGAACACCCTGGGTGCGGGTTTCCGCGGAAACAGATAACCAAGAGAGCTGGGATTTATTGCCAGAAATCGCGGACTATCAACTAGTGGGCGAGGCTCGTCCCGGCGCCAGTGTTTTGATGAACGTGCAACACAGCTCAGGCGTCAGCCCTCTGCTCGCTTACCAGCGCTATGGCCGCGGTAAAACCTATGTGTTGGCCTCTGGCGGAACTTGGCGCTGGCAGATGCAAATGCATTCGGAAGATCAGAGTCATGAAACTTTCTGGCAATCACTATTGCAGGAAATGATTTCAGAAGTGCCTCAATCCATCGACTTTGAAACGGACAACAACTGGTATTTGGATGACAGCCGCATTGAACTCTCTGCCACGATAAGAGACCCCGGGTTTGAGCCTTCGGGGAACGCTTCCGTTGAGGTTCAGGTGAGAGATTCCAGTGGTGGTGTTCAACTAGTGGAACTGTCGCCGAACACCGCAAACCCAGGCACCTATAAAGGTACGGCTGTTGTTGAAGAGCCCGGCCTGATTCAACTGGATATGAGCGCCAGTCTTGGTGAAACAGAACTCGACCCCATTCGTCTTTTTGCTGAGCGAGAAGATGGGCGGCTAGAATACTTTGATACTGCTCAGAACTCTGTCTTCCTTCAGCGCATTGCTAGCGAGACTGGTGGAAGTTACTTCACCGCAGAAAATGCAGCGGACATTCTGGATGAATTACGATTTAGCAGCTCGGGGATCACCGAACGAGACTGGTTAGCCCTTTGGAGTATGCCGATTAACTTCTTGCTGCTTTTCGGTTTAAAACTTTCCGAGTGGGCGCTGCGTCGGCGCTGGGGACGGCTGTAGTGATATACCGGTTCAATCAAATGAAACTTCGCTCTAAATCCATTGGTCTTATTTCGCTGCTCTTCGTTTCGTCGCAGGCCTGGACAGCGGATCAGCTGCTTATCGTAGGCGGCCTGGGTGGTGATCCTGATTTCCAGCTAGCTTTTGACGAACAAGCCGATGAAATCTATCAGTCCGCCCTCAATCTCGGGCTCAGAGAAGATCAAGTTCGGCTTCTCAACGGACTCGACGCCACTAAAGAGAATATTCTGGCGGCTATAGCGAGTATCCGAGCCGACTCAGACGACTTTGTGCAACTGCATTTAATTGGCCATGGCAGTTTTGACGGCAACAACTACAAGTTCAATATTCCGGGCCCGGACATTACTGCGCAGGAACTGTCAGAGGCTCTCAACAATGTTCGCGGAGATCAGCTGATTGCACTGATGACCAGTGCCAGCGGTGGCGCAATGGACATTCTAAAGGCTGATAACCGCTTGGTGATCACTGCGACGCGCACGGGCCTGCAAAAGAATGCCTCGGTGTTTTCCCGCTATTGGGCAGAAGGCGCTAAGCTCAGCACAGCCGACCTCAACAAAAACGAAATTATTAGCGCTGCAGAGCTCTACGCCTACACCTCAGAACGCGTAACCAGCTACTACGAAAGCGAAGGTCTTATCGCATCAGAAGCCAGCCTTTACGAAGTGGGCGAGTCGGTAGATCCGGATCTATTTAATATTTCTAGAATCGGCCAATTGGCTAGTTCTACCCTATCGCCTGAAGCGGAAGCGCTGATCGCAGAACGCGCTAATGTTGAAGTAAGGCTCAGCGAGCTCTCCGGTCGACGTCAAGAACTGACTGAAGATCAGTACTTTGCTGAACTCCAGGATCTTATGCTTGAGCTTGGCTTACTGCAGCAGCGAATTGACCGTGAAATTGAGGCAGGTAGTGAATAGTTTCTTCGCCGCGCGACCTCCAGCCTTTCGGTTAAGGGCTAAGTTCTCTGGTCTTGTACTAGCTGGGCTTGTCTGTGCAACCAGCGGTCAAGTCTGGAGTTACAGCTATGACTACAGCGGTGACCGCGACCCAGGATTGCTTGAATGCGATAAATTGCGCTGGACTGGACAAAGCAGTAGCGCTGACAACTGTTATGCGACACTGCGAAATAATTCCAATTCTGCCTACTTGAGCGCCGAAGCCGAATGGGCGCTGGGCGACTTAAAGACAGCCAATTCTTTATTTGGACAGGCTCTCGTGGCAGAGCCAGACAATCCAAAGGTTCGGACACGCTGGGGCTACCTCTTTATTCAAACCTTCCAGTACAACGATGCCTCTGGACTGTTCCAGGAAGCGCTGGACATAAATCCCGATTACCAGCCTGCACGTATTGGTTTTGCCGCCGCGGCGACCGAACAGTTTTCAGGCGGTGGTCAGGACGCTTTACTAGACATACTCGAGGACAATGTCGATAACGTCGAAGCTCTACTAATATTGGCGAAGATATATCTTGAGCTTCGCGATGTTCACGGTGCGATACCCTATCTGGAAACGGCGCGTAACTTGATAACCGACGACCTTTCCCCACTTAAGCTCTATGCCTACTCAGCGGCAGCGGACTACATTCTTGGTGAGGACTATAGTGATTGGGTTGATATGGCGCTGGAAGTTAATCCGAACGACGCCGACCTATTCGTTCACCTCGCCTACTTTGCCGAGATTACCTATCAGTACAGGGACGCAGTGAGCTTTTTGCAAGAAGCGAGTCGCATTGACCCATACAATTGGAAGGCGCGAGCCGATCTGGGGCTAGCCCTTGCCAAACTAAATCAGGTGGATGAGGCCCGCCAACATCTGGAAGCTGCCTACTCTGGCGATCCCTACAATCTTTCCAGCGTCAATATGTTGCGCCTATTCGATACCTTTGACGAATTTGTTGTGATCGAGCGCAACCTTCCCTATTCCACCGATGAGGGCAATTTCAGCGCGCAGATTCAAGTGCGGCTGCATCGTGAAGAAGCACCTGTGCTTGGCCCCTATGTATTTGAGCTGCTCAGTACAGCTCTGCCTATTTATGTCGAGCGCTACCAATTCCACCCGGTTGAACCCATAGTAATCGAGCTCTACCCCAACCATGACGATTTTGCTGTTCGAACTCTGGGTGAGCCTATGATTGGACCGCTGGGAATCGCATTTGGTTATCTCTTTGCCATGGACAGCCCCTCGGCGAAAACTTCTGGCTCCTTTCATTGGGGATCGGTACTTTGGCACGAGCTAAGCCATGTATTCTCCCTAGAAGCGTCAGGCAACCGTGTGCCCCGCTGGTTTAGTGAAGGACTTTCTACCTTCGAGGAATGGAACAGTGGCCCGCTGGATCACTATCAGGTTCCGACCGTTGTTTTCCAAGCTATGACGGAAGATAGATTTCTTCCGATTCGAGATTTGGATTCAGGTTTTCTGCGTCCAAGCTATGAGAACCAGGTGATTGTTTCCTACAACCAGGCTGGATTGGTTTGCGACTTTATTGCCAGCCAATGGGGACCAGAAGTATTCGCACCCATGTTGCAGGCATATAACGATCGCGCCACAACGGACGAGGTATTTGAGGATGTATTGGATATCAATACCTTCGCCTTTGATCGCCAGTTCCGCGACTACGTTGATGGTCTCTTCGGCAATGTGGTTGATAAATACGATGCTTGGGTTGGCTTTCGCAATAATATCGCTAGCTACATGGCGGCGGAGAACTGGCAAGAGGTAATAGACACCGGCAACCAGGCGCTGATTATTTATCCCGACTACACCGAATACGATGCCGTCTACGAGCCAATGGCGATTGCCTACAACAAGCTTGAGGATAAAGAGTCGGAACTTAGCTTATTGGAGAATTACTTTGATCGCGGCGGCTATAACCCCTCTGCCCTAAATCGACTCTCTGAACTACTCGAAGAAGAGGGAAGACAAGACAAACGCCATGAGGTGCTGCAATTTATCCGCTGGGTGGCCCCCTTTGAGGAGTCCCTGCATCGAAACTTGGCACAAAGCTACGCAGCCCTCGGCGATTCAGAAAACGCCATACTGGAATTCAACATATTGCTGGATACTGGAACTCAAGATGTGGCCAGCGCACATTTGGGTATCGCTGAACTTCACCTAGATGCTGGACGAACCGAACTTGCACGACGCCATACACTGATGGCTTTGGAAGCAGCTCCCTATTACCGAGATGCACAAAACTTACTTTTTCAGATTACACAACAGGACAACTAATGAACGACGTCACTGAAATTCAAGCCCCCACAATGACCGCTGAAGCAGAAAAAATCGCTGCCGAATTTCAGACGGCCACAGACGCGATCCGCTCCGAAGTCGGCAAGATTATCGTCGGCCAAGAAGAGGTGGTGGAATCCCTGTTGATTACCCTGCTTGTTGGCGGACACTGCCTAATTACTGGTATGCCGGGAACCGCAAAAACGCTTCTCGTACGCACTCTCAGCGAAGCGCTCGGCTTAGCCTTTAAGCGCATCCAGTTCACCCCGGATCTGATGCCTACCGATATCACTGGTACAGACATAATTGAAGAAGACCCAGCCAGCGGCCACCGCACCTGGACCTTCGTCCAAGGACCGGTGTTTGCCAATGTACTGCTAGCGGATGAAATTAACCGTACGCCACCAAAAACCCAGTCTGCCATGCTCGAAGCCATGCAGGAGGCCTCGGTAACTGTGAGGGGCTCAATTCATGACCTACCCTCACCCTTCTTTGTACTGGCGACTCAGAACCCCATAGAAATGGAAGGCACCTACACATTGCCTGAAGCTCAATTGGATCGCTTTCTATTTAATGTCTTGCTGGACTACCTCAGCCCAGAAGAAGAGCTTGATGTGCTCAGACGCAACACCGCAGGCACACCACTGCCTGAAATAAATGCATGCACGACCGCTGAGCAGATACTGGAATTCCAGTGGTTGGTTCGGCAGGTGCCGGTTGAAGACGCGGTTGCTCAAAAAGCAGTAGATCTTGTTCGAGCGACACGCCCTTCAGACGTCTCTTCTCCCGAGTCAGTTAAAAAATATCTGAAATATGGATCCAGTGTTCGAGCCACGCAATTTATTACTCTGGCAGCCAAAGCAAGAGCGCTGCTCCAAGGCCGTTATCACGTTACAACTGAGGACTTAGCCGCGCTGGCTAAGCCGATTTTGCGGCACAGGGTAATCACCAACTATTTTGCCGATTCCGACGGTGTGACGTCCGACCAAATTCTCGACGAAGTTATCAGTCAAACACTTAAATAAAGAGTCTGTGATCTCAACATGAGCGACGCTGCGCAATTACTTAAACCGGAGGTCTTACAAGGGCTCTCCAATCTCGACCTGATCGCTCGATCAGCAATCGAGGGCTTTCTTGTGGGCTCGCATAGATCAATTCAGCATGGTTTTAGTCAGGAATTTGCTGAATACCGGGCCTACCGAGAAGGCGACGATTTGCGCTTTGTTGATTGGAACGTGTTAGCGCGAACCAACCGTACCTATTTGAAACAATTTCAGGGTGAAACCAATACCCATCTCACCCTGTTGATGGATGCTAGCGCATCCATGGGATACAAGTCAGCGAAGGTAAGTAAGTATGAATACGGCAGCTATTTAGGGGCCTCCCTCGCTTATCTAGCCAAACGACAGCAGGACTCCATCGGATTAATGATATTCAACGACCGCGTTGTGGATTTTCGCCCACCCACCTCTCGCTCTGAAGCCTTGCCGTCCATCCTGCATGCACTTGAAGGAACAACACCCGGCGCTGGTACCGATTTTGGCAATCCCATCCGCGACTGCTGCGAACTTATTCAAAAGCCAGGGATTGTCGCGGTGATTTCCGATTTTCTCGATCACCCGGAAAAAATTCTCGACGAGTTGCGGCCACTAAGAGGCCGGGGGCAAGACGTCATCTTATTTCAGGTTCTAGACCCCTCTGAGCTGGACTTGCAGCTGGATAAGGCGGTGGCTTTAAAGGATATGGAGACGGGTCGCACAGTAAATGTCGATCCAGCTTTCGCACGAGGCGAATACAGCGAACGCATTCTCAAGCACATAGGTGAAATCAAAGAAGTTGCCGACTCAACGGCCGCTGACCATGTGGTACTCACCACGGATGAGCCCTTAGATACAGGCTTGCGCAATTACCTCCTTCATAGGCAAAGACGTCAATGAGCTTTCTAGCACCTCTTTTCCTGCTGGGCCTGCTCGGAATCGCCGTCCCGATTCTTCTGCATCGCATGAACTTTAGCGATCCACCCTCGCAACCCTTTAGTTCGGTTTTGCTGATGAAAAACTCTGAGCAAATTGCCGCAACTGAGAAAAAGCTCCGTTATCTGCTGCTGCTCGCGGCCCGTATTTTGGCACTCTTTTTACTGGTTCTACTCTTTGTGCAGCCCGCTCTTCGCAGCGATAGCCCTCTGATTTCAGGTCCAGATCAACAACACAATCTCATTGTTCTGGACCAATCACTCTCCATGTCTGTTTCGGATCTCTGGCAGCAAGCCTTGGATCGAGCGGAAGAACGCATCGATGCGATGGAAGACAACGAAACCGCGCAAATAATCGGTGCTGGGGCAGATATTCGCCTGATAACAGAAGCAACCGCTGACCGCAGCACCCTGATCCAGGGGTTGGCGCGCCTGGAACCAGAATACACCGCTCTGGACTATGGCCAGGTTGTTGCTGCACTAGACAATCTTGCCGCTGGCAACGAAATACCCACGCAGATTTATTTCATTACCGATGCACAGGCCAGCAATATGCCGGTACGATTTTCCGATCTGATTCCTCGCAGAGCATTGGGGTTAGAGCTGGATCAAGTGCAGCTGCAAAGTCAGGCCTTTAATTGGGCCCTAGCGGCAAACTACGCTGGTGATGAAGTTCGAGCCAATGTTGTCAGTTACGGCAGCCCGGCCCGCCAGATGCTGGTTGAACTATTTGTCGAAGGCGAATTTAGTGCCAGCGAGACGGTTGATGTTCCCGCCTCGGGAAGCGTTCAAGCCATTTTTCAAGACTTGGCTCTGGATATCGACGAATCACGTCTGGAGGTGCGCATAGATAGTGGCGATACCGATATCTTCTCAGCGGATAACCGGTATTTCCTCAGCGCAAACAGCCTAGAATCCGTTGAAGTACTGATACTGGCCGCAGACCCATCCCTGCAAGACACGGTTTTTATGGATACGGCCTTAACCTCCATTGCCGAGCCGGAAGTGTCGACAAATGTGGTCTACGGCGGTGCCGGAGTAAACTATTCCCTAGATGACTTTAATCTGGTGGTTGCGATGGATGCAGCGGCCCTGTCTGAAGCGGTTAGCGAATCCCTCAGTTCCTACGCTGAGCGCGGCGGTAATATTCTTGCCGTCGCTGGGGCGAGTT
Source organism: Porticoccaceae bacterium (assembly GCA_018662305.1). Lineage (GTDB taxonomy): Bacteria > Pseudomonadota > Gammaproteobacteria > Pseudomonadales > GM7GCV1 > JABJGI01. The sequence goes on along the minus strand of JABJGI010000167.1, from coordinate 7,745 downwards.
CACAGAACCAGGGCTCTCTGGGCCTGACCGAACACCAATTGTCCGGCTCCCCAGTCACTTTCGGCACATCGGAATCCCAGGGAATATTAATTCAGAGGCAGCTACATGGATCCGTTTCCGATTTCTCTGGCACTTTGAACGCACAGCTTTACAACCCTTCTGAACTGACACTACTGGAAGATGACCTGCTTATCGCCTCCACCAGCGAGGGTTATCCCTGGCTAGTTGAGCATAATCTGGGGCTGGGACGAATTCTCATCGTCACCCATTCGCTTTCCCCGGAGGCAACTAACCTGAGTATTGCCCCTGAATTCGTGCCTTTACTTCGATCCTGGATCAAATATCTGGGCGGCTCAGGTGAGCTGCCAGATAACTACGAGACGGGCGAGCAAATCCAGGTGGGCGTGAATCTGGAAGAAAATCGAACCGCACCGGTGCAGCAAGTTTTTTTACCCGGAGGTGAGCCTCTGTTGAGCTTGCAGCAACAGCGCCAAATCCAGGCCGTTCGTTTCGAAGCCCCTGGCATCTATGGCTTGCAAACCAGCAGAGGTGAACACCTTGCGGCAGTAAATGTAGCTTCCGCCGAATCAGATTTGACTCCTATGGCAGAAAACCTTGTCGCCCAGTGGCGAGATCTGGGTTCTAGCCAGGAGCGAGGCGCGGCAAACTCAACAACTGCGATCGAATCTGGTGAGAGCACGATTCTTAAATCTTTTGAGTCTTGGTTGCTACCCCTACTTCTAATCATTATTTTGATCGAGTCGATTCTCGGCAATGCGCACCTTAAGGTACGCAGGGAGACCATCGCATGAACAGCGACATGAACAACGAATTAAGCAGCTCTGACAAGCTGAGCCGCTGGCTGGAAGGCTGGAAGGAAAGAGCCAAAACCCGTTCGATATATTTTGGGCTGCTTTTGATTGGCCTGCTAATTCTGGCCATCACGCTAATCTCTGCAGTAGTGGGCTTCCGAGTGGCCTACGACGATTCCATTATCAATGCACTTCGCCTGTTACTGATACTGGGTATTGGATTGACCTACTGGTTCTTTATTCGTAAGCCATTGAGCCAACTGGACAGAGACTATCGAGCCGACGAACTGGAAAACCGGTTTCCCGACCTCAAGGGTGAGCTACGCACCTATCTGGAAGAAAGTTCACGCAAAGACAGCAACCCGATTCTAGGGCTAATGGCAAAGAGTCTGGACTCCAAACTCTCTAGCACCACTCCAGAACAGCTAGTTCCTCAGAGTCGTATTAACTTATTAAAGGGCTCTTTTGCCAGCACAGCCGTCCTATTGTTGTTTTTACTTCTCGCCAGTGGTGTAAACCTGAAATTTGGGGCCCAGCATTTTTTATCTGGTTGGCTTTTACCGGACCGCCTGCCACCGCAGAGTGTTGTCGTTACCCCCGGAGACAGTCGCCTAAAAAGAGGCTCAAACCTGACAGTATCTGCAGAGACCCTGGGTTTTGATTCCAACAGCGCAACCATCTACGCTCAATTTGGCACATCCTCTTTGGGCTCTTCTACTCTAAGTACTGGCGATTGGGATGCAGTGCCCATGCGCAATTCGGGTGACAGCCAATACGAATTCAGTTTTTTCGGTTTACACGACCAGCTCAACTATTACGTTGAGGCAGCGGGGGTGCGCAGCGAGACCCACACCATTGAAGTGGTGGATGTGCCTGGAATACAGGCGATTCAGATCACCTACCAGTATCCAGAATGGACAGGGCTAGAGGATCGTATACAGCAAACCGGCACTCGCATTCAGGGCATCGAAGGCACAGAGGTCGAAATTGAAATCACCTCAGACCGGCCCCTACTGGATGGACAGCTACTGGCTTTGGATCAAAGTATAGAGCTGGTAGTTGTGGCTGATGCTGAAACCAATGTGAGCCGGGCTCAGCTAACCCTCGAAGAGACTGGCACCTATTACATAGCTGACCGCCTCGACAATGAACTCATACGACTTACGGATGATTACAACATCGCCGTACTGACTGATCAGGCACCCAGAGTATCCATTACCCTGCCAGGAGCCGACCGCGGCGCGTCTTCCATTGAAGAGGTTCCATTACGAGTAGAGGTTCAAGACGATTTTAAAGTCGATGAGTTAAAACTTAACTTCTCTGTTAACGCCGGAGATTGGGTTGAAATAGATCTTCCCGCCGAGGAGCAACGCATCGAAGCAGACTATTTGATGATGCTCGAAGATCTTGTGGTCGGAGAAATCGAAGAATCCGGCGAGATGGAAAGGCTGGTTCCTGGAGACCTAATTTCTTACTTCGTATCCGCGGAGGATCATACTCAGGAAGTTACCTCGGACATCTACTTCATTGATATTCAACCCTTCGACAAGCGCTACTCACAGGCAGATGGTGGTGCTGGTGGCGGTGGAGGCGGCGGTGAAGACGAAATTTCCGAGCGCCAAAAAGAGATTTTGGTGGCCACCTGGAACCTGCAAAAAGAGCAGCAAAACGAAGATGTCGACGAGAACTATCTCGAAGACAACGCCTTTATGCTCTCGGAGCTCCAGCGAACCCTAGCCGAGCAAACACAGACAACATTGGATCGCCTGGATGCAAGACGCCTAGTGTCAGATCCCAGAGCCCAGTCTTTCGCTGAGAACATGGAAATTGCACTGGAAGCAATGCAACCCGCGGCTGACCACCTTCTGGACGTCGAACTCGAGAATTCAGTAACGCCTCAACAAACTGCTCTGCAACATCTGCTTAGAGCCGAAGCTCAGTTTAGAGACATACAGGTCAGTATTGATCAACAAAATGCCAACGGTGGTGGCGGTGCCGGCGGTGGCGAGCGTGATTTGGCTGAAATCTACGAGCTCGAAATGGATATGTCGCGCAATCAGTACGAAACGCGCCAAACTCCTAGCTTACAACAGCCTGAGGACGCCATAGAGGATGCCTTTGATCAATTGGAGGAACTTAGCCGCCGACAAGAAGCCTTGGCAGAGCAGGCTCGTCGCAACAACGAACTTTCTCTGAGCGAGCGCTGGGAGCAGGAACAGCTCACCCGAGAGGCACAGGAACTTCAGGATCAACTGGACCAGTTGCAACAACAGCAGCAACAAAATGGTCAGCAGGGATCTGAATCTCAACAAGCAGCCACAGAAGCTTTGCAACAAAGCCTGGAAGAAATTATTGAGAATATGCAGCAGGCGGCTGAGTCCGCTGCTTCAGGGCAACCTGGCCAGCCCGGATCAGCGGATTCTGCGAGTGCAGCAAGCGAACAGCTGCAGCAGACTCTCGACGCCCTCAACGAGGCTCGCCAACAGCAGTTCAGGGAAACTATTGGCGATCTTGCTGACCGCAGTGTAGAGCTACAGAGACAACAACAAGAAGCTGCCTCCCAACTGGAAGGTGCGCTTGAACGAGCTATGGATTCACGCAGGGAGACCGGTGATTACATCAGCGGTCTGGATAGAGATCAGGAATACGACCTGGCAGATCTAAAACGCGACATGGCCGAAGAAGTCTCCGACATTTCCGAAACCCTCGACAACCTGGTTGATGGGTACTCGGAACAACTGCCTGCCTCATCATCAGCTCTCAGGGATGCAACTGAAGTACTTGATGAAGCCAGACTGCAAACACGATTAACAGAAGCTGCTGAAGCCATTGAGTACGGTCTGGCCCCTCAGGTTTCCGTGCGAGAGTTTGTGGTAACCGACGCCATTGATCGATTACGAGAAAGGACAGAGGCTGCAGCCGCATTGTCTGAAATCGAGATGACTCGAGATCGACCCGACACTGGTCCCACAACCGCGGAACAACTTACCAACCTACGCGAACGATTAGAGCGAAATTTAACGGCCGGCACTGAAGGAGAGCAGCAAGGCTCGCAGCAAGCTGAGGGCTCTCAATCCGCTGAAGGCTCTCCATCCGCTGAGGGCTCTCAACAAGGCCAAGGGCAGCAACAAGGTGAAGGGCAGCAGCAAGCCGCTGGTCAAGGCCAACCAACCGGTGGTCAGGCAGGCTCCGCCGGCGGGAATACCGCTGGAGTAGTTCGGGGGGGATTTGACGACGGCTCAAATCGCAACCTGGGTGCCGACTTCAACTTCACCAATCCGGCAACAAGGCCACTGGCAACGAATACTGACGAAATAAGCGATCAAGCAACAGAAATCGCAGGGCAGTTGTTGGCACTTAGCAATCAATTAATTGCCGAAGGGATTTCCGATGAAGAGATTGTGCAAGCCCAGGAGTTGGCTAGAGCGCTCGCCAATCAAACCGGAGACGCTCAACGTATAGCCGACAGCCTGAGGGCTCTTATCGGGCAGTTAGAGAAACTGGAACTGGGTCTGGATCTAGACGCGCTCAGCCGAAACAATCTGGAGTTAAACTCGGGTAGCAGTAGTTCTGCCGAGGATGACGAGGATGTCGCAGAGTACTTCCGTAACCTAAGCGAATTGCCGGTTCGATAAAAGCGGTTTTCGCTAGACAAAAAAAAACTCGCAAGGCGAGTTTTTAGTTCGGTATTTTCTTTTTTATGGGAGCCTAAAGGCTCTCTTTTTCTTCTCCCCCCTTCCGAATTCGGAATCAGAATTTGTAGGAATTGACATAATTTTGTAGTCAATTTCTGCTATCTGGGCGAGCATTACAACCCAGCAGGGATACTAGGTCAATAGCTAACTTACTGATTACCCAACAAATTAATTGTGCACCTGCTCAATAGCCCTTGATGTCAGTATAGCTAGTAACTTCCGGGTTATAGCTTGGTTATCTCGATATTGCGGAATCTCACCATTCCATTTGCACCGCCATACTGGAGAACAATGACACCTGCGGAACCAAATTGGTCGTCACGCAGGTCATTTACGCTAATTCCATCGATCCAAAACTGGTGGTGATCACCCTCTGAACGAACACGCATTGTGGTCCAGCGATCTATAGTGGGGACATCCGTTGTAGGAGGTGCAATTCTCACTATGGCACCGGTTCGGCTCTCGTAAGTTGTGTGATTGTCCCAAATATTAAATTCATAGCAGGCACCGGGATTAATCGCTTCGACATCACATCTGGTGTAAATCCCGCTGTTGGTCGCGTCCTCGATAAACACTTCGAGAGTCATGTCATAGTCTGTGTAGGTTTCCTTGGTGTAAATATAACCATTTGCCTCACCTCGAATAGCGCTGATAACGCCATCTTCAAGTACCCATTCCGCATCGCCTGCCGACTTAAAATCGCCGAGTTCGCCTCCAATTAAAGGAAGGTCAACCAGAAAGTTGGGTAATGATCCGCAACCAGCCAAAAACACCGCTACACAAAATAGATAAATCTTTTTCATCAAATCCTCCCCATAATTTGTGCAGCAAGTATAGCTGCTCTGGGTCAAATGATCCGCAGTTATATATGCACAAAAAATTGTATTTCGATGTAACCTAGACCCATCCAAAAGAGTCAATTTAGACATAAGAAAGGGAGATAAAAATGGAAATGGGGTACTGGGCGTCACTTGGTCTAAAGCTTCTCGAATTTGGCGCCCTGATATTCGTTGTGCTCTTTGGCCTGCTGCTCCTGTGGGTTCTCTGGATGTATATCGCCGACATCCGGCAAACAAAACATGCGGTGCGAAGAAACTTCCCGGTTATTGGTCGTCTGCGCTACCAATTTGAGCATCTGGGAGAATTTTTCCGTCAGTATTTTTTCTCCATGGATCGAGAAGAACTCCCCTTCAATAGAGCTCAACGATCATGGGTTTATCGGGCCGCTAAGGATATCGACTCCACTCTTGCCTTTGGCTCCACCCGTCCCCTAAATCAACCCGGTGATATTGTCTTTTTAAATCACCCCTTTCCCACACTGCGGGCAGAGGCGGTTAAATCTTCCCCCATCACCATTGGTGAGGGTTACTGCGAGCAACCCTATACCAGTTGGTCAATTATCAATATCTCCGCCATGAGCTTTGGCGCTTTATCGGTTCCGGCAATTCGGGCCCTTTCAAGGGGTGCAAAAAAAGCCGGGGTTTGGCTAAACACCGGTGAAGGCGGGCTCTCCACATATCATCTGGAAGGCGACTGCGATCTGGTTTTTCAAATAGGCACTGCCAAGTACGGTGTCCGCAACGCCATCGGAAAATTGAGCGATTCTCGACTGAAAGAAGTAGCAGCTCATAAGCAAGTAAAGATGTTTGAAATCAAGCTCAGCCAGGGCGCCAAACCCGGCAAAGGCGGCATTTTACCGGGAGAAAAAGTTAACCATGAAATCGCTGAAATACGGGGTATTCCAGAAGGTGAAGATTCCATTAGTCCCAACGCTCACCCAGAGATAAAAAGCGTAGACGACCTTCTCGATATGGTCGTGCGTATTCGAACGCTCACCGGCAAACCAACCGGCTTTAAATTTGTATTGGGTGAGACATCCTGGATCGACGGCCTTTGCAAAAGGATTCTGGACAGAGGTATGGAGTGTGCGCCCGACTTTATCACCATCGACTCTGCTGACGGAGGCACTGGCGCAGCACCACAAAGCCTGATGGATTATGTTGGCTTGCCATTGAGATGCAGCCTGCCGCTCGTGGTAGATAAATTATTAGAGCACGGGTTGAGAGACCGCATAAAAGTCGTCGCCTCAGGAAAACTGATTAACCCATCAGATATCGCATGGGCTCTGTGTGTCGGCGCGGATTTTGTCGCCAACGCCCGCGGATTTATGTTTTCACTCGGCTGTATACAAGCACTTCAATGCAATAAAAATACCTGCCCAACCGGAGTAACCACTCACGACAAGGATCTACAAAAAGGGCTCGACCCCATGCTTAAAAGTGATCGGGTGGCCAACTTTGCCAATAATATTCACAGTGAGATAGAGCTGATTGCTCACTCCTGCGGCCTGACTGAACCGCGCGAGTTTAGCCGCAGGCACGCAAAAATTATTGATGCCAACGGCAATTTAATACCTATGAATGAACTGCACCCTGGGCAGTAGCCTGCTAAAGGATCGGAGAGAATAGCTGTAAGATTAAGACTAGAGACTAACTAGCGCGAGCTGAATCCATTCAATAATCGGTGAGGGATGAACTCCGACAAAGAGTACGCTAAGGCAAAGCAGGCCGATCAATACTCCGGCAAAGCCTGATCGAACTGGAGCATCTGCAACGGCCTCGCCTTCTGGCTCCTTACACATCACCAGAATTACCTTGAGGTAGTAGTAAAGTCCTAGGGCGCTACCTATTATCAAAACCCAGAGCAGCCCCCATAGTTGCTGATCAACACCGGCAAGCATCAGATAATATTTGCCGACAAAGCCAGCGGTAAGCGGCATGCCAATTAAGCCGAGGAAGGCGACAAAGAGGCTGATTGCCATCAGTGGATGACGGTACAACAGCCCACGATAGAGCTGGATATCACCTGTCTCGTAGCTGGGATTTCGCGCCGCCAACAAACTGAGCACAGCAAATGCTAATAGTGTCATCACCGCGTAAGCGACCATATAGACACCAATGGCTTCAGAGGCGATATCGCTGCTAATACTCCCCACCTGAATGGCGGCAATCAATGCAACCATCATGTAACCCATATGGGCGACGGATGAATAGGCGAGAAGCCGTTTTAGATTATCTTGCAGCAAGGCCATCAAGTTGCCCAGCAACATAGAGCCCACCGCCATAATGCCAAGTCCCATTAACAACAGCTCAATGCGGTCTGGGCCCGAGGCAATAAGGAAACGAATAAGGAAGGCAAATACAGCAATCTTCGCTCCGCTGGCGAGGAAACCGGTAAC
>JABJGI010000105.1 GCA_018662305.1 Porticoccaceae bacterium | reverse complement strand
TCGGATTCTGTGTTTCGAAACTGCCCAAGAGTGACGGAATATTGAGCTTCGTCTGCCGGGGGAAGACGCGAATTTTTACTGTAAAAGCGTGTCTCTATGCGTTCACCTGAGCCATCGTCGATGCGCAGCTCTACTTCGTAGGAGCCACCGGGTAAATTGCTGGTATCTAGTTCCTGGTTTCCAGCCTCCAGCACTTCGGTAGTAAACAAGCGACCATCTTTATAGATAGATACTCGAGATCGTGTTGGCAAAAAGATTTGAATCCGATTTCCTGTGGTGAGCCGCAGATCCTCACGAGTATTCAAGTTGGTTCCGACGGATACTCCAATAAGGTCAAATTGGTTGGCGAAATCTAGGTTCTCTCTGTCATTGGACATAAGTCCTGCAGCGTAGCGGACTCCAGCGGCATCTTTTTGCCAGGCGAAATCATCAATCTCAAATTCGCTGGTGTTGGAGTAGTTGGATGTGATCTGCAGATTGCTACCGCCCACTCCAATAAGGGTGCGGCCATTGAAGTTTTGGGTCACTTCATCAGTTCTGTCATTGCCTGTAGCGGTGACATTGAGCGTTTGTAGAAAAGATAAACCTGCGGTGGATTCTGGCAGGAATTTGGACACTTGCTGACGTTGCAGTGACAGGTATTGGGGAGCGACAAAGAAAGTGGCCTGGTAAGTCGCAGGATCAAAAATTAAATCTATGGAATTTGTCTCGATAAAACCGCAATTAGACTGGAATTCAACGATGCATTTTTCACCCTCATTGTTGAACATAGGACCAGAGACGATGGAAAGCAACTCGGTGATATCACTTAGTCCTGGTATTGAATTCAGAAGGTCCTCAGGGTCTGCAAAAGTAATAAATTGAGGGTCAAAGGTTGCTAGCCCCGAATAAACGTAGCGACCGCCAAAATAAACATCGACCAATGTGGTTTGTTCTTGAAGGAAGGCTTCAAATCCCGCTGGTACGGCAGAAGCCGAGGGTCGTCTGGGCGCGGGTGTAGAGCTCTCAACTGGCTCTGGTTCGGGCTCGGGCTCTACCTCGACTCTAGTTTGGGCAGAGGAGATTGGTTCCGGCAGAACAACATAGGTCTCAGGATCGTCTGGAGAACTGCCGCCCTGAATAATAATGGTTTGCGTAATAGTGCTCTGAGGAATCTCTTTGTCCGGGAATAGCTGCTCTTGAGCATCGAGAATAGGGGCGGCCACTACATCGCCCCTGGCTTCGATTTCTTCCGGAGTGATGGCCCAGGCAACCGGACAAAGGCCAAGGAGCCCTAGGATTAATAAAGCCCTAAGGTTCAAGAGGTTTGGCATGGCTAAGAAGCCGTTTGCTTAAACGCTGCTAGTCAATAACAAGAGTTCGCGAACCGGAGTTGTTGGTCGCGCGGTAGGTCACTTGTCCATCAATAGGAAGCTCAACGGACCAAGTGTTGCCAGCGTAGAGGCGAGTAGCCATCAAATCTTCACAACTGGACAAGAGTTGCCCACAGATTTCACCGTTTTCCAACTTAATGTAGGAATTGCCACTATTGGTAAAGGTGAGTACGCCACCGTTCTTCTCGTAATTGAGGTTCTCTCCGGGGTTGTCGGGAGGAACAATTACCAAAGCCTGGTAGGCAACAACAATTCGAACTGCAGAACCTTCGTCGGCAAAGGGAGCGAGAACTGGGGTAAAGGTTACCCGAAATATTTGATCGACCGGACTATTCTGATTGAGGCTTACAAGACGTACCTGGGATTTGGATCCAGGTGCGACAACCATTTTTGCGGGGGTAACTAGAAGGTTGGCGTCCTGAGGGTTTTCTACCAGGATACGCTCTTCGTCTTCAGTTCCGGGATTAATGACTTCATGAATGGTGATGTCAATAAAAGCGTTTTCATTGGGGTCGTCATTAAAAACAACGATGTCTTCTCTTGGTAGCCCATCCGGATCGAATTCCACAACGATTTTGTCCAGATAAATTCCTGCGAAAGCGGGAGAGGTAACCCAAAAAATAATCGCACAAACCAGTAGTTTGATAGAGCTGTACATAGTGTAAACCGATCCTTAATTAATAGTGCTTAAAGTCAGTGGAGCTCAACCGTTATAAAGAGATCACCGGCGAACTCCAAGCTTTCGGCAGACATAATATCTTCGTCGTCAAACACTATCCTGATTTCACTGTTATTGCCAGCGCTACAGTTGTTAAAACTGTCAATCGTATAGACGCTTGAGCCTTCAATTGGAGAAATTTCTTCAAACTGTCCGGTAGCGATTTCCGGGTTGAATTCCAGCTGAAAGGCAAGGGGCTCGTTTTCCGCACTGGTCAGTGCAAATTGGTTTCCGACAACGGTATTTGTCCAGGCGGTTACTACAATTCTGGAGCCTATAGTGCCACGAACGCAGAAATCCTTAACGAATTCAAAGTCAGAGCCACTATTGTCGCGAGAAACGGTCAGATCCCAGTCTTCGAGGTCAGTAATCTGCACACCTTGGTCTATCTTGAGGCTAATGGCGATTGAGCCTGTTGAGGTCAATCCCATGGCACCATCCTGAGCGGAGAAGACAGCAGGTGATATCAGAGTACAGGCAAGCAACATTGCCTGGAGGGCAAGGCTCTGCTTTGCGATCTTTATCACACCAATTTTCTTCATGGGTTCACACTCGTATCAATAGAGACCAAGTTAGTAGAAGATCGACCGAATATCCAGAAAATGAAGGGCAAAATGCCAAAGCCAGGGGTTTTTTGAGCAGTTTTTGGAGAAAAACGCGATGAAAGCCTCATTTTAGTGTTTTCAGAGACGAGATTTTCCAATATCCCCAGGTTTTTCGCGGACTAGAGTGGGAAGCATGTAGCCAGAAAGCGAGGCACGCATCTGTTCAAACAGGGCCAGTGCGTCTTCTTCTGCGGTGTCAAAGTGTGCTGCTCCAGATACGGGGTCCAGGAGGTGAAGGTAGTAGGGCTTTATTCCCAGATCAAAGCAGTGCCGGTGCAAATTCAGTTGTGCTTCAAGGTTGTCATTTATGCCTTTAAGGAGAACAGCCTGATTTAAAAGCACCACACCTGCAGAGGCTAGATCATTACAAGCTTTTTGCAGCTGTGAGCTGATTTCGTTGGCATGATTAATATGCAATACCATAATCGGATTGTTGAATAGATTCAGCCATTCGAGACATTCCGGTGTAATACGTTGAGGTATGACAACGGGGAATCTGGTATGAACTCTCAGGCGTTTTAGAGAGCGAATATTGCTCAATTGCTGAGTGAGTTTATGGAGAAGCCGGTCTGGTGCGCTAAGAGGGTCGCCTCCGCTAAGGATAATTTCGTCGATTTCGGGATGTTCCTGCAGATATCTCAAAACAGGAAGCCAGCCTTCAGAGCCGGGATTATTATTGTCGTAGTCAAAGTGTCTGCGAAAGCAATATCTGCAGTGGATAGCGCAGGCGCCACTAAGGGTTAGTAGGGCTCTATTTTTGTATTTGTGTATCAACCCAGAGAGTGGGTTTGCGAGCTCTTCTCCAAGTGGATCCGCAATGAACCCAGGTACGTCGATCAATTCAGATTGTTGGTGAAGAACCTGAAGCAAGAGCGGGTCTCTTGGATCTCCAGGTTGCATCCGCGCAATAAAGCTTCTTGGCACCTTGAATGGAAATTGGGTTGAAGCCTCTGGGGAAAGGTTTAGCTGGTCTGGTTCGAGGCCAAGCAGCCGACAGAGCTCAAGCGCATCGGTAACCGTATTTTTTATTGCTGACTGCCAGGATTCCTCCTGCCAGCTTAGGTCAGTCTGGGGTATCATGCGCGCTTTTGATCTGGCGAGAACCGAGTAAATGGCGACCTATTCTACCAATGAATTTCGATCCGGCCTGAAAGTAATGTTGGATGGGGATCCCTGCGCGATTGTTGAAAACGAATTTGTGAAACCCGGGAAGGGGCAAGCCTTTAACCGAGTTCGGCTTAAGAATCTGAAAACTGGGCGAACCTGGGAACGAACCTTTAAATCTGGAGAATCTATCGAGGCTGCAGATGTTGTGGATGTTGAGATGCAATATCTCTATACCGATGGCGAGTTTTGGTCCTTTATGGATCCTAATACCTTCGACCAAAAATCAGCAGACAAAAACGCGGTTTCCGATGCAGCCCAATGGCTAAAAGAGCAGGATCTTTGTGTTGTCACTCTTTGGAATGACGCGCCACTTTCCGTGCTGCCCCCCAATCATGTGGAACTAGATATTGTTGATACCGACCCTGGATTGCGTGGTGATACAGCTCAGGGTGGTACTAAACCAGCGACCTTGAGTACAGGTGCCGTGGTTAAAGTACCCCTGTTTCTGGAAATTGGTGAAGTGATTAAAGTGGATACTCGGAACGGTGAGTATCTGAGTCGAGCCAAGGACAGCTAATAAAATCTAGCTGATGAGCCGATCAATTGCTCTGGAGGTGATCCGAGCGCGTTCGAATCTCTATCGATTGATTCGGCAATACTTTGAGCTGTCGGACGTACTTGAGGTTGAAGTACCGGTCATCGGTTCTGTCGGTACAACTGATCCGCAGATTCAATCTTTTAGGGTGTGTGGAGACGTCTCTGAAGCTTTTCTACAGACCTCGCCGGAATTTTTCCTTAAGCGCCTATTAGCTGAGACGCATTGTTCCTGTTTTGCCATCACCAAAGCATTTCGTGACGAGGAGCGGGGAAGAAGACATAACCCTGAGTTTTCAATGCTGGAATGGTATCGGGTTGGATATGAACTCGAGGCCATCATCCAAGATTGTGTCGACTTGGTTCAGCAATGTTTGGAAACTGAAAAGCAGGTTCACTACGAAACCTATAGCTCAGTCTTTGAGAAACATCTCAATATCGATCCACACAGGGCCAATCTCGCAGATCTACAGCATCTGATTAGCCGCAGAACCAGTTTTTCCGGCAGCTGCGACTCAGTCACTGAGGCTCTTCAATTGCTTTTAGTGTCAGAAATAGAGCCGAAGATGGAGGGGATTACCATCCTCAGGGATTTTCCTGTTGAGCAGGTCGCTCTCGCGCAAACAGGAAATGACGCAAGCGGACAAAAAATAGCAAAACGATTTGAGCTCTATTTGGACGGCGTCGAATTAGCGAATGGTTATCAAGAGCTAATCGATCCAGTAGTGCAGAGAGCTAGATTTGAGCAGGACAATCAACTTCGCCAGAAAACTGGCAAATTACCCCAGCCAATTGATGAGAAACTCTTGGTCGCAATGGAAAAGGGATTACCAGAATGCTCGGGTGTGTCCATTGGTCTAGATCGGCTTCTAATGGCAAAGCTGGGGTTGGAGGACATTGATTCCGTGATTCTCTTTCCCTGGGCTGACGCTTAGTGCGGGTTCCTTACTAAAAACTGTTCGGTTGAGGTGTTCGAGCCACTGCCACAAGAGTGACGGTTTTTGCTTGGCCAAGCTTTAGCGTTTTCGCAGCCTGCTCAGCAGTTGCGCCTGTTGTCAGAATGTCTTCAACCAGCAAAATATTTCTGTCCCTTAGCTTTTCAGCTTCTTTGGTGGGTATGTAAAAGCTGCCTCGTTGGTTTCGTAATCTTTGACGACGGTTCAGATTGCGTTGAGAGCGAACTCGTCGATTTCGGGCCAATAGACGCTTGTTGATTTGTGAACCGAGAGCCTGTTCCAGAGGTTTTGCCAGAATTTCAGATTGATTAAATCCTCGGGTAAGTCGCCTGGACCAATGGATGGGCATCGGAAGGATCCAGTCAATTTTTGTATCCAGCTCCCCAAGGGCTTGCTCCAACAACAGTTGTTGCAATACCGGCGCAAATTCCAGTCGGCGGTTGTCTTTAAGGGCAGGTATCCAGGAATTGAGCGGGGTCGAATAAGGGCAGGCGATCAATGTTTGATCTATCCAGACAGCTTTATTGATGCATTTTCCGCAAATTTTTTGTGGCCTTTGTGTCGGGGTGCCGCAACGTCGACAAGAGTTTTCTGTTCTAGGGATTTGTTGCAAGCAAGGCTCGCAAATGTTGACGACTCTGTAGCTGCCCATTCGCTGGCAGCGTAAGCACTGACTGGGAAGACCAGCTAGTTGGCTTGCTATACTCTTTGACATGATTTCTTCCATGAAATCGCAATTGGCTTCACAATCTTATCTGAAACAAAATTCGATAAATATTCTATGAAGAAAAAACCTCAACTCACCGACGAAGATCAAGCATTGGTCAATGAATACCTGAGCTCAGGCTATAACAAGACAGAAAAGAAACCCTACCATCCCTGGATACTGCTTCTAATTCTTTTTGTTGTTGTGAGCGCCATGGGATTCTTCGCCATCTGGTTAGCTGACTTTATGGGTATCGAATAGATTGTCTGCAACATCTCCCAATTCTGATCGGTTGAGCGCCTCAAAAGGTTTCTTCCTATGCCTAGGATTGCTCACGCTCTATCGGGTTTTGTGTTTGTTTCAGCCTCATCTGGTGCTCTTTTACGATGAAGCTTATTACTATCACTGGTCACTAAATCTAGATTGGGGTTATTACTCTAAGCCCCCTGTTGTCGCTTGGGTGATAGCCATATTCACCTCAATTTTTGGAGCTACCTCTGTTGCCGTTAAGTTGGGAGCACCGATCCTCTATGCAGGCGCAGCGATATTTGTGTATCGGATAGCAGACCACTTAGCGGGCTCGCGAGCGGCCTGCTTTTCAGGCTGGGTCTTCTTAACTACCATTTTGGTGGGCTACAACAGCCTCTTTATAACGACAGACGCACCCCTGCTGTTTTTCTGGGCCGCTACTCTCTGGGCTTTTATACAGACACAGCAGTCAGAGGGAGCGCAGGGCGGTGCTAAATTTTGGTGGCTTACCGGTCTATTTTGTGGACTGGGCATGCTTAGTAAATACACCATGGGTGCACTTCCTCTCAGCCTGTTCCTATTCCTGCTGAGTACCGAGGGCGGGCGATCCCAGCTGCGTACTCCTGGTCCCTGGATCGCGGCTGTTTTTGCTGGAGTCATATTCTCTACGAACATTATCTGGAATGTGCTCAACGAGTTTGTCGCCTATAGGCATACCAGCGAGATCTCGGGGGTAGATTCCAATTGGTTTAACCCTGACAAGTTGCTAGAGTTTGTCGGAGCCCAATTCCTGGTATTTGGGCCAATCTGGGCATGGCTGCTCGTTCGGCGTGCTTGGAATGAAAAAGCTGGCAGGGTTAGCTCTCCAAAGATTCTCTGGTTTGCGCTGGTTCCTCTTTTTCTGGTGATTTGTTTGCAGGCCCTGTTGTCACATGCCTTTGTTAACTGGGCTGGACCCATCTTTATATCTGCCAGCGTGCTGGTCGGTATGAGCTTGGCCGCTCGACGAGATAGGCTTTGGATTTGGGCTGGCGGGCTGAACTTGGTACTGCTGAGTATTTTTTCCCACTGGCCAATTCTCGCTGATGCGGTTGGATTGGAGCGCGACAAATCCATTGACCCTTATTTTAGGGTTCTGGGTTGGGATCAGGTTGCCGAGGAAGTCGCTCCGATTCTCGAAGATGAAAAGCTCGTTCTGGTAAGCGATTCGAGAAAGTTGCTCGCAGTAATCGGATTTTATGCCATGCCGGGAGAGTTTCGATTGGCACGTTGGAGCGAAGACCCTGCCAACATCCGAGATTACTATGATTTGCGCGTCAACTTGAGAGATTCTCAGTTTAATACTGAGCAAGAGTATTTATGGGTGGGTGAACTTCCCGCATCGCCGCAGGTGATTTCTGTTTTCGAATCATCCGAGGCGCTAGGGTTTGTCGAGGTACCTGTGTATCACAACCTGTCGCAGAAAATTTATCTGTATCGGTTCGAGGGATTTTTAGGCTACCCCTGATAGAGAGCGACCAACTTGGCAGAGCCTGATTCGCGAGTGGCTATGCGCAACTCAGCTAGTCGCTTCGGTCGCACTACGCTAGGATAGCGGCATCGAAAAATGGGAAACAATAGATGAGATCTTTCTTTTCGCCAGTAGGACGATTTATGCTGCTCACTGCGGCTTTTATAGTCATCGTCGCAGGAATGCGTGTTGCTAGTCCTCTTTTGGTTCCTTTCCTGTTAGCTATTTTTCTTTCGGTACTTTGTTCGCCACCGCTCGTCTTTCTGCAAAACCGCAAGGTGCCCACTGCCTTGGCCATTCTCATTATTATGCTGGTGCTGGTTCTCCTGGGCGGCATTTTGGGCACAATTTTTACCAGTTCACTGGCAGCCTTTGCTGCAGATATACCCATATATTCCGCACGTCTTGAAGAAGTAGCAGGTGGATTTTTTAGTTGGCTAAGTGAAAGAGGGATTGTGATTGATGAATCCCAGTGGCAAGAGTGGTTTCAGGTGCAAGCGATATTCCCTTACGCCAGATCTCTGCTCGGCCAAGTTGGCGGGCTAGCGACTAACGCCTTTTTGATCATCATCACCATGGTATTTATTCTGGCTGAGGAAGCCAGTTTGGAACAGAAGCTCAAACTCACCATGGGTGACAAAGACAG
Organism: Porticoccaceae bacterium; assembly: GCA_018662305.1. Classification (GTDB taxonomy): domain Bacteria; phylum Pseudomonadota; class Gammaproteobacteria; order Pseudomonadales; family GM7GCV1; genus JABJGI01. The sequence goes on along the minus strand of JABJGI010000105.1, from coordinate 10,863 downwards.
AAATATTTTAGATGTCTTTCGAATTACGCAAAGCATTAATCACTACATGGCGATCAAGGCAGCTATTAGCTTACTAACGGGCTTCTGTGCATTTTTCCTTTGTTTTACGGTAGGCGTGGAGTATCCGGTTCTCTGGGGGACTTTGGCCTTCTTGCTGAACTTCATTCCTACTCTGGGTTCTTTATTGGCAGCCGTCCCTGCTGTTTTGCTGGCCCTGGTTCAGCTGAATACAGGATCGGCTGTAATTGTCGCTATGGGCTATTTGGCAATCAATACTGTGATCGGAAATTTTATGGAGCCCCGCATTATGGGGCGTGGTTTGGGTTTGTCGCCTCTAGTTGTGCTCATGTCTTTGGTGTTCTGGGGGTGGGTACTGGGGCCGATAGGTATGCTTTTATCTGTGCCTTTAACAATGATGGTAAAAATTGCGCTGGAGGCCTTTCCAGATACGCGATGGATGGGCGCTGTACTGGGAAATCTGGCGAGCCTTTCGGATTACGACAAGATTTCACCTCCGGTGATTGCCACTCCTGAACAAGTCTCCACAAATGAAGTCGGGTCTTCTGAATAGAATTACCCTTAACATAGAAAATAAAACGAGTAATTTCCCGTGAAGTTAATAGCAAAAATATTTGGATCATTGATCCTAATTCTCGTCCTGATATTAGCCGCCGGATTCTTCTATTTGGACTCTATTGTCGAGGAATCCGTGGCACGTTTCGGGCCAGAAATTACGGGCACTCCCGTAAGTTTGGAGCGGTCCTCCCTTAAACCCTGGAATGGCGCCGGTTCCTTGCAAGGATTGGCCATTGGTAATCCAGAACAGTTTGGATCGGAGAATGCCTTTTCCCTTGGTGAAATCGAGGTCGATGTTGAGCTTTCAAGCCTTAACTCCGACGTTATCCTTGTCAACCGAGTGGCAATTATTCAGCCAGAAGTGCTCTATCTGCACGATGGGTCCACGGACAATCTTCGCGCGCTGCTAGCAAACATTACTAGCCGACTGGGTGAAGGGGGCGCAGACGCAGAATCGGAGTCGAACGCAAAAAAAATAATTATCGAAGAGTTTGTTTTCTCAGATGGGCAAATTAGTGCAAATCACGCACTAATGGGTGACCAAAGATTAACCATAAACTTGCCTGACTTGCGACTGGAGGGCATCGGCGAGGATTCGGGCGGAGCCACCCTAAAGGAAGCTGGGGAGCAGATCTTTACATACTTGAATCGGGAAATTAGAAGTCAGGTGGGCAGCTCTGAGATTTACGCTCAGACCCTTCAGCAGATCGAGAGTCGTGTGCAGGCGGAGCTGGAGAATCTCGAAGAGCAGGCAAGGCAGCAGCTTGAGCAAATCGAAGAGGTTCAGCAGATTAGAGAAGTAGAAGACCAGGTACGGGGGCTGCTTGATGCTTTCAACCGTTGATTCTCTAGATAGTTTTGAGGAAAGTCTGGGGTCGGCTGTTGCCGAAATCAGCCGAGTTCTTTATGGCAAAAATGAAACCATAAAGCTGTCACTTTGTTGCTTGCTCGCTCGAGGACATCTGTTGATAGAAGATTTGCCAGGGTTAGGGAAAACTACCTTAGCCAGTGCAATCGGTAAGGTAACCGGTCTGGACTACCGTAGGGTCCAATTTACGAGCGATATGCTGCCAGCAGATTTGACCGGCTTTTCCATGTTGGATAAAGAAAGCGGAAAGTTCGAGTTTCAGCAGGGCCCCGTTTTTTGCCAACTCCTTTTAGCAGATGAAATTAACCGTTCCAGTCCCAAAACTCAAAGTGCTTTGCTGGAAGCCATGGAGGAGCGTCAGGTTTCCGCCGATGGAATTTCACACAGCTTGCCGGCACCATTTTTTGTTATCGCCACGCAAAATCCATTTAGCCTTGCGGGTACATTCCCGTTGCCCGAATCACAGCTCGACAGGTTCTTGATGCGCATATCCATGGGTTACCCAGACAGTGCCGATGAGCGTCAGATTCTGTCGGGTTCGGATCCTCGTGCTTTGATGGATCAGCTGAATATTGTTCTGGATTCTGCAGAACTGGTTCGTTTGCAAGAGCTGGTTAGCCAGGTAAAAACATCAGAAGTTGTGCTCGATTATGTGCAGCGTTTGATTGAAGGGACGCGTGTTGGTGGTGATTTTGTTCACGGGATTTCCCCTCGTGGAGGAATGGCTCTGGTTCAGTGTTCTAGGGCCTGGGCGCTTATCTCTGGCCGAAATTATGTGACGCCTGATGATGTCCAAGCAGTGGTCGCACCTGTCTTTGGTCATCGCTTAACCAACAGATCTTCTGGTTCTCAAGCCAGTCTCGAGATGGTGAAAGAATGGATTCAGCAGGTCGATGTTCTGGCTAGTTAGCCAAGCATATCAATGTCCAGTTTTTCCGAGCCAATAGTTCGACTAAAGAACCATGTAAGCGGCTGGCAAGGAAAGCGCCAGCCCCTTGTAGAGTTTGAACGCTTTAATCAGCGAAATCTTTATATCTTTCCCGCTCGAGAAGGCTTTCGGTTTTTGATCATTGTCTTTCTGATATGGATGCTGGGAACGATCTACGAAAATAATCTTGTTTTACTCTTGGCATTCTTTTTGGTGGCTGTATTTGTCAGCACCATATTTTCAACCCACGCCAATTTGGACGGATTAACTCTGAGGGTAGGGGACTCTGATCCTGTATTTTCTGGCGACCAGCTCCGAGTACCTTTGCTGTTTGAAAGCAAATCTGGACGCTGGCGCCGCAGAGTATTTGTGCGATATCAAGGTCAAGAACACGTCGTGGATATACCGCCCTCTGGGAAAGCAACCGCCCAGCTTCGCATCGATACGGAGCAACGCGGTTGGTTAGCATTGGGTCGAGTACGTGTATATACCAGGTACCCCCTGGGTGTTTTGCACGCATGGAGTTGGCCGCTGCTCAAATCCAAATGTTTGGTGTACCCAAAACAGGTCCCACGGGATACCACTTCCTCAGACGGTACAGAGGGGCATGGCTTTGCACCGGCCGGACGCGGAATGGATGACTTTGCTGGCTTAGAAGAGTGGCGTCCCGGTGTGCCCGCACAGCGCATCGCCTGGAAGCAATTCTCAGCCGGCCGCGGCATGTTGGAAAAAACTTTTGAAGCGCAGGCTAGTAATCCAACTTGGATAGATTGGGAATCTTATAAGGGAATTCCGGTAGAAGATCGCTTGAGTGCGATGTGTGCCAAAGCCATGGAAATGGAAAGATGCGGACAGTCATATGGGTTAAGACTTCCCGGAACCAGACTAGTGCCTTCTCAGGGAGAGAGGCATTTGCGCCAGCTGCTTACGGCGTTGGCAATTTATCCTGAGCCCCCACAGTTCTGATGAACGAATTGCAGTTATCAAGGGTTCAGCAGATCTGGCTTATGTCGGCACTAGTTATCTCTTGTGCACCAATTTGCTATTTCTTGCCATTCTGGGTGGCTGCTAGCTCGCTCGGAGCTATAGGGTGGCGCGCCTACCTTTTGTCCCGTGGGCACGCTGAGCCAAACCGTTGGGTGATGTTTCTGCTGTCGGTGATTCTCGGTCTGGGAATACTGGCACAATTTAGTCCCCCGGTGGGCATTGAGCCGATGAGTTCAATCCTTACGGCTGCGGCCGGATTGAAGTTTCTGGAGATGAGTCGCCGCCGGGAAAGCCAGCTACTCATTTACCTCTGTCTCTTTATCAGCGCTATTCAGCCGATATTTGCGCAAAATTTTGGTAGTTTTCTTCTCGCAGTATTCAGCATCGTAGTGGTTCTTACCGCGCAAAGTATGCTGCAGCGGGACACGGATCAGCAGTTTTCTCTTTTCAATTTTTCTATGGAGCCAATACGACAGATACTTAGGTTGGTTGCGGTGTCCATTCCTTTGACTCTAGTTATCTTCGTACTAGCGCCCCGACTGCCTGCTTTTAGTGTGATACCGGTACAAATAGAAAGCGCTACAACGGGGGTATCTGATTTTATGGATCCAGGCTCCATAAGTAGCTTGAGTAATTCCAGTGAGGTGGCTTTTCGCGTGGACTTTGAGGCAGAGGTTCCCCCGGCGCGAGAGCTATACTGGAGGGGACTGGTGTTAGATGATTTCGACGGTCGCGCTTGGGAGCCGGAAGGGAGGCGTTGGATTAGGGACAATGCGTCCATTATCTGGCCGAATCGTGCCACAAGTTTCGATTGGCGCTCAGAAACAGAACGCTATGGGGAACCTCATAGATACACAGTCTTTTTAGAGCCAACCCAGGAAACTTGGCTCTTTGCGCTGCCTGCGGCGGCGAGCACAAAGGAAAGTATCGGTGCTGCTAGAAATCTTGTCCTTACAAATCGAATTCCTATCTCTCAGCCCACTAAATACGATGTGGTTAGCCATCCACAATATCGGCATCAGCCAAACCGATTAGATGGACCTCAGCTCCGAGACAATCTTGATTTTTCCGAAGGATCCAACCCTCGAACAGAAGCACTGATAGCCGAGTGGGTAGAGCAGAGTGGTTCAGACTCGGTGCTACCCAACCTCTTGAGTCTTTTTAATCAGGAGTTTGTTTACACCATGGAACCTCCGGTATATCCGGGCAATGCTGTAGACGAATTTATCTTCGATGGTTTGCGAGGCTTTTGTGAACACTTCGCCAGCGCGACAGCTGCAATATTAAGAATGGCGGGAATTCCCGCAAGAGTGGTTGCGGGCTACCAAGGGGGAGAGATACACCCAACTGAGGGCTACCTCATTGTGCATCAATATAACGCGCACGCCTGGGTGGAGTATTGGGAGCAGGGTGTGGGTTGGACTCGCGTTGACCCTACCGCGGCAGTTGCTCCCGATCGAATTGAGTATGGATTTGAACAGTACTTTCTAAACGATGATGTTTTTGATCCGAGCCTTTTTTCCCTAGACCGATTTAGAGGGATGGCTTTATTTGAATGGGTTCGACTTCAGGTAGACAGCTTAAACTATCGTTGGTTGACCTTGGTGTTGGGTTACGACACCAGTATTCAATTTGACTTATTTAAGAGGCTGCTTGGAGATGTTACTCCAATTCGATTGGTGCTGGTTCTTGTCGTAATTTTGGCAGCTTTGTTAGCGATATATCTAATTTGGAATCGTTATAACACCCATAGAAAGCTCTCCGAACAGCAAAAAATTCTCCGTGCCTACCTTCGTCAATTGCGAGGTTTAGGTATCAGTATCATGCCTGCTATGACCTTGCAGGACATCTTGGATGAAGCTGGGCAGAAATTTCCGAATCAGAGAGCCAATCTTGCGAATCTGACCTCCCAAATCGAGCAGATGCTCTATCAGATGAGATCTATCGACAGGGAACACTTAAAACGAGAAATCAAAGCGCTTAAGCTAGGCTGATTATTGGGCTCCAGCTTTTCTCAGAATGTCAGCATATTCGCCAAAAGAGCTGTGTTTGTCTATGAGGTTTAGAAGTGATTTTCCGCCTGGATTTTTGGCGTCCAGATCGCGGCCAGCCTCAACAAAGAATTGGATGAAAGTTGCGAAATTTTCCGCCTGCATTCCCCGGTAAGCACGTTCGAGAATGTGGAAATCCAGGTTGATACCCTCTGGCGCCTGACCTTCAAGAAAGCCGCGAATGCGGTCATCGTCGAAAAATTCACCCAGTACTTTTTGCTTATCTTTTTTTAAGGCCATCTAGAGTTTTACCTTTAGTATTTTGTTCACCTCTGCCGGATTTGCCTGTCCTTGAGAGAGTTTCATTACCTGTCCGACAAAAAAGCCGAACATCTTTTTTTGTTTTTCTTCAGGGGCTGATCTGAAGTTTTCCACCTGTTGCGGGTTTTCCGCAATCACCTGATTTACCAGTTCCTCGATCGCTCCGCTATCAGAGACCTGTTTTAGGCCCTCGGCCTCAATTGTTTGATTTACTTCACCGCCCTCAGTCCAGAGCGTTTCAAACAGTTGCTTGGCCTGCTTGCCAGAAATTGTGCCATCCACAACCCTCGTGATGAGTTGCCCCAGAGTTTTAGCTACTAGGGGAGAGTTGGATATCTCTAGATCCTCTTTGTTTAGCTGTGCGGACAGCTCTCCGTTTATCCAGTTAGCCGCCAGTTTGGCATCCTTACATTCTGTCGCCACCTCCTCAAAATAGTCTGCCACTGGACGCTCTTGGGTAAGCAGGCCGGCGTCGTAGCTGGAAAGCCCATAGTCACTGCAGAAGCGTTTTTTCTTTGCGTCTGGGAGCTCAGGTAGGCTTTCCTTTAAAGACTGAACATAGCTCTCTTCGAGCTCTACAGGCAACAGATCAGGGCAGGGGAAATAACGATAGTCGTTGGCCACTTCCTTACTACGCATTGGCCGAGTTTCATTTTTGTCAGAGTCGTAAAGCCGGGTTTCCTGAACAACCGTGCCGCCATCCGTAATCAGGTCTATCTGGCGCTCAACCTCAACACCGATTGCTCGCTCAACAAACCGAAAGGAATTGATGTTTTTGATCTCTGCACGTGTTCCGTACTCCTCCTGACCCAGTGGGCGCACCGAAACATTTGCGTCACATCTCATAGACCCTTGTGACATTTCGCCATCAGAAATGCCCAGGTAGGTGACTATGGAGTGTATTTTCTTCAGAAACGCGACAGCTTCTTCGGCCGATCTCATGTCTGGCTCGCTAACAATTTCTATCAATGCAGTGCCAGCTCGATTGAGATCAATACCGGATTTGCCGGCAAAGTCTTCATGCAGTGATTTGCCTGCATCTTCCTCTAGATGAGCATGGTGTAGGCGGATGGTTTTCTCGCTTCCGTCCTCCAATTCAATTTTTACCTTTGCCTGTCCCACAATGGGTTCATCCAACTGAGTTGTTTGATAACCCTTGGGCAGGTCTGGATAAAAATAATTTTTACGCTCAAATACAGAGCGATATCCAATTTCCGCGTTTAGGGCTAATCCGAATTGAACCGCCATCTCGATCACAGCTTTGTTTAGGACCGGCAAGGTGCCGGGCAGGGCAAGGTCGACCGCGCAGGCGTTGGTATTGGGTTCCTGCCCGAAGTCTACCGCTGCGCCAGAAAATATCTTGGATTGTGTTTTTAGCTGAACATGAATTTCCAGCCCGATTACTGTTTCCCATTCCATTAGCCTTGCCCTCCAAATTTCTCCGGACTGAGCTCGTGCCAATTGGTTCGTTTCTGATACTGGTGAGCCGTGTTGAGCATAAGACCTTCTTCAAAATGCCGTCCGACGAATTGCATTCCAACGGGCAAATTATTCATTAGGCCGCAGGGCACGGACATGGCTGGCAGGCCTGCCAGATTGGCGGGAATGGTATAGAGGTCCTCTTGATACATCTCAACGGGATCGCCGGATTTTTCACCCATTTTAAAGGCTGTGGAAAGAGCGGATGGGCTGGCAATTAAATCCACCTGATCAAAGGCACTGACAAAATCTTGCTGAATAAGTCTGCGAATCTTTTGCGCCTGACGATAGTAAGCATCATAGAAACCAGCTGAGAGAACGTATGTTCCTACAAGAATGCGTCTTTTTACTTCGTCTCCAAAACCCTCGCCTCGAGATCGTGAATATAAATCTTCGAGATCCGCGGGGTTTTCACAGCGGTGGCCATAACGAACACCATCAAATCGCGATAGATTGGTGGAGCATTCCGCCGGCGCGACGACATAGTAAGTTGGAATGGCAAGCTCGACATGTGGCAGATCTACTTCGATCAGTTTTGCACCTGCTTGCTCTAATGCAGTGAGCGCCTGATCTACCAGTTTGCCGACCTCTGAATTCGTATCGCCGTTGAAATATTGCTTGGGCAGTCCGATTCGGAGACCGGAAATATCATTGTCTAGTGAGGCGCTGTACTGAGGGACATCACGGTCAATGCATGTAGAATCATTGCTATCAAAACCAGCCATTGCTTCTAACAAGAGTGCGCAATCTTCCGCCGTTCGGGCAATGGGGCCGGCTTGGTCAAGGCTGGAGGCGAAGGCAATCATTCCGTAGCGGGAGACTCGGCCATAGGTCGGCTTCAGCCCTGTAACTCCGCACAGTGAGGCAGGTTGGCGAATCGAACCGCCGGTATCTGTAGCAGTTGCACCTGGCACAAGACGAGCAGCAACCGCTGCTGCAGAACCTCCGGAGGAGCCACCTGGAACACGTTCTGTGTCCCAGGGGTTTTTAACCGGGCCATAGAAGCTAGTCTCGTTCGAAGAGCCCATGGCAAATTCATCCATATTCGTTTTGCCAAGGCTTACTACACCAGCTTTGGCCATGCTCTGAACTAAATGGGCATCGTATGGAGAAATAAAGTTGTCCAACATCTTCGATCCGCAGCTTGTGCGCACTCCCTGCGTGCAGAAGATATCTTTATGGGCAATGGGAACGCCGCAAAGACTTCCTATTTCTCCACCGCTTCGAGCCTTGTCAGCTGCCTCAGCGCTAGCCAGAGCATTCTCTTCTGTCAAAGTGATGAAGCTATTTAAGTCGGGATCCAGAGCTTTAATTCGTTCCAGTAGAGATTTGGTGATTTCCCTGCTCGAATATTCGCCTTTGGCGAGGTCGTCTAGAATCTCGCGAATACTTTTATTGAACATAGGGATTACTCAACCACTCTAGGAACGAGATAGAGGCCATTCTCTACTTCTGGTGCAATTTTCTGAAACTCGTCGCGCTGATTCAGCTCTGATACTTCATCTGCTCTCAATCTTTGAGTTATGTCCAAGGGATGCGCCAGTGCTGATACGTCTTTGGTATCAACCTGTTTGAGCTGATCGACCAAGTGCAGGATGCTAGAAACGCTTTGCGTAGTTGATTCCACATGATTGGAATCAATGGACAAACGAGCCAATTCGGCGAGTTTTGCAACGTCATCCGGAGTTAGTGCCATGAGATAGTCCGACTTTAATTTAGGTTTAGTAGTTAGATTAAGGCTGAGATTGATGTAAAAAGTGAGAAAGCGCGGTAACTTATCATATTTGGCGCTTGCTCAAAATCCCTGCCATTGTTACATTCGCTCGTTTATTCTGGCCTAAACTAGCAATCTCGCGCATTCGGAACAGACTTTATGATGAAAGCACTCAGAGGCATTGTCGCAAATGACCTCTCAATCGACCTCGGCACAGCTAATACTCTAATCTACGTGCGCGATAGGGGGATTGTTTTAAACGAACCCTCAGTAGTGGCTATCCGACATATTCACGGCCAGAAAATTGTGGAGGCTGTGGGTATTGATGCGAAGAGAATGTTGGGGCGAACGCCTGGCAATATCGTTGCCATCAGACCTTTAAAAGATGGAGTTATCGCAGACTTTCAGGTGACTGAAAAAATGCTGCAGTACTTCATCAAAAAAGTGCACTCAGCTAAATGGTTTACTCCCAGTCCCAGAGTTCTTGTTTGTGTTCCCTGTCAGGCTACAGAAGTAGAGAAGCGAGCTATTCGCGAATCGGTTTTAAGTGCAGGTGCGCGGGATGTGCATCTGATTGATGAACCCATGGCGGCTGCGATTGGTGCGGGGCTTCCGGTGGAAGAAGCTAGCGGCTCAATGGTGGTGGATATCGGAGGTGGTACCTCTGAGATCGCCATACTTTCCCTTAGTGGAACAGTGTATTCCGATTCCGTTCGTATCGGCGGCGACCGGTTTGACGAAGCTATTGTTAATTTCGTGCGGCGCAAATATGGCAGCGTTATTGGTGATGCGACCGCAGAAAGAATTAAGCATGAAATCGGAACCGCCTTTGCCAGCAGTGAAGTGCGAGAAATCGATGTTCGAGGACGCAATCTGGCAGAAGGGGTTCCCAAAAGTTTTACTCTGACCAATGATGAAATTCTCGAGTCTCTGCAGGAGCCCCTGGCCACTATCGTTCAGGCGGTAAAACGTGCGCTGGAACAGTCTCCTCCAGAATTGGCCTCAGATATCGCCGAGCGAGGCATTGTTCTAACTGGGGGTGGTGCTTTGTTGCGTGATCTCGATCGGCTCTTGACTCACGAGACCGGTTTGCCAGTCATAGTTGCTGACGACCCACTTACCTGTGTGGCTCGAGGCGGCGGGAAGGCAATGGAAATGCTCGACAAACGCCATATGGATTTACTTTCCTACTAGTTACTGCAACGGAAGCTAATCCAGAGGACTTTCCACAGTGCCAGCCGACCGACATATTTTCCGTGAAGGACCAGCTCCTCTCCGCGGTGCGGTCGTTCTCTCTCTTCTGGCGGTTGTGTTGCTTGGCGTCAATTATTTCACCGATTGGTTAGACCCAGTGCGAGCCAAAGCTCTGGATTTGGTGGCACCTCTTTATCATGTCACCAATATTCCTGAACGTCTGCGAGACTGGAGTCAGGAAAATTTTGCCAGTCGCGAAGAAATTCTCGCTGAGAACCAAACCCTAAGAGATCAGAATTTAATCCTCCAGGCGAGAGTCTCGACGATGACGAGCGTCGTCGCTGAAAATACTAGATTACGCCAGTTGCTCAATGTTGCGGAGCTGCTGGAAGCGAGAGTTCTTATTGCCGAGCTGGTTGGTACACCCCCCGATTCTGAAACTCACAGGCTAATTCTGGACAAAGGGCAGGATCAGGAGCTTTTTATTGGACAACCTGTTCTGGATTCTCAGGGGCTTGTCGGGCAGGTCGTTTCAGTGGGCGACGAATATAGCGAAGTGTTGCTTATATCTGATCGAGGGCACGCTGTACCGGTACAAAATTTGCGCAATGGCGTGCGTGCTATCGCTGAAGGAACGGGTGATTTTCAACGGATCCGTTTGAGGGATATTCCTATAACCATGGATGTGACGGTAGGGGATGAAATCGTTACCTCGGGCCTAGGTGACAGATTTCCAAAAGGCTACCCTGTCGGCAAAGTGTCCTATGTAAGCGCTGTTGAAGGCTCTCCTTTTCTGGAGGTGGAG
>JABJGI010000075.1 GCA_018662305.1 Porticoccaceae bacterium | reverse complement strand
GACGAAATACCTAGGTTTTCTGCTTCACCCAAGTCATCGGAAAATTGATTCGCATCTCTTAGGCTTTTTATATGAAGGTCGAATTCCTCGAACTCGAGGGTTTGATAGCGGTATCGTAAGGTCGACATGATGCTGTTCGCTAGTTTGTGTTCTATAAAGTAGTAACACGCAACAAGCCAAAACCAGACAGGAATCGCTACGCAGGAAGAGGGCCATTATAGGCATATCTAAACGATGAAATTAGTTATGAGATGAGCTAATAGATGGGCGGGGGAGATGAGTCAGGAGATTACAGAGCGAATTTGATATAGCATTCTGTTGGTATCGGGATACTGATGTTAGCGAATCTTTTTAGGAAACAATTAAATGAATCTTTGGATGATGATACTCCTTCCATCTGCTCTAGTAGGAGTGTGCTGTGCATTTTTATTCCAGAAAAAATGGGCGATATTTCTAGCTGGGTTAATTCCCTGGCTTGGATTTCTTGCAGTGCTTCTTTATAGCGTCTACATACAATCCTATGACGCTATGGATGCCTCTATGTGGCCTATAGCTCAGTTCTTTGGCGGTAATGCAGCGGCCTTTGCGGGGGTGATGGGTTTTGTCGCAACGCGCTGGTTTAGGGGAGTAAAGAATCGCGATAAGCCGGCGGAGTGAATTGTTCTAACTAAATTGCTTTTACCTTTTTCGCAGGACATTTAGAACACTTATAGACAGTGACTAATTTTCCTTCTTTCGGGTCAAACTGCTTTTTCTGATCTACCTCCCACTTGTGGAAGCCGTGTTGGCAAAGACCGAGGTTTTTGGCCCTTTTCTTTTTCTCCATTTTGAAAGAGATTAACTCGGCCGTCATCTGAGTTGTCCCAGACTAAGTTCGATCGCTTGTTTCTCAGAAGAAAGTGATATCTGATTTTGATCGAGCATGACCTGAATATGCATGTTTCTCTCGGCTATTTGAGCCAAGGCTTTGCTTTGTTCGTCTGATATTGTAAAAACGCTCAGGTTATTTATGGCAGCTAGCTTGCTCTGATTCTGTTGCCACCAAACTTGTGGGGCATTGCCGCCGTAGGTGAGCAATGTCACTTTCTTTGCCCTTCCGCTGGCTTGGCGCAAACGCCGTTCATCGGGTTGTCCAAGCTCTATCCAATGCTCAATTTCACCGCTTAAAGACTTTTGCCAGAGGTCGGGCTCGTCATCAGTGGAGATGCCCTTGGTCATTTGTAAGAGTTCATCCGCATGCAAGGCGAACAGCAAGATCCTCAGCATCATGCGTTCATCTGTTTCAGATGGATGACGAGCTATCACGAGATTGTGGGTTTGGTAGTAGTGACGCATCAGGTCACTAATAACAAGTTCACACTTAAATATGGTTGCCTTTATCGCCACGGCTGAAATCCCTGATTAGGGTGACTTGTTCCAAATATGATCGTTATTCGCCACGCCAGCGGCCTCATCAGATTCTAACCAGTTTGTTTCCAAATAAAGTGCTTCCACTTTCTCTCTTGCCCAGGGTGTTCTGCGCAAAAATTTCAAGCTGGAGGCAATGCTGGGGTCACTAATAAAGCAATTGATCTTGATACGTCGCCCCAGCTCCTGCCAACCATACCTTTGCTCAAGTCGGGTGACGATCATTTTGAGAGTCACCCCATGCATTGGGTCACTGGAAGAATCGCTGGAAGAATTGCCGGCTTCTCGACTCATCTTTTTTGCTTGGGGAGCTCAGCCTTTTTAACTCGAAGTTTACTGTCGTCGAGTTCAGTTCCATTAAGCTCCTTCATGGCCGCCTTGGCTTCACCTGATTTTGGCATCTGAACAAAACCAAAGCCTTTGGATTCGCCGGTTTGATCGTCAAGTACGATATTGCAGGATTGAACCACTCCGTGCATTTCAAAAAGTGTACGCAGATCAGCTTCTGTAATGCTGCGGGCTATATTGCGAACTAATAGTTTCATTATTTTCCCGCCTAGTTATAAAGATTGATCTAGTTGTGTTTGTGCAGCTCTTCGTTCAGTTCAATGGCTGACTTATTCGTCAGGCACTCAATGGCCCCGCTTAGTGAATTGCGTCGGAAAAGAAGATCCGATTTACCTGATAGGTCAGCGGCTTTGGGTGTGCCAATAGTGCTACCGGATTCATCCAGCAAATTTACTTTGGTTCCGGCAGTGATATAGAGGCCAGCTTCAACCGTGCAGCGGTCTCCAAGTCCAATACCGATACCTGCATTGGCTCCGATAAGACAGTTTTCACCAACGGCAATAACCACATTTCCCCCGCCGGAAAGAGTGCCCATGGTGGAACAACCTCCGCCCAGATCCGAGCCTTTGCCAATAAAAACACCGGCTGAAATACGACCTTCAATCATATTGGGGCCCTCGGTGCCAGCGTTAAAGTTCACAAAACCCTCGTGCATAATCGTGGTGCCTTCACCCAGATAGGCTCCCAGGCGAACTCGAGAAGCGTCGGCAATACGCACACCAGATGGAACCACGTAGTCGGTCATCTTCGGGAACTTGTCCATGCAGTTAACCTGAATACTCTCTCCCTTGAGCCGTGCGGCTAGTTGTCGTTCCACCAGATCTGCAGGATCAATGGCTCCTTCTGAAGTCCAAGCGTTATTGGGTAGAACGCCAAATACGCCGTCGAGCACCGTCTGGTGAGGCTTTACTAGTCGATGGGAGAGAAGGTGTAGTTTCAGGTAAGCAGATGGCACATCCGTCGGCGCACTATCCTGCTCCAGCACGCAGATAACGATGGCGCGTGACCCGCCAACCAAAGCACGACATATGTCACTCAGTTCCTTTTCGCCAGCCTGTTCAAGAGCGGTACTCAGTTGGGTTGCCTGAGAATCGTCCAACTGAGTGGTAGTGAGACCGACGCTAGCGGCAACGGCATCAACTATGTTCTGTTCTGGCTTTAGTAGGGGTTTTGGATACCAGACCTCTAGCAGATCGTTCTTGTTGTTCAGGGTTCCGCTGCCGATGGCCAGGCTGTAACAGGTTGTCATTTATTCTTCTCTTAGGTTGTCGTTATTAGGAGGATAGCTATTTAAATAGGGATTGATACTGCTCAGCTTTAAAGCCCACTTCAATGCCTTTTTTACTTTCCAGCACCGGTCGTTTTATCAGAGTGGGGTTTGCTGTCATCAGCTGCACCAGTTCGGCTTCAGCTGTCTTCGATTTTTGATCTTCTTCCAGATTGCGCCAGGTAGTGCCTCGTTTATTTAGAAGTAGTTCCGTGCCAACGGCTTTGGCCCATTGGGACACTTGTTCGGAACTTAGGCCGTCCTTGCGAAAGTCCACAAACTCAAAAGGAATATCTGCCTGGTTGAGCCAGGTCTTGGCCTTTTTGACGCTGTCACAATTGCTGATGCCATAAAGCTTGATCATAAGGTGCAAAATCCGGATCAGGGTTGAGGAGCGAAGCCACTATTTTGGCAACTGCTGCAAAATAGGTATTGATGGCCAGGATCATTCAACAGAATATTCAGTTCGCTGGCATTGTTTTGCAGTTCAAACCAATAGGTCCCGAGCGTATTAGCCAGACCCGACCCACTAGGGGATCGACCCTGAATCGGCAGCCAACTGCTAACCGAGTCGGAAATAATCTGCAGTAATTGTTCTCTCCAGCTTTGAGGCGGAGTGCTCTCCACCAATCGATAGTTGTCGGAAACTCCGGCGAGTGCTGCAGCGGAATCTGCCGCATCCAGAAGTGAACCGATTTGATCTACCAGGCCTAGTTCTAGAGCTTGGCTGCCGGTCCAAACGCGGCCTTGAGCGATATCATCTAATTCTTCGACCGAAATCGAGCGGCTATCTGAAACCAGCAGTAAAAACTCATCATAAATATGGTCGACGCCGGATTGCACAATTTGGGCCACTTGATCTGTAAGGGGCATATCAAGAATGAAGGCGCTGGCTAAAGGACCGGTTCCCACACCATCACGACGTATGCCGACCGTCTCAAGCGTTTCTTCGACAGTGGGAATAATGCCGAATACACCGATACTGCCGGTAATGGTGGTCTCCGTAGCCCAGATTTCATCTGCTGGAGTAGAGATCCAGTAGCCGCCAGATGCTGCTACGGAACCCATCGAAATGACTACAGGGATGCCTTCCTCATCGTATCGAGCCAGCTCCCGCCGAATTACGTCCGACGCAAAGGCACTGCCGCCAGGGCTGTTCACCCGAAGTACCAATGCCGCCAGATCTTCATTTTTTCTGACCTCGCGCAATTGGGCTGCCAGACTATCTCCGCCAATGCTCCCGGAAGACTCAGAGCCATCCATGATTGAACCGGAAGCGACGACTAGTGCGACCTCCGCAGTGTTATCGTCGTAATCCATATCAACCTGGCTAAGATAGCCGCGATAATTTACGTGGGAGTAGAAATCAG
Organism: Porticoccaceae bacterium; assembly: GCA_018662305.1. GTDB lineage: Bacteria > Pseudomonadota > Gammaproteobacteria > Pseudomonadales > GM7GCV1 > JABJGI01. Next base: position 25,099 of record JABJGI010000075.1, on the reverse strand, counting down.
TGTCTTCTTCGTCAATAGGACCTATGGCCTCAATCAAAATGTCGAGTATTTCATCCCGGAAATAGACCCCATCCACTAAGCCTGTTTGTAAAGCAACTTCTGCGGCGTCACCTTCAAACTCGAGCATAAGTTGGTCGTATTCATTGGCGTAGCGATCCAGCAATTCCACGGATACTTCTCTATTGCTGGCAATGGTTTTCTTGTATACCTGCCAAATGTCCTCGAGCCAGAGTTGAGTTTGATTAGCAGATGCCTCGGACATTTCTCCCTCAACAAAGGGTTCAACTGCGTCTTTGAATTCGCCAGTGCGAAACACATGAAAATTGACTTTTAACTTATCAAAGGCATCGCCGTAGTAGCTGCGGAAGCTACCAAGACCCTTCAGTTCAACGCCACCGTAGTGATTGATATAGATATCATCGGCGAAACTGCCCAGAAGATATCGTTGTTGAGTAAAGAAATCGGCAGCTGCATAGACGCGTTTGCCTGTCTTTTTAAATCGCTCGATTGCTTCCCCTAGCTCCAATACTTTGCTCGAACCGCCACCGGAAAAATCGTGAAGCACCATCACCATTGAGTTGATGCGATCATCCTGCGCAGCCGCGTCGATAGACTGGATCACATCGCGCAACAGGTGTTCTGAGGGTTGGCTGTCAGACACAATGGCCTCGAAGGGGTCTTGATAGGTGAGCTCATCCACAAGCACACCATTTAGCTCGACACGTAGAGCGCCGGAATCAGGAATGTAAGCATTTGGTCCTTGGTTCCATGCGGATATCAAGCCAATCCAGGCGAACAGACCGATCACCAGAAGCAATACCACAAAGCCTTTCACTACTTTGCCAACTATGTTGAAGATTTTGCTGATGCCGGCAAAAAAAACCTTTAGCGTGGACAAGGCAGTTCCACTTTCTGCTGTTGTTGGATCATGGGCAGTCGATGGGCTCTGGGCAGTTGAATCATTCATACGCTGAGTTCTCCTGATGAATTCTTTTCCTGTCGCTCCAGGTCAGCCCGGTACTGCCAAGTGGAAAACATCATTGACGAGATAAAAAGTAGGATGGTGAGTGTAGTAGAAATAATTTCTGAAACCAGATTTCCAGAAGTTGAAAGCTTAGAGACGAAAACGATGAAGTAGAGCAAAAGCGCAAAGCAGAGCATGGAGGCTGAGCGTCTTCTACCCTTCAGCAAACCTGGCACAAAGAGCAGCAGCGGGACGCAGCTGACTAATATGCGGAACACAATGTCGATTCCAATCAATAGATGATTGACCGCCAGATTGAAAATTAGCAAAAGGAGCATGACCCATGAAGCTTTAAGAGCTATGTCTGAAAATTTCTGGTAGTCCTTGATAAGTTGTTTCTTCAAAGGTCGGCCGCCTCAATCGCACTAGCTATTTTGGCCACTCTTGTTCCGAGGAGCTTGCACAATGCAGCTTCAGAATCCGAGATTGGATTGTCCGATTTGCCGCCGGCCAGATGGGAAGCACCGTAGGGAGTTCCGCCGGTTTTTGTCTCTGAGAGTTCCGTTGCAGTAAAGGGGATACCGCAAAAAAGCATGCCATGGTGGATCAAGGGTAGTGACATGCTCAATAGAGTAGATTCCTGCCCGCCATGCATTGAGGAGCTAGAGGTAAAGCAGGCCGCTGGTTTGTTGACCAAGCTGCCTTCCATCCATGCCGAGCCGGTGCCATCGATAAAATATTTAAGAGGAGCAGCCATATTACCGAACCGGGTAGGGCTACCGAGAATTAAACCATCGCACTGCTTAAAGTCGGTTTCGCTGCAATAAATCGGCCCTTGCTCTGGCTGTTTAGGCTCGGAGGCTAAATTATCTGGAGAAACAGAGGGAACAGTGCGCAGCATAGCCTCGCAGCCCGCGACGCTTTCAATTCCATCTGCGATTAGTTCAGCCATCTGTGCGGTGGCTCCAAATCGGCTGTAGTAGAGCACCAGTATTCGTGACACTTTGTTTCCTCTCTTGATTAACCGATTAATTCCAAGACATTTTCAGGCGGTCTTCCCAAAACGGCCCGATCATTGGCAACAACAATAGGCCGTTCAATCAGGCGGGGGTTTTGGCTCATAGCCTCTATCAGGCTCTGATCACTAAGCTCAGTGTTCGACAAACCAAGGCTCTTGTATTCCTCTTCGCCTTTGCGAAGAAGATCTCTCGCAGAGATGCCTAATTTTTTGATTACTGCGGCAAGCTCATCAGTGCTCGGAGTATTTTCCAGATATAGAACAATTTCTGGTTCAATACCGGCCTCTTCGATCAGCGCTAAGGTTTGTCGAGATTTAGAGCATCTAGGGTTGTGGTATATCTTGTACTGGGTCACTAAAATGCGATTCCTGCAATTAAAATTCGGCCCTGCATTCTATTGTGTTCGGAAGCTTGCATGAAGGTATTTTCTTGTAGGTTTGTGCTTATTCACCAATTAGTTAGGAAAGAAAATGATTTACGGCTCTAGTCTGTTCAAGAAAATTGGTTTTAGTGTCTCGATACTTCTACTAGCAAGCTGTGCCAGCGAAGAAGAAGGTTATGACCTTTTGGGTGGTGGCAAAGCTGATGTTTTGGGGGATGAGCGTGTCGTTTTCCTGAACTATTGGGCAGTTTGGTGCGGTCCCTGTATTGCAGAGATGCCGGAGCTGGCTGAGTTCTCCCAGCAGTTCGAGGATCGCGCAGTGGTTTATGCCATTAATTTTGATGGCGTATCAGAGGAGCAGCTGCAGTCAGATGTCGACACCCTGGGTGTAAACATCCCCGCTATTATTGTTGATCCTCAAGAAGAACTCGGCTATTCCCGGCCAGAAGTTTTGCCAACCACCTATGTCTATAAAGGCGGAGTTTTACTTGAAACCCATGTTGGCCCGCAAACCGTGGAAAGTATGGAGGCCATGCTGGTTCATTTGGAAAATGCTTCATGACCTATGCCGTTAAAGGCATTGTGCAAGGACATGTACAGGGGGTTGGCTTTCGCTACCACCTAAAGCAGGCAGTGGAATCAACGCAAATTGTGGGACATGCGTTGAACCTGCCAGATCGAACCGTTGAGGTTTTGCTTATCGGCACTCCAGAGGAAATTGCCTCGGTTCAAAGTGCAGCTCAGGAAGGCCCAAGGTACGCTCGTGTGGATAGTATTAATTGGGAAGATGTCGAAACTCATCTGATCGAAACCTTAGCTATAGAGGGTTTTCGCATTGGTTGAAGAGGTGTCTTCCGTACCGCTCTTGGAAGCAAAGGGCATTTGTTGCGAACGCGGTGATAAACAGCTGTTCGACTCTTTTGATCTCAGCCTCAAAGCAGGAGAGATATTGCAGTTGGCCGGGCCCAATGGTTCGGGTAAGACAACTTTGTTGCGCTCGATCTGCGGTATCTTCGACGCCCGCATTGATTCTCTCGTGTGGCGAGGAATCCCAGTAACTGATCCTCTCCAGTATGCCGACGAGCTTCTCTATTTAGGTCACAGGCCTGCCATACGACATCATCTAACCCTGTATGAAAATCTTTCCTGGTACTCCTGTCTCAGTCGCTGTTCCGATTCGGCCCAGTTAGACCAAGTCATTGCAGAAGTAGGGTTGCAAGGCTATGAGGATGAGTTGGCAAGCTCTCTATCTGCTGGTCAAAAGCGCCGTATCGCGCTGGCTCGATTACGCCTTGTCGACTGCAACCTCTGGGTTCTCGATGAGCCTTTCGCATCACTTGATGTGGAGGGTGTAAAAATGTTGTGCGGTTGGATTCAGTCCTTCGTTCAATCGGGAGGCTCGGTGGCCTATTCAACTCATCAGCCGGTTGAGTTTTCAGGCTGTGATTCGCGCATTTTGAATATTGATTCCTCGAGAACATTGAATAGGGGCGGAGCGAGACAATGATCGGCCGCGTTTTTCACTATGAATTTTTACAAGCCTATCGCCGTCGTAGCGAACTGGTCACGCCGGTGGTGTTTTTTGTGCTGGTGTGTTCCATGTTCCCGCTGGCTTTAGGTTCCGTAGCTGATCTGCTCGCTCCTTTGGCTTCTGGGGTGATCTGGGTAGCAGCTTTGCTCGCAACTCTGTTGTCTCTTGATCAGATGTTCAGGCAAGACTTTGACGATGGAATTCTCGAGCAGATGGAATTATCGGAAGTTCCTTTTTATCAGTTGGTCGCTATAAAGATATTGGCTCACTGGTGCCTGACAGGCTTACCCTTGGTTGTGTTGTCGCCTCTGTTGGCGATGATGCTATTTATGCCCTCAGAAAGTTATTTGAGTTTGATTGTTGGATTGTTTCTGGGAACGCCGATTTTGAGCTTGATTGGAGCGATCGGGGCAGCCTTAACGGTTAAAATACGACGTGGGAACGTGGTGTTGTCGCTGCTAATTATGCCGCTCTACGTTCCGGTGTTGATCTTTGGTGCAACTGCACCTGTTATGGCGGCACAGGGTATTATGCCCGCCGCTCAGCTGCTTTGGTTGGCTGCTATGCTGGTGTTGGCGGCAACATTGGCTCCTTTGGCAGCCTCTTTAGGCTTGCGCATAAATATATACGGTAGTTAGTGGAGTAATTTTTTGAACTGGACCTGGTTTCACAAATGGGGCTCGCCCAAGTGGTTTTTTCAGAAAACTGAAAGCCTGATTTATTGGTTTGGTTTTCTCGCCCTGATATTTTTAGTTGTCGGTCTGGTGTGGGGCTTGGCATTTGCTCCGGAAGACTTTAAGCAGGGCAACAGTTTCCGTATTTTTTATATTCATGTTCCCTCGGCAATTTTGGCCCAGAGCATTTTTCTGGCCATGGCTATCTCCGCTGCGGTGGGCTTAATTTGGCGAATGAAGCTGGCCCATGTATTTGTAGAAACCGCCGCGCCAATCGGCGCATCGATCACACTGCTGGCATTACTTACCGGTGCAATCTGGGGTAAGCCCACCTGGGGAACCTGGTGGGTGTGGGACGCTAGGCTTACATCAACCTTGATTCAGTTCTTCCTCTATTTAGGCATTATTTCTCTGCATCAATCCATCGAAAACCGAGATACAGCTTCGAAGGCGACCGCCATCGCATGTCTTGTCGGGGTGGTCAATTTGCCGATTATTAAGTTCTCAGTAAATTGGTGGAATACACTGCATCAGCCGGCTACCTTTACGCTCACCGAATCGCCAGCCATGGCTACCGAAATGTGGGTGCCGGGCTTAATTATGGTTCTTGGCTTTTATATGTTGTTTGCCTATCTCGTGACGCTAAGAATGCGCAGTGAAATTCTTGAAAGAGAAAAAGGCTCGGCTTGGGTAAAAGCCTATCTGGAGAAGCTGAATGTACTTTGATTCTTTTGCAGAATTCATCGCCATGGGCGGACACGGGCTGTATGTCTGGATGGCTTATGCAGCTTTTCTGATTATTCTTTGTTGGAACTTGATGGCGCCGAAACTACGTCGTCGTCAGGTGTTGGAAACCGTTGCGCGGCATTGGCGAAGACAAGAACTAAACAGCACAAAACCTAATTTGGAGGCAGAACCCCTGCCTTTCTCCGATCAAGACAGTTAGTAAAAGAATTCAATATGAGACCTATCCGAAAACGCAGATTACAACTCGTGCTTCTTCTTGTCGCAGGGGTTGGTATTACCGTTGGTATTGCGCTAATGGCACTGCAGCAAAATTTGAACCTCTTCTACAGCCCAGCACAAATCGTCGCTGGAGAAGTAGAGCAGGGCGTCACTATACGAGCGGGAGGATTAGTAGTTCCTGGTAGTGTTGAGCGAGATCCGAATAGCCTAATGGCAGAGTTTGAGGTCACGGATTATCAGGGCTACGTCACCATTAGATACAACGGCATCCTTCCCGATCTTTTCGCTGAGGGGCAGGGCATTATCGCCATCGGTGAATTGGGCGAAGATATGGTGGTAACGGCAGACCAGGTGCTGGCAAAGCACGATGAAGAATATATGCCGCCGGAGCTTGTGAAAGCGATTGAAGAAGCAGGGCACCCAGCCGGTGCTGATCAATATTCAAACTAGCTAAATCTAATTATGGATCGGATTCTTACAGTCGGCGACAACACATCGATCATCAAGACCTTTAGCCAGCAGGAAGTAGCTACATTCGCCGATCTATGTAATGACCACAATCCCATTCATCTGGATGAAATAGCCGCAGCGGAATCCATTTTTGGTCAGCGCGTGGTGCACGGTATGTTGGTAGCCAGCCTATTTTCCGGATTAATCGGTGAAAAGGTTCCAGGGCCTGGTTCAATCTATCTAGGACAAGACCTGAGTTTTAAAGCGCCGGTGTTCATCGGCGAAGAGGTCACAGCCAGTGTCGAAGTGATCAAGATCCGAGAGGACAAACCCATAGCAACGATAAAAACCACCTGCGTAAAAGCAGATGGCAAAGTTGCTATTGTGGGTGAAGCTCTGGTGTTATTTTCTCACTCAAGCTAGCTCGTCGATTAGCCGCTCCATATCACGGCGCATTCCCATATCGGGCATCCTGCCAAAGCCAGCCATCAAATTGTCGATCATGTGATGGGGTTTACTAGTGCGGGGTATCACGCAGGTTACTGCTGGGTGTGAGACGATATATTTGAGGAAAAACTGCGCCCACGATTCACAGTCGAATGATGCGGCCCAGTCGGGTAAATCAATCTCAGCAGTCATATTGAATAACTCAGCCTTGGCGAAGGGGACATTGACCATAACGGCAATACCCAGCTCTTGAGCTAGGGGAAGCACTTCTTCGGCGGCGGCTCTTTCAATTAGGTTGTAGTTGATCTGAATAAAATCGATTTCTTCATTACGCATTAAATCCATCATCAATGCATGTCCGGGATCACGGTGAATGGTGATACCCGCAAGCCTCACACGGCCTTCATCTTTCAACTTGTGAATATTTGGAAGATTGTGCTCCCAACCGCGCATGCTGTGGACTTGCATCAAATCTATTTGTTCCCTTTTCAGGAGATCAAAGGAGGCTGCCATTTCCGCCAAGCCTTCCTGTTCGCCTTCGGCAAATACTTTGGTTGCCAAAAAGAGTTGGTCGGAGAGATTGTGTTGTTCGATCAGATTTCCAATGACCTCCTCAGCATTTCCGTAGCGTGGCGAGGTGTCAACCAGCGTACCTCCGTTACCAACCAATATTTGTAAAACTTCTCCAAGGGTTGCTAAGTCCTCGGTGGTACTGCCCATATCGAAGGCTTCCAGAGTGCCCAACCCAATAATAGGTAATTGTTCGCCCGTGGCAGGAATAGCTTTAGTCAACATGTTTCCGTCAGATGCGGATTGAGCCTGTGCGGAGAGCTTGGAATTTAAAGCCAGAGAGGCACTGGCAGCAGCGATAAATTGTCGGCGAGAAAGATTCATTTAGGTGTCCCCCAAAAGACGAAAAATGAAAGCTGTTGAATTGATAAAAGCGCATTCTATCTGGTTGTAGTTCGCAGATTCGTAAGCTTCAAAATCTTTAATAACTTTCTTTCTGTAAAGATATTCGCAAGACCAGAGAGATCGGTTAATTATTACTTTGGTCGCTGCTAGAATGCCGCCCAACTTAGACCCAGCCCAGCCTATATTTGTCTCACTTCAATACAAACGACTACTACAACAATAACCCCGGCGCCCGTCGGGTAGCTTTGATCGTTGTTTGTCTGGGTTCTTTTTTAAATCCTTTGATACTTTCCTCGGTAATGGTGGCTATTCCTGCCATCGCCAATGATCTTCAAGCCGATGCGGTCTTGGTTGGCTGGATACCAACGGCCTTTTTGCTGACCACCGTCGTGCTCATGCTTCCCTTCGGAAAATTGTCCGATATGTACGGCAGAAAGCGCATATACATCAGTGGCGTGATAACTCTCTGTATAGCCTCTGTATTAGCGGCTTTCTCACCAAACATTTATTGGCTTATAGGCGCTCGCGTGCTTCAAGGTGTGGGGGCTGCTCAAACTATGGGTACGGGCATGGCCATTATTACCGGTGTTTTCCCGCGCGAGAGCCGTGGTGCCGCTCTGGGTATGGCTGCCACCACGCTCTACATCGGCTTAACTTCAGGTCCTTTGCTCGGTGGATTTTTTACCCAGACTTTTGGTTGGCGCAGCGTATTTCTATTCCACCTGCCATTTGCCGTCGCAGTTGCGGTGATGACCTTGTGGAAACTTAAGGGAGATTGGAAATCCGAAGAGAAACCGGTCTTCGATTGGGTGGGTTCATTAACCTTCGCAGGTTGGGCTATTGCGGTCTTGCTAGGGCTTTCGGCAATGCCAAGTTGGCGGGGAGTTATTACCTTGTTGGTAGCTCTCTGCTTTGGCGTATTGTTCTTCTATCACCAAAGCCGAGCGGAACACCCACTGGTACGTGTGACGGCGGTCCGCGCCAACAGAGTGTTTTCCTATTCACTCATCTCGGCTTTTTTACTTTACTCAGCAACCTTTCCAATAACCTTCTTGCTGAGTCTGTACTTGCAATACATTAAGGGTTTGCCTCCCACCACTGCTGGACAGCTACTTATTGTTCAAGCGGTGATTATGGCCTGTCTTTCACCTATCACTGGGAAATTATCCGATCGATATGAACCCCGTTTATTGACGACATTTGGCTGTATCTGTGTTGCCATGGGTTTTGCGCTTCTCCTTCGCGTTGGTTTTGATACGCCGACTTATTATGTTCCTTTGTCTCAGGCTCTATTTGGGCTGGGGTTTGGGTTCTTTACGACTCCGAACAACAACGCGGCGCTCGGCAGTTTGAATAGAGCTGGCCTTGGTATTGCCTCGGCAATCCTCAATTTATCCCGCACGCTGGGGAATATGATTGGTATGGGAGTAGTGATGATGATTATCGCTATTGTGTTGGGAGATGCTGTTATCGAGCCCAGTAACTATGATCAGCTTTTAGTCGCGATTCGCACCGCTATTGGATTATCTTTCTGCTACAGCCTAATTGCAGCCTATTATTCTTTTTCTCGTGGGAAAGTTCAGCGATAAGCTTAGCTAGTCCCGGTGACCTTTTTCCAAGGGCGCGCTACATCTGACTTATCCCAATCTAGAATCCAGTCCGGCATTTGCGGTTGCCAAGGGACTCCCATCTCCTCGAATAGCTTTTGTGGCGGAACAATTCCCTGTTTCGACAGTACTGCCGTTCTGAACAAAGCCCCGGTATGTTGCACTCCGTCACGGAAAATATCCTGATGCATAAACAGCCAGCGATCATCCATGCCGGCCAGTTGAGTATGAACTTCAAACTTTTGGAATGCAGTGAGTCGCTTTCTGTAGCGCATGCTGAAACCGGCGACGGTAAAGAACCAGTTGTACTTTTTCATAACCGGAAGCAGGCCTGTTCTTACGCCCAGATCCCACCTTCCCATCTCCATGATGTTTAGGTATCTGGCGTTATTCATCTCGCCGTAAATATCGAGGTCGGTCAGGTGTACAGAGGTGCTTAAAATGCCCACATCATCCCAGCTGAGTTTGGGGCGGGATTTGGCGCTTTGGAGAGTCCAGAAAACTCTAAGAAATGGATACATCTATGCTTCTGAGGTTATCGGTTTTAAGTTCCAACTAGGCTAGCACGACGGAAGCAATAACCATTTGTACAAATGGTGAAAAGCAATTCAAATTGACATTGAGTTTGGCTTTAATCGGCGAGAACGCCGCTTTGGTAGTCGTTGATGGCCTGATGTATCTCCTCGATACTGTTCATTACAAAGGGGCCGTGTTGAACCACAGGTTCCTTTAGGGCTGAACCCGCTAGTATCAGAGCTCTGCCTCCCTCGGTTGAAGAAAGGTTCAGCCTTTCACCGGAGCCAAATACACCCATTTGCCGGTGAGGCACTTGATCAAAGTCGCCTTCAAATACATAGACCAAGGTGTTGTGGTTTTCTGGCAAATCAAGGCTGATTGAACTGGATTGCGTCAGCTGCAGATCAAGAATTACAGGTTCTGTCGTCAAGCCAGCCATTGGCCCCTCCGCGCTTTTGCCTTCAAGCTCGATAGTTCCCGCAATTACTCGCAAGGCAGTGCCGCTCTGATTGGATAGCTCTGGTATCTCTTCTGACTGAATGTCCCGATACGCAGAGGGTTTCATTTTTTCTGCCGCAGGAAGGTTTAGCCAAAGCTGAAAACCGTGCAGAAGACCTTCTTCTTGTTCCGGCATCTCCGAGTGAATCACGCCTTTACCGGCGGTCATCCATTGAACACCGCCACTGACTATCAAACCTTCGTTGCCCATGTGGTCGCGGTGGCGCATCTTGCCATCAATCATATAGGTAATAGTCTCAAAACCCCGATGAGGGTGGGGAGGGAAGCCACCAATGTAATCTGCTGCGTCATCCGACCTCAATTCGTCGAGCATAAGGTAGGGATCCATCCATTGATTCAGCATGGGGCCGGCCACCCGCTGGATTTTTACACCGTCGCCATCTTGGCTCGCATGGGATGGAATAAGTTGCTGTAGTTCTTTTGCTGTACCCATAGGATTGGCTCCGAGAATAGGGAAGATTTAGAAATTTTGCCGCGACTGATGAGATTGTCGACCTGAGCCAAATTTCTAGTTTATTAATCTTCTTGAAGGATATTAAATTGAGAGCAATCTGCTAGAATTCAACCCGCAAAAAATTAACTCGGAGATATTTTTCCATGACCGATATCCAGCAAATCGAATCATCGGAGCAAGAGCGCAAAGAAGATGAGCGCGCGGATGCCGTTACGGCTCTCGTTATCGTCACCTTAGCTGTTCTGTCGGGCATTCACTATGTATACACGGGTGGACTTCCCGCTTTCATAGCCAATGTTCTGTAAGGAATAAGAGATTGATAAATAAGCGGCCTTCGGGCCGCTTTTTTTATGTCTGCATTCGGTTCGCGCTTTAAGGCTTAGGATGCCGAAAGCGCCAAACGAACCACCGTGGTGACAGCAAAAATAAAGAGCACTGTGAAAACAATTCCAGACGCAATAAACACCCAGATATTGCCATTCTCGAAATCTTTTTCACGGTTCTTGTTGCTCTGAACTCCAATGGCACCGGCCAGTGTGCTTTGCAATACACGACCAAAACTTGGAGTCGCTTTACGCTCATTTTTCGGTTTGTCTGAATCTGGCATTTTTACATCTCTTGTGGGGTTAGCTCACCCGAAGCCTTTATCTCACTAGGATTTTACAGCAAGGAAGGAGCAGAAATTAAAGCATTGAAACCAAGGGCTTGCTTGAGAGAAACCCGCGTCTAGCATTCGCTGAATGTGGGTTTCTGAGGTTTCAGGCAATAGTATATTTTCTATCGCGGCACGTTTTTGTGATATCTCTAAATCAGAATAGCCCATGGACTTCTTGAAGTTGTGATGCAGGTCGGAAATCAGTTCATCAGTACTATCGTCTGAAAATTTTATTTTCTCTGACAGCAGAAGAGCACCGCCTGGTGCAAGGGCATCAAATATCTTGCGGATCAATTCTGAGCGTTCTTGCGGTGGAATAAATTGCAGGGTGAAGTTCATCACGACAAAGCTTGAGAGTTCGAATTCAGTGGTGCGAATATCTTCCTGCCGAACTTCGAGTGGAATGGCTTTTTGTGGGAGAACAGATATTTTGCTTTTGAGCCCCTCGACCATTGGTGCAGAGCTATCCAAGGCAATGATGGATACGCCATTAGTCAGCTCTCTCTGTGCCATGCTTAAGCTGCTGCCGCCGAGGGAGCAGCCAAGATCGTAGATTTTGGTATTTGGCTGAGCAAACTGCTGAGCAAGCTCTCCGGTCATCCCCAAAATAGCCGAGTAGCCGGGTACTGAGCGTTCGATCATGTCTTCAAATACTTCGACCACACCCGCATCGAAGCGAAAATCGGAAATTTCCTCGAAGGGAGAAAGAAAGAGTTTGTCTTTTTTGCCTGAGCTCATATCGAATTAGTCATTCTTCGCTCAAGGAACTAGAGTTTATGTACCGATAAATTCAATTCTTCTGCCAGTCCTTCACTGTCCGCATGGGTAAGCACTGCGGTGGATTCATCTTTCTTGGTCAAATAAATCGAACTAACGCGGCGCAGGTCATCGAGCTTAACTTCGAGCACTCGTTTTCGAAATTCCTCCCGAACAGCCCGACTGCGGCCATATAACTCTGCCATAAAGCTCTGCTTAGCTTCTCCCGCTGGAGAGCTGGGTTTGTCCAAAGAGGAAACAACACCGAGGATAGCCTCTTCGATATGTCTCGGATCGACGCTCTGCTCCAGGAATTGGCTAATCGAGGCATCAAAATCAGATAGTGTCTCGCTAAGCCGTGGGTCGCGATATGAGTAAAATCGAAACGAGCCGGAATTATTGTCCTGGCTGGCACCGCCCCCATAGGCGCCACCTTTTTCACGAATGGCGGGATGCAAATAGAGATTTCTCAGCACCCCTCCCAAGACAGTTAAGTTAGCCGCGTCAGGATGGTTTGTGGTTACGGTCGGGAAGGCTTTGGCGCAAAAGTGAACCTGCGTATTGGCAATCCACATCTGATTCGAGGCCTTGGGTTGAACCGGGGAAACCTCCAGCCTCGAGCCCGACTTGATATCCGCGGAGAGATAACCCGACAGCGACGCAGAAAATTCGTCCAGCTGATCGCGTTCGGCAATGGTTACCCACTGCCTTTTTTGTCCTCTGAGCTTGGCATGCAAAGCCTGCAACGCCGAAACTAGGGCTTCACGATTTTGTGATTCGCCCAAACCATCATCTAGATTTCGCAAAGACTTCAGGCCATCCAGTCCACCCGTAAATTGGTTCATCTGAGTAACGGGTGAAAAATGTTGTGCCGCAGCTGTCATGGCGAGCGCGTGTCCGCTGGCGGTAATCCCAGAGTCACTTCGGGCACGGGTTTGCGCCACAAGCTCTCTAATTCGATCGGTTTCATCGAGACGACACTCATCCAGCGTACTCGCCATCAGATCGGTCATCGCCGCGTAATTTCGGTAAAGGGCTTTGGAGCCGCAAATCATATAGCCGCGCACGTCCTGAGCATTGTCTGGAGTGCCGCGCATATTAAAGGAGAGATTAATACCTCCGCATATTGCTGATTGCAGCTTTTGTGTCTGCAAGTAATCGAGGTCTCTGGTGCCGACTTCACTCATTAGATGCGTAAGTAGCGGCAGCAGGTAGAGCTCATCAGAACTGAGATTTGGCAATTCGCAGATGGCCATCTGATATACCAGCCCGTTGGTTCCGGCGGCGTAGCGAGTCAGTGGTTGGCTGCCAGAGTTAGGCTCTGCGGGGGTGTACGCCATTTCTTTGGGAACATCTTCAAGGCCAACAGATGGCAATAGGCTTGGATCGTCTTCTTGATTTTGTCGTTCAGCCAAGGCATTGGCATTATTTACCAGTGCCTCGATTTCCTGCTTGTCCATGGAAGCGCGCAGTTGAGACAGCTGTGCTTGCAAAGCGCTCTCTCGCTTCTTGGAAAGTTCTTGATCGGGTTTAAGGGTAAGTCTCACCCGATGAGGGTTTTCCAGTAAAAGATTTCGGCACAGGTTTTTTACGAAATCGGGGTCTTCACAATCCTGCCGCAGTTGTTTAAGAGCTGGCTCCAGATCCAGAAGATCAATGGGTTCCGCTCCGTGGGTAGCGCTGTTTAGCGCAGTTAGCATCAACTGCAAACCGTATGGATATGAATCTCCGGAGATTTCTCTCTGCTGCATCTCTAGCTGATGCAAGCAAGAATCCAGATCAGACTGATCAATGCCGTCCTGGGCTACTTTTTCAAAAACCCCAAGTACAAGCTGCTCAACAGCCGCGGCTGATTCTGGATCACAACCCTCCAAACCGGTAACAAAACACATTTCCCGTTGTGAGTGATCGGCACCACAAAGAGGGGATGGCGATCGGCCTAAATCTGATGTTTCAAGGGCTTGTAGCAGGGGAGAGCTGCTGTTTTCCAGTAATACTAATTCCAGAAGTTGGGCTTCAAGGCTTGCCTTGAGATCTGTACTGCTACCCAACAACCAACCTAGAACCACGTGAGTGGCTTTCTCCTGTGGTTCTGTCTCTGCCAAGGCGTAATATTCTTCAAAGGCCTGTGGCTCTGAATATCGTTGCTCCAGCCCGACTCGAATAGGGGGTAAGGAGTTTTCAAACTGCGACAGAACTGGCAAAAATTTCTGCTGGTGTTCATCAGCTTCAATGTCGCCGAAGGTCATGAAGATGGCGTTTGAGGGGTGATAGTGTGTTTGATGAAACGCCACCAACTGTTCGTGGGTGAGCTCAGGAATATGCTCAGGGTCGCCACCAGAATTGTAGTGATAGGTCGTGGTGGGATAGAGGTATTTGGTTAGACTTTGCCAGAGCGTGGACACCGGAGAGCTCATTGCTCCTTTCATCTCGTTGTAAACCACACCTTTTATTTCTAAGGGGGACTCCGGGTCATTTGGGTCAGTCAATTCCAGTCGATGACCTTCCTGGGCGAAATCCAGGGGATTGAGGTTTGGAAAAAATACCGCGTCCAAATAGACGTCCAACAGGTTGTTGAAGTCCTTCCGGTTTTGGCTGGCAAAGGGGTAGGCGGTCCAGTCAGAACTGGTGAAGGCGTTCATAAAGGTATTCAGAGAACGCCGGATCATCATAAAAAACGGGTCGCGAACCGGATATTTTTTACTGCCGCATAGGGCTGTATGTTCCAACACATGGGCGACACCGCTTGAATCCATAGGCACGGTTCGCAGTGCCACCATAAAAACGTTCTCTGAATAGTCCGATTTTATGTGGATATGCTCGGCCCCGCTCTCGGCGTGACGATATTCTTCAACAGAAATTTTAAGTGCCGGAATTTCTCGGCTTTTTACGAGTTCAAAGGAATTGGTTGCAATATTCATGTTGGTCCTGCTTAGAGGGCGGCAATTCTAGCAACGATTTTGCTCGTCCCTAAGGGTTTCTGTAATACAAACTAGAAAGACAAGTTTAAGAAATGGTTAGCTCAAAGTTGTTCGTTTCCAGAATCTTCGATTCGGACAATAAATCAGCTTTGACTAATTGACGTTCGGCCAGCCAATTCACCGGGAAAGTGATCTGGGCGGCGGTCTCACTGCTGCCGAAGGCAAGCTCTGGAATATGGTCGTCTAGGCGGCGTTGATTGAGCAAGGTAGAAAGCCGAAGAATCATAACTAGAATAAAAATCTGGTCGGATTCGTACTGACTAAAATCGGGAAATTTCTTGCGCTGAAATCTTTTTCGATAGGAGCCCACCAAAAGCCCAAGCAACTTTTGTTCTTCGTCGCTGAACCCCGGCATTTCGGTATTTTCTACAATATATTTTGAATGTCGCTGTATGCCGCGCCGATTTATATGAAGCCCAATTTCATGCAGTGTTATCGCCCAGCTTAAAGTTCGTTCCAGATCGACGCGCTGATCTTCAGCGAATAGATGAGCGCAAGGACGGAATAGATGGTCGGCAGTTTCTTGAACTCTGCGAGTTTGTTCTTGGTCGATATCGTAGCGAACCACCAAGCTACTTACGGTTCGCTCGCGAATATCCTGATGATCCATTCGTTCGGTCAGGTCGTATAAAACACCTTCTCTCAAAGCGGCTTCACCAATACCCATTTTCTCAATGCCCAGTTGCCGAAATATTGCAATCATGATGCTCAGGCCAGCGGCTATTACGGGTTTGCGCGGTTCATCTATGCCGAGAATATTGTCGGTGCTACCAGCCTTGATAAGCTGTTTTTTCATTTCTTCCAAGGCTTTTAAGTCGAAACTACCCTGCTCAAGAAGATTCTGTGATTCCGCATACTGAGCTATCGCCTTAGCGGTTCCTGAGGTTCCTAGGGCAATATCCCAGCCTGTATTGCAAAAGCGCCTATCGATGACTTCCAACCTTTGTTGCGCTTTGGTTTCTGCTTGTTGGAAGCGGTCTTCGGTAAGTGAGCCATCGGCGAAAAAGGCACCTGTATAGCTGATGCATCCCATGGGCTGACTGCTCAACTGAAGTACATCGAAATGTTCACCGATAACAAATTCTGTGCTGCCACCGCCAATATCGACGATTAGCCTTTTGCCCTCTGCATGAGTTGTTTGGGCGATACCTTGATAGATTAGGCGAGCTTCTTCATCGCCTGAAATAATTTCTACCGGCAAGGGAAATATGGTTCGGGCGGCGCGGACAAATTGATTTCGATTCTTCGCCCGGCGAAGGGTGTAGGTGGCAACAATTCGAATATTGGAAGGATGCAGCTGTTTAACCGTTTCGCCAAAACTGCGCAATACCTTTAAACCACGCTCAATCGCCTCTTCGGATAGCACCTGATTTTCGTCCAGACCATCGGCCAAGCGGACGATCTGCTTATCCTGCACCAAGGGCTGCATGGTGCCGTTAGAGACACGGGCGACAATAAGGTGAAAGGAGTTGGAGCCGAGATCTATGGCGGCGAGCGTATCGGGTTCTGTGGCGCCTAGTGGTTGTTGATCTTCTTGTTTGGCGGCCGGTGCTTCGCTCAAGTTTCCTGCTCTTCGATTTGCTTGACTAGGTCGTATATTAACTCTTGTGAGTGCACGCTGCGTCGGTTTGATCGCTGAACATAGGGGTTGTCCTGAATCCCGTTGATTAGACGTGCCTTGTAATTGTCCCTGAACTGAATATCCAGAATAGAAAGCAATTGTTTCTTAAGCGCTTCATCGTAGATGGGCGCCGTTACTTCTACCCGCTTATCTAGGTTTCTCTTCATCCAGTCGGCTGAAGAGATAAAGACGTCATTGAAGCCGTTGTTGTAGAAGTGAATGACTCGGGAGTGTTCAAGAAAACGATCAACGATGCTGATAATGCGAATGTTTTCGCTTACGCCTTTTACGCCGGGCTTGAGTGTGCACATACCGCGAATCAAGAGCTCGATGGTGACGCCAGCCTGACTCGCTTCGCACAGATCGGCAATGAGTGAGTCATCGTCCAGGTTGTTCATCTTCGCTCGAATCAGCCCCTTACCACCTGCTTTTACATTGGTAATTTCCTGCTGAATACGCTTGGTAAAGTTGTCTCTCGTATTGATGGGAGATACCAAGAGATGTCGCAGTTTGGGCTGTCGGTAACTGAACTCGA
This sequence comes from Porticoccaceae bacterium, assembly GCA_018662305.1. Classification (GTDB taxonomy): domain Bacteria; phylum Pseudomonadota; class Gammaproteobacteria; order Pseudomonadales; family GM7GCV1; genus JABJGI01. Next base: position 8,107 of record JABJGI010000075.1, on the reverse strand, counting down.
TAAAGGAGAAGACCTCGCGAGCTTCTGAGCAAACTTCCTGATTGGACGTGAAAAGCGCGAGATCGGTATAAATTTGAGCTGTCTTTTCGTTGAAGTTTCCGGTGCTAATGACACTGTAGAGTCGCTCTTTGCCCTCGATTTCACGAGATACCACACAAAGCTTGGAATGCACCTTCAGGCCGGAGATGCCGAAGGTTACTCGGATTCCCGCCTCGACGAACTTATCTGTCATCAGCAAGTTGTGCTGCTCGTCAAAGCGTGCAGTCAGTTCGATATTTACAGAAACAAATTTGCCGTTCCGAGCCGCGTCAATCAGGGATTCTGCCACTCGGGAGTTCTTTGCCGCTCTGTAGATATTGATCTGGATCGCCGTGACGGCTGGATCAAAAGCGGCTTGGCGTACAAACTCGGTAAAGTGACTGAAGCGGTGATAGGGGTAGTGCAGCAGTATGTCGCCCTGATCAATGGCTTCAAAAACGTTAGCGGAATCAAGAAATCGTTTGCTGAGTACAGCAGGCAGTTTCTTAAACTCAAGGTGTGGACCGATGGGGTTTGGAAATTTGATAAAGTCGCGAAAGTTTCGATAGCGACCGCCGGGAATTACCGTATCGAGATCTTCAAATCCCAATTGTTCCTGCAGCATCTTGCGCATGGCTCTAGGCATTGAACGATCGTAGGACAGCCGCACGGGCTCGCCGTGAGCACGCTGTTTTACACCTTCGGATAGTTTTTTAATAAGGCTTTGTTCGTGGTCTTCGCCGAGTACGTACTGAGAGTCTCGGGAGAATTTCATCGACCAGACATCGAGGCTGTCGTAGTCATAAAAGCCGGCGAATATTTGGTCGAGACAGTGACGAATCACCTCATCCATCACCATAAAATAATTTCTGGCTGTCCCTCGGTCAGGCGGTACGTTGACAAAACGCGCCAGCCGCTCCGGTAAATCGATCACGTAATAACTGATGTTCTTGCCCTTGATCAGCTGAACCATCAGATAGGAAATTTCAGATTCGAGAATATGTTCCAGACGTCTCTGCGGGTTTACCAGGATAGGCACGACATGGCGCAGGATCTTTTCGTTAAAACGTTTTTTTAGCCAGGCACTTTGCTTTTCAGTGAGTTCGTCTTCGTTGAGCAAGAAAATCTTTTTCTTCTCGAGCTCAACCGCTAGGTCAGCGTAGATTCCATCAAACTCATCACTGAGCTTACGAACCTTGGCCTGTACCTTGTTTAGCAGTGTTCTGGCTTCTTTAGTGCCACTGCGGAGCTCTTCGAGCTGAGATTTACGGCGTAGGTTGGCGACTCGAACTTTGAAGTACTCATCCTGATTGTTAGAAAAAATACCGAGAAAGCGGATTCGCTCGATCAAGGGGTTGCGGGGGTCAGCCGCTTCCTGCAAAACCCGCTCGTTAAAAGCCAGCCAGCTAAGTTCCTTGGGATATATGATCTGAGCGCTATTCATCTATAACTGGGATCGACTCGTCAAAGTGCTTCAACCTGCGCCTTCTTAGATTTCAGAAGCTCGATGTTTTGTTCACTCTCTTGAAGTTTTTGACGTTCCGCCTCAACCACTTCAGAAGGGGCGTTTTCAACAAACTTTTGATTCCCCAGTTTGCCCTGCAAACGTGACGATTCTTTGACAAGTTTCTCGATGGCCTTATTCAAGCGTTCGACCTCTTCGCCGACATCGATAAGACCCGCCATGGGGATCATAACTTCCATATCTCCGCACAGGCCGGAAGCGGAAAAGGGTGGTTCTTCATTGTCACTGAGCCACTGAACCTTCTCAAGATTGGCCAGCTTACAAAGCAGTGCTTCTGTGTTTTCAAGGCGGACACGGTCAGCATCAGAACCCTTGTCGAGCAACATGGATAGCTTGATACCCGGGGAGATGTTCATCTCTCCTCGAATGTTTCTTACCACCAGAATCAAATCTTGTAGCCAGCCAATATCTGCTTCCGCCTGTTCGTCAATCTTGCTTGGATCGGCAATGGGGTAGGGTTGAATCATTATGGTTGGCGATTCTGAACCTGATTCTGAAGAGTCAGTTTCATGGCCGGCCAGCTGATGCACCGACTGCCAGATTTCCTCCGTGATAAAGGGCATCACCGGGTGCGCCAGTCTTAAGATAGTTTCTAGAACGCGAACCAGAGTTCTTCGCGTACCTTTTTTTAGTCCCTCGGGCGCGTTGTCATCCCAGAGCACCGGTTTGGACAATTCCAGGTACCAATCGCAGTATTCGTTCCAGACAAACTCGTAAATTGCTCGTGCGACTAGATCAAAGCGGTATTGTTCGATCGCCTCTGCGACGGCTTGTTCGGTTCGCTGTAATCGAGAAACAATCCAGCGGTCCGCTAAGCTCAGGCTGAATTCTCCCTGGAGCCCACAATCTTGGTCCTCTGTATTCATCAGCACATAGCGGCTAGCATTCCAGAGTTTATTGCAGAAGTTACGGTAGCCTTCTAGGCGTTGCATATCCCAATTGATATCGCGGCCGGTGGTGGCGAGAGCGGTTAAAGTAAAGCGCAGCGCATCTGTGCCGTAAGCCTCAATGCCGTTGGGAAATTGCTTCTTTGTGCTTTTGGCAATTTTTTCCGCCAGCTGCGGCTGCATCATATTGCCGGTGCGTTTCTCAAGAAGATCCTGCAGTGAAATGCCGTCGATCATATCCAGAGGGTCAATCACATTGCCCTTGGATTTAGACATCTTTTGGCCCTGCTCATCGCGGATCAAGCCAGTCACATAGACAGTGTTGAAAGGCACTTCTTTCTTGAAGTAAAGCGTCATCATGATCATCCGGGCCACCCAGAAGAAGATGATGTCAAAGCCCGTCACCAAGACGCTTGATGGGTGGAATCTGGCCAGATCCTCAGTTTCGTGAGGCCAGCCTAGAGTTGAGAAGGTCCAGAGGGCGGAGCTAAACCAGGTATCAAGAACGTCATCGTCCTGTCTCAATGTGCGGTCATCTAGCTCATATTTCTCTCTAACTTCTTGCTCTGAGCGACCGACAAATACGCCGCCCTGGTCGTCATACCAGGCCGGAATACGGTGTCCCCACCAGAGTTGCCGGCTGATACACCAATCCTGAATATCGCGCATCCAGGAGAAGTACATGTTTTCGTAGGATTTGGGTACAAAGTTGATCGATCCATCTTCAACCGCTTCGATGGCGGCATCCGCCAAAGGCTGAACCTTTACGTACCATTGGTCTGTTAGAAGCGGTTCAACCACAACGCCGGAACGATCCCCATAGGGAATCATCAATTCGTGATCTTTGGTTTCGTCGAGTAGTTCCAGCGCATCAAGATCCGCCAGAACTTTTTTCCGAGCCTCAAAACGATCCAGACCGGAATAGCCTTCGGGAGCTGGACTGCTATTTTGCTCCACTTCAACATTGCCAGAGGGCAGCCACTCAAAGTCAGCCAGAATGGCCGCATCCTGATCGAAGACGTTGATCAGTGGCAATTGATGGCATTTTCCCACCTCGTAATCATTGAAATCGTGTGCAGGTGTTATTTTCACGCACCCGGTACCAAATTCCCGATCGACATAGTCGTCAGCAACAATGGGTATGCGTCGATTAACTATGGGCAGATCAACAAATTTACCCACCAGCTCAGAATAACGTTCGTCCTCGGGATGCACGGCAACAGCACTGTCACCCAGCATGGTCTCTGGCCGGGTGGTTGCCACAACTAAATAATTCTTGCCACCTGCGGTGGTCACGCCATCGGCTAAGGGGTATCTGAAGTGCCAGAGAAATCCCTTCTTGTCGCGATTCTCTACTTCGAGATCGGAGATGGCGGTGTGGAGTTTAGGGTCCCAATTCACCAGCCTTTTGCCGCGGTAGATCAAGCCATCTTCATGCAGTCGTACAAAAACTTCCTGTACCGCCTCAGATAAGCCCTCGTCCATGGTGAATCGCTCGCGATCCCAATCCACAGAGTTACCCAAGCGACGCATTTGCTGGGTGATGGTTCCGCCAGATTCTTTTTTCCAGTCCCAAATTCGATCGATAAAGGCATCTCGACCCAGATCGTGGCGGGTGATGTTTTCTTCGCCAAGTAGTTTGCGCTCCACGACCATCTGGGTAGCGATACCGGCGTGGTCGGTTCCTACCTGCCAGAGAGTCGACTCACCGAGCATGCGGTGATAACGAATCAGAGCATCCATGATGGTGTGCTGAAAAGCATGACCCATATGGAGACTACCGGTTACGTTCGGCGGCGGAATCATAATGCTGTAATGCTTGTCGGATGGGCCCGGCGCTTCAGTTGGTTTGAAGTAGCCTTCGTCTTCCCACAATTGATACCACTTGCGCTCTACGTTAGAAGCGTCGAAGTTTTTTTCCATTTTTACTCTTTAACTCAAATTAAAACGGCGCATTTGCACCTGTAAGCAATGCGCCGAAGAACTAGACATTATAGGGCTTTAAGGCACTTATTTTTTTGCAAAAAAGTGAGGCGTTAAGAATCGCCGTTTTTACGCTATTGGCCTTAATCCTAATCTGGTAAATCAGATAGTTTTTTCTTCAGTCTGCGACGTAATTCGGTTTCCAGTCTAGGTAAGACCATATTGACGAGTTCATCCACCAAGCCGTCTAGATCTGCGTCCGCTTCATCTTCGGTGTCCTCTCCAACTTTTACCGTTAGAACGGGCACCTCAATTCCTTCAGGCAGCTTGAGTTCTCCTTGGAGCTCCGGGCCATCCGACAAAACATCCATAAGCTCGTCGAGCTCATTCATCAATTTTTTCGGATTATCACTTGAACTGGAATTGCTCATCTCTTAGCCGCGTATCAGACAATCTGAACCTATAGTCGACAGATTCGACATTCTAACAGTCTGATTGACAATCTAGGTATGTTTCCAGCAGAAAGCGATTGTTTTATAAGGAGAATATTGCAGTTTAGAGAGAAATTTCGTGGGTCTTAATGGGATAACCGCGATCTTTATAGTGTCCGTAGTTTTCTCTAAGAGCTGCACGAGCCTCTTGCTGCGGAGGAACCAACTCCAATACTCGCTCAAATCGAGCGTAGGCCGGCGGAATTTTTTGCGAGAGATTAATCAGGAGTTGTTCGCATTGTTCCGGAGCTTCTTTGTGGCCAATACAGATTGGCGAGCTCGTGGCAGATGATTCTTGTTGAAGCTCGGTCGCCAATTCATGGGGCAGAAAGCTTGCCGGTTTGTGAGACCACAAGAGTTCACTCAGAAGACCGGTCTGGGATTCATCCGAGGTTTGAATGAATATCTGATTGCCAGCCTTCAGTGCTTTTTCTGAAAGCTTGCAAGCAAGAAGTTCGAGGGCGTTTTCCGGCCCGTCCGAGAGAACGTAAAAATCAATTGAAGTCATAGCGCTCAGTCGAGCTGATCGAGAAGGAATTGCATGATCATCTCAACTGGCCTGCCTGTGGCACCTTTTCTGGCGCCCTGAAGCCAGGCGGTTCCGGCTATATCCAAATGAGCCCAAGGTGTTTTGCCAACAAATTCTTGTAAAAAGCAGGCGGCAGTTACGCTTCCCGCTTTTGGCCCGCCAATATTGGCGAGGTCGGCAAAATTGCTATCCAGCTGTTTGGTGTATTCCTTCCACAAAGGCATGCGCCAGAGTCTGTCACCCGTTGTTTGGCCGGCTTGCAGCAACCCGGAGGCCAGTTCTTCGTCATTGGAATACAGAGCGGAAGCATGGGAACCCAGGGCCACGATGCAGGCACCTGTCAGAGTGGCGACATCGATCATCAGGCTTGGGTTGAATCTTTGAGCGAAACTGAGGGTATCGCACAGAACCAGACGGCCCTCAGCATCAGTATTGAGAACTTCGATCGTTTTGCCAGACATGCTGGTCACAATATCGCCCGGCTTAGTGGCATCGCCGCCGGGCATGTTTTCAGCGGCGGCAACCAAACCGACGAGGTTGATGGGAAGTTGCAGCTTGGCTACCGCTTTCATCACTCCAAATACCGTGGCAGCACCACACATATCGAATTTCATTTCATCCATGGAGCCGGGCGGTTTCATGGAGATTCCGCCGGTATCAAAGGTAATACCCTTGCCGATAAGCACGAACGGCGCAGAGTCGTCGCCAGCCCCTTGATAATTCATTTCAATTAGCTTGGCGGGCTGGTCGGAACCGGCGGTAACCGATAGGAAGGACCCCATGCCCAGTTCTTGCATCTCCGCTTCTTCGTGAATGGTAGTGCTGAGATTCTTGGATTTTTCACCAAGCTCAATCGCCTCTTCCGCTAGATGAGTGGGAGTGCAGTGATTTCCGGGGCGGTTTCCTAAATCTCTTGTTAGGCTGATGCCTTCGCCAATAGCCTTACCCTGTTTTAGGGCAGGGGCTATCTTGGCTTCGCCAATATGGAAACTGAGCTTTTTGGCTTTGGCAGCCGCCTTCTTCTTACTCTTAAATTCCTGGAATCGGTAGCCCGCTTTTACCGTCTGCACTGTGAAGTACTGAAGCGCATCTTCGATACTCTGATCCTGAACCTCAATAGCGGAAACATCCATGTGAATATTTGTCTGGCTCGATGCAGCGAGGCTCTTTGATACAGAGTTTGCCATGGTGCGAAACTCATCTCGGGTCAAGCTCGCAGACTTGCAGCGGATGAGGATCAGACTGACAGGTTCTGCCGTACCAACCAGGGAACTTTTGGCGAGAGAAAAATTGCCTTTCCCCAGGTGCTGATTTTCGAGTACGGAATTTACTGCCTTGGTCAGTGTCCTATCCTTAGGTGTTAGAGCACTAACAATTTCATCCTCTTTATTGATAAAGAAAACTAAGGTTCCGAAGGTGGCTTTGTCGCCTTTCAGATGGAGGGAATCACCGGAGTGGGAGAAGTTCATCAATGTTCCTCAGCGTGTTATTTCGGGTAGCTATTCAAGTAGTTATTCAGGCGGCTATTTAAGTAGCCATATAACGGAAGTTTCTGGTCTTGAAATAGCTGTATACAATGCGGCTATCCTAACACTAACTGCAGCCTAAATTTAGGACACAGAATGATACTTGAGCGCTATCTTGCGCGAGAAATTCTTAACACCACCTTTGCCATAACCCTGGTACTGATTGTGGTGGTAATGAGCGGAAGACTCTCTAGTTATATCGCCGATGCGGCGGCGGGTAAGCTCGCGGCAAACCTCGTTTTCCCCGTACTATTGGCGCGACTTCCGGAGTATCTGGAACTTGTGCTACCCCTGTCCTTGTTTCTCGGTGTTCTAATCTCCCTGATTCAGCTCAACCAAAACAGCGAACTCACTGTGATGACCGCCACGGGTTTTGGGCGGGGTCGCGTCATTCGAGTGGTTCTGCTGTGTGGGCTTTTTGTCGCCCTGGTGGTTTCTCTTTTCAGTTTCTATGTCTCTCCCAGAGGAGGGCTCTACGTCAATTACCTGATTGCCAATCAGGGGCTTCAGAACGAACTGAGTGTCGTAACACCCGGCAAGTTTTATCAGCTGGATGATTCAGGTGGAACAATCTACGCGGCAGATATAAGCGAAGATCGTAGCCTGATGAGCGAGGTGCTGTTATCTCGCGTGGCGAGTGAAAATAACGCCGAATTTCCAGCACTGATTCTGGCAGACAGGGGCTATCCTGAATGGTCAGATTACGGTGGCTATTACTTTGTCCTCGAAACAGGCCTGAGATATGAGGGGGAACCCGGCAGGCCAGATTATCGAGTGACCGAATTTGAGCGCTACAAGCAGTTGCTACCGGAACCGGAAATTGAGGCGACCAAAAGATCTGAAGAGCAGACCATGTTTATTCATGAACTTGTTGGTAGTGATCTACCGGAGCAACAGGCAGAGGTAAATTGGCGGCTTTCTATGCCCATTCTGGTTTTGATCTTAGGTCTTCTCGCCCAGCCTCTCAGCAATGGAACCGTCAGAAGGGGAGGGCCCTACGCTCGGGTGTTTCCGGGGGTAATGCTTTATGTCATTTATCTGGTGTGCCTAAACGCCGCCCGAGATGAGATTTCCAGTGGGGCTGAATCTGGCGTCACCATTATGTGGGCGGTGCATCTCGTATTTCTTTTACTGGCAGCTGGCCTTATTTTTTATCCCACTTGGAAACTGAAACGGGTGGCGGCCTCCTGACTATGGGTAAGATACTT
>JABJGI010000165.1 GCA_018662305.1 Porticoccaceae bacterium | reverse complement strand
TTGAGCTGCCTCAACTACTGCGCGGTAGCCAGCGATATTGGCCATGGACGACAAACAGTCCATTTTTTGCGCGCGAGAAATACGGGGGATACCTTCAACTGCCAGTGCATTAATCTTTTTACTAGCGAGCGTCTCCAGAAGTTCTGGATTTTGTGCGGGAGCCATAAAGCTCACGAGAGTTTGCCCTTCTTTGAGAAGGTCTGCCTCGTTCACTCCTAATTCTGGATGCTGTTGTGGGGCGCGAACTTTCAGAATGATGTCGCTGCTTGCCCATAGCTCTTTGGTATCTGCGACAACGCTAGCGCCGGCTTCTGAGTATGCCTCGTCAGTAAATTTAGCGGCGGCTCCAGCGCCTGATTCCACAGCTACCTCAAAGCCCAGCTTTTGTAATTGGCCGATGGCTTCAGGTGTAGTGGCGACGCGTCGCTCGTTTTCTTGCACCTCTTTGGGCACGCCAATAGTCAATGGCATGTGATGACCTCTTTTTTTTGTTGCTTGGTGGTGCTGTAGTCCAGATTTAATAATGGGGCAATGCACCGGGCCGCGCATTTTAGCGAAGCTGGGTCGATAGCGCGAATTATTTTGGCAATACGTTCAATTGGTTATACCAATGCTCGGCTGAGTGGATCGGTCGGCCGGGTAGTCGGGCGATCTCGTTAGGTTGAACTGGGTTTGTGATGCACTATCTGAATTCTTGGCAATGAGGCAGCTAGTCACTAGGCGCTAAAATCTTGTCTGACTCTACAAAACTGATTCGAATTGATGAATATTTTGATCGCTTCGTCTGGAAGCGGCATAGCCCAGACACTAGGAACAGAACTCTCTTTTCGGGGGCACAACTTGGTAACCCTAGGCCGTTCAAGCAGGCCTACCTGGAGCCAGCAGCATTTGCAGTTAGATATGACGTTAGAAAGGAACATTCCAGTCGCTGAACAATGGCTGCAGTCTATGGCAGATTCTGGTGACCGAATAGACATGGTGATCCAGTGTGCAGGTATTCTTCATCAAGAAGAACAAATGCCGGAGAAGAGCCTTTCAAATGTAGATTCGAATTGGCTGCAACTGAATATTTCAGCTAATTTGATTGCTCACCTCAACCTAGCCAAGGCAATTGATCCATTGGTTAGAAAAATAACTCCAGTGCGCTGGATATCTCTTTCGGCGATGGTAGGCAGTATCTCGGAGAATCAGCTGGGAGGATGGTATAGCTACCGAATTAGTAAGGCGGCACTAAATATGTTGATCAGGAATATGCATCTGGAATGGCGTCGTCGGTCGCCCGATTCTATTGTAGTGGCATTGCATCCAGGCACTACGGACACTGAACTTTCTAAACCTTTTCAAAAAAATATTCGGGATGGAAAGCTGTATTCGCCTGAGCTCACTGGGGAGCGTTTAACAGATGTTGTTGAACAGCTGGATACTGAGCAGAGTGGAAGATTACTTCACTGGGACGGGTCAACCATACCGTTTTAGTCGCTAGAATTAACAAGGGGTTCCGGAGTTTGTAGCTCTAGGTACGACTCTTCTAATTCATTAGTTCGAGTAGACAGTTGTTTAGGTAGCGCACCCCCTTTTTTGTTGGCCAGAATCTCTCTTCATCTCTGGCAAGGTAGCTATGCGCCACTAATTTTTCGATTGTGGATTCTATCTCCTTCAAACTTAATTCGGTTCTCTGGTCGAACAATTCGAAGCTAGTGCCATTAATCAGCCTTAAGGCGTTCATTAGGAACTCAAATGACTGATCTTCTTTCTCTATAGTGGTTTCGCCTTTTCGAAATCCGTTGCGAGCGTTGAGATAGTGGGTTGGCGCACGAGTTTTAGAAAAACGATGTATGCCATTGGGGTCTGTTAGTTTGCAATGGGCACCAGCGCCGATTCCCAAATAGTCGCCGTACTGCCAGTAATTCAAATTGTGGCGAGATTCTTTGCCATTTTTGCAATAAGCGGAAGTTTCATATCGCTTGTATCCAGCTGAATCCAAGAGGGCCAATCCTTCTTCATTGATAGAGGCGAGAATGGATTCACTTGGGAGCTTGGGAGGACGTTTGAAATATTCAGTGTTGGGCTCGATGGTGAGCTCATACCAGGAGATATGCTCTGGCCCCAGATCGGCGGCTTGTTGTAAATCTGCCAGCGCCTGATCAGTGCTTTGGTTCGGCAATCCGTGCATTAAGTCGAGATTGATGTTGTCGAAGCCGGCTTCTCTGGCCAGTTCAAAAGCATTTAGGGCTTCGTCAGAAGAGTGTATTCGCCCTAGCTTTGTCAGCTTTTCTTCCTCAAAACTTTGAATACCAATAGAGAGACGATTCACGCCAAGCTCGCGATAGCCGGCAAACTTCTCTGCCTCAAAGGTGCCGGGGTTGGCCTCCAGAGTAATCTCACAGTCTTCAGTTAAGCCGACGGTCTTATCCAGCAGACTAATTAGGTTGCCGATGGCGATGTCGCTAAAGAGACTCGGGGTACCGCCACCAAAAAATACCGATTCAAGCTTTCGATCCTGCACTAGTGGCAGGTCATCTTCTAAATCGTTTGCCAGCGCGTAGAGATAATCTAGCTCAGGAATCTCTTTGCCATTGGTACCGTGGGAGTTGAAGTCGCAATAGGGACACTTCTCCACACACCAGGGAATGTGGATATAGGCAGAGAGAGGGGGCAGTTTTGGGTGGGATGTCATGGGCGCTATTGTGGCAGATGAATCTATTCAAGTTGAGTGTTGGCGCGTCTGAAGATTTCTTGCTGCGGCTTTTTCGCATCTGCTTTGATGCTTTAATACCCAGCTGATTCTTTGGGGGAAGTGTCTGTGATTAAAAAAATATTATTCGGCCTTTTTGTGGCTGCCTGCTTAAGTGCTAATTCTTTTGCTCAAGAAGGCACTTTATTGGTTGCCAATCGAGTGGGTGGCAGTATATCCATGATTGATCTCGCCACTGAGATCGAGATCGTCCGACTTCCGGTAGCTCCAATTATTCCCCATGAGGTTCATATATCTCCCGATGGGCGATGGGCACTAACGACGGAATATGGAGGCAACAACAATCCCGGTCGCCACGTTATTCTCATCGACGTGGTAAACGCACAGATTGTTGGTAAGGTCGATCTCGGGCCCGATTCGCGTCCGCACACGGCGCTCTTCCTTCCGGATAGCCGCCACGCTGTGGCAACGATGCAGGATTCTGATCAGCTTGCCCTGATTGATACAGCGACGCTTAAGGTGGTGCGCACCTATCCCACCGGTGGTCGCGAAGGGCATATGGTTCGCATAAGCCCGGATGGTTCCAGAGCCTACGTCACTAGCCGCGGTGGTGATGGGCATTTGTCTGTGATCTATCTGAATGAAGATCGCGCACCGAGTGTAATTGAAACTGGGCTAGGGGCAGAAGGCTTGGCCGTTGCTCCAGATGGCAGCGAAATTTGGGTTTCCAATCGACTGCAGTCGGATATCTCAATTGTGGATTCTGATTCCTTGCGGGTGGTTGATGTGATCGATGCTCGTCCCTATGCCGGACGCATCGAAATTAGTGAGTCGGGTTTGGTTGCTGTGCCCAACGGCGGCGGTGGACAGGTAGTTCCCCAATACGCCCGAGTTTACGATATGAGTTCCCGTGAAATGTTGCGCGAGGCAGCTATTCGTGACGGCGAGCCTGGTGCTGGAAACTTCGGTATTTTGGTTCGAGGTGAATTCCTCTTTGTAAGTGATCCGGTGGAGAAAAATATTCAGGTCTTTGATATGAATAGGATGGATGAGCCAAAAATTTTAGCCCATGGGCTTGCCGGCCCGGACGGAATGGACTGGTCTCCTCTACGAATGGGCGTTCTCGATCAATAGGAGAAAAATATGAGAGGGATTATTTTCAGCTTGATAATTTTTGCATCAGTTTTTGCTGAGGCCCAGAGCCCTGCACAATTTGAAGTTGATGCCAGCTGGCCCGCACCTTTGCCTGAGGGCTGGGTGAATGGTCATTTGGGAGGGTCGTGCATAGACTCCCATGACCATGTTGCGGTGGTAGATCGGCGCAATATATCCGAAAAGCAGGCACGTGCTTACGAGGCCGCGCCGCCCATTCAGATGTTCGACCGCGAAGGAAATCTAATTGAATCCTTTGGCGACCCGGAGATTGTGCCTGCTTTTCTACATGGCTGTGCTTTTGACGCCGACGACAATCTCTATATTGGTGGCAGTCGTGACGGTTTAATCCAGAAATACAGTCACCAAGGTGAATTGTTACTGCAGATTGGCACTAAGGGAGTGGTAGATACAACGGATGGTACGGCTAGTGGTGAACGTCTAAACGCGAGCAGGAATGGCTTTTACTGGCCATCTGATTTAGAAATCGATGCAGACAATGGCGATATTTACGTTTCTGACGGGTACGGGAACCGGCGTGTTGTGGTATTCGATAGCGAGGGCAATTACCTGCGTCAGTGGGGCCGCCAGGCGACACCTGAAGAAAGCCAGGAAGGTGTGGGAGGGGTTTTTGCCGCTGTAGTGCATTGTGTTGAAATCAGCAATGACGAGCTGGTTTACGTTTGTGACCGCGAGGGAAACCGCATCCAAATTTTCACCAAAGGGGGAGATTTTATTCGCAACATCTGGATTCCACTTGGTGCAGCGATGACTCCCGATATTCTTGGCAGTGCCTGGTCGATGGATTTTTCGGCTGATCCCGAACAGCAATACATCTTCGTGATGGATGGATTAAACGAGAAGGTGCATATTATCGAAAATGCCAGTGGCGAAACGGTTTCCAGCTTTGGACGAGCGGGACATGCTGCTGGCCAATTCGACTTTGGTCACACCATTTCAGTAGACTCTGAAGGCAACATCTATGTGGCTGAGACGGTTGAAGGCCGGCGTATACAGCGATTTGAGCCCAGCAATTAGTCTCTAATTTCAGCTTAAAAGGGATTGCATTCGTAGGCGGTAAATTCTTTGTCCAGAGCCTGAAAATGCCAATTGGCGGTGGCTGGCTCGGAGAGAGTGGCAGGGTCTTCCACCAACACTTCAAAATCCATCCGCGTCATGTCTTCACTCATGATATAGCGCTCGATTACTCTGATTGATTCGCTCTGCGCGGTTCCGTGAAAGTCAAAGTAGGGGTAGTTGATTTGACTGGTCTCAACTATCAGAGTGTTTTCGTCTTCCCATCGGCCTTTTGAAATGCCTAAGTGAGAGGCTGGCTGGGCATCAACATCCAGAGCTTCATCCATGTGCACAATTCTCTGGGTGTCAAAGTAGCCGTGCCGCAAACCAATGGTATTTTCACTCACCTCAGTAAATAGAACAGGTTGCGGGTGAAAAATGGGGACTGGCATGCCGGGTTGCTCGCAGCGAACAATGGGGTTGTCCACTAAATCCCAGTCTGATCGAGCTGCTAAGGCCGCCTCAGTGTAGGAAAAACGATTCAATATCATCATGGGGTTGCCAACCGGGTACCAGGCGCGGAAAAACCCTAGATTCTCCGTGGCAAGCTTGGGCTGCTCTGGAGTTCCAGTAGAGCCACCGATACGTGGTCCGTTCCAGCGCGGTGAAGCCGAGGGCTCCATAAGGACTTCGGTACCATCGGCGAGCAGGATATTGGTTACCTGGATGGCGTCGCGCAGCCTTGAGGTTTCACCCACTGCGGTCATAGGCTGACCGATCTCAAATATTTCTGCGTTCACCCCAGTTTGCTGCAGGCTCATCAAATTGGTTGGGCCTTCTAGGCGCCAATTTTGAATCTCGCCACTGCCCGATTGCACCTCGAGAAACAGAGCGACATGAGGATTCTTCCAGACGATATCAGTTAGCACTCCCTGCAACGAGATTTCCTGATTGGTAAATTCCGCCCGTGAATGGTGAGCTTGACTAAAGCTGGGAAAAACCAGGATCAAGATGACTAGCAATCTCATCAACGTCGTGACCAGCTTGATGATCCATTGTCGTAGTAGTAGGTGTAGTAGTTCTCACCTTCGAGACTGTTGGCAAAATGCACCTTGCCTTCGTTACCTCCGCGCTCGTGCTGGCCTATTAGTTGAATGGGGACGCCTACGGGAATAGAACTGCCATCGTAGCCAAATCGCTCATTGCGTTCCGAAGGTGCTAAAAAAAGATGCCAGACGGTACCTTGTTCGTCTTCTGCATAGATATAGGCGTGAGGCATGCGATGCACCACCTCAGTTACCGTGGCAGTGAAGTTGTACTCAACCGGATAGCTGCGCCACCCATGGTGAGCTGATGCAGATAAGCTAAATACCAGAACAAGAACTGAGCCAAAAATCCTCATAAACATTTTTTTCTCCCCTAACCGATAGCGATTTTATACGCCTAATTTTGTCATCGAGCTACGGACTTGAGAAATCTTTGCGGTTGTCCTTGATCTAGCCAGTGTTTATTCTCCGTAAAATCAAAAAAATTGCGCTGTCGATTTAGGCGGTGTTTGGGGGCATCACAATGTTGAATTCGATATCTGTATTTTCTCTGAGTAAATCTAGTGGGCTAGTAGGTGTCTGCTTTGTTGTTGCTTTAATCGCAGCACCAAAGCTACTGGCGCATCACGGCGCTGTGACAAACGGTGTTCTCTATAACACCGATGAGATTATTGAGCTGGAAGGCGAGATGACAGAGGTCTTCTGGCACAACCCCCATACTCGTGGGCGGCTCAGAGTGGTTACTGATACTGGCGAGGAGGAGATCTACGAGGTAGAACTCGGACCGGGCCCCAGATCAATGGAAGCAAGATACGAATTAACGGCGGAAGACTTTATCGGCAATGTAAAGGTGGCGGGGTATCCGGTCAGACGGCGCGAACATCACTTTGGCGCACTGAATGTCATGTTGCCCAGTGGCGAAGAATTTGTATCTGGTGCTTCAGATGGATTGAGATGGGCGAATGAATCTCTCGTGCGACAGGACGACGAGTTCGACCCAGCACAGGTTGCTGAAGAACGGCGAACAGCGACTAGCATTTTTCGAAGCTGGAGGGCTGGACAGGGTACCTGGGTCGAGCCAGAGGTAGATTTGTCCAGGGATTGGTTAACCGATTACGGCAGGGAGTTGAACGAGGCCTACGATATTCTCGAGGACAATATTGAATTGGCGGAATGTAGGCAAGGTATGCCGGATGCAACATTTGATCCTGTTCCTATGCAGATCCGAGACCTCGGCGATCGAGTCGAGATAGAGAGCTCGGAATACAACACCACTCGAACAATCTATCTGGATTCTTCTGCGACTCCAGATCCGGAGTTTTCAGCTACTGGATTCTCAACAGGCCGCTGGGTCGGAGATACCCTGGTGGTGACTACCACACATATTGACTGGCCTTATTGGTCCGAATGGGGGTTGCCGCAGTCTGAGCAGGCGACGGTTGTCGAAACCTATGCGGTTTCAGAGGGTGGAAATAGACTGGATTTTTCAGTCACGGTAATGGACCCCGTCATTTACACACGCCCTTTTACTTTAAGTCGGTCCAAAGTATGGACGCCAGGCTTGGAAATTACTCCTTATGAATGTGTGGTGGACTGGGAAGAGGGGTAACGCAAAGGTTACCCCGCCCAAATCTATTTGTTCCTTTTTGCGTCGAGGGAGAGTAGGTCGTAATCCTTGAAAAGGATGATCACCCAGCTTGCAAAAAGTAGTGTGGTTGAGGGGAACCAGGTAAGGCGACCAGTTTCGACAAGATAGGCGCCAAAGGGATCCAGAATATAGCCAATGATCGGAAGAATGCCGATCAAGTACCAGGCGAGTTGTGCCCAGTAAGTGATGCCGCGAAATAGGCCAAGCACCACAGCGAGTCCAAGAGCTACTTGCACAACACCCTGAACGGTTATTAGCGCCGAGGAGCTGAGCAAGCCTCCGTAAAACCTGTCAGACAGGTTAACGGCATGTTCTGCGTTGATGAGTTTATCTATGCCCCAGAGCGACAGATAGATTCCCGTCGAGAACCTAAGTAGCAAAAGACTAATAGCTTTAGTATCCATATTTTCCACCCCTATTGTTGTATGAATTGTTGTATGAATTGTTTTCTGATGATGTTCAGACTCTCCTAGTATGGCGCTTGTTACAAGAACAGCTTCTCAAATACCATGAGTCGAGGTTTTGCATTTAATCAGATGCATTGCACAGAGCATCAAGTAGCGATGTATATTTACAAAAATTATGCCCCCTCTTTCCTTAGGTGAGGGGTGTGCAATAAGTCTTTGCCATCATTTTTATATGACGCAAAATGCACCTCTCGAATAATTTGAAGACATGATATGGCAGACACTCGAACCAGAAATCAATTACCGCGGCAGGCAAGGGTGGTCGGTGTTCGTGAGCTGAGTCCGAATATGAGGCGAGTAAGTCTGGTTGGTGATGACCTAGAAGATTTTCCAGAAGGTCAGGAAAGCGGCTATGTGAAGTTGTTGCTAAAGCATCAGGGCGAGGAAGTCCGTCGCAGCTACACTATTCGCCGATTTGAAAGTCAGTCAAAAACCCTGCATTTAGATTTTATGCGACATGCAGATGGTGGGCCCGCATCTGCCTGGGCAGAAAGTGTTGAGATAGGCCAGGAAATCTCACTTGTGGGTCCGGGCGCAAAAAAACTACTGGATTTTGATGCGGATTGGTTCTTGCTGGCTGGCGATATGACGGCACTGCCAGCTATTAGCGTAAATATTGAACAGCTACCCAAAGATGCAAAGGGGTATGTGGCAATTGAACTTTTGTCGGAAGCCGATAAACAGGATTTGCCGGTTCCCGAAGGTGTCGAGCTGCACTGGGTAGTGAACGAGCGACCGAATCGTGACAGCTTTCCTTTATTGGACAAAGTCAAAGAATTTGAATTTCTGGCTGGTAAACCTTCGATGTGGGTTGCCGGGGAATTCCATACCTCCCGCGCGATTCGACGCTATCTCAAGCTGGAAAAAGGTGTGCAGCGCGACGAACTGTATGCCAGCAGCTATTGGCATTTGGGACTATCGGATGATCAACATAAGGTCGCCAAACAGTCCGATACGGACTGAGTTTATTCTTTAATCCCCTCTAGCCTGGACACCAACATTGCCATCGCCAGTCCGCGATGACTAATTTCATTTTTGTGCTCGGGCTCTAGTTCAGCTGAGCTGCAATCCAACCCCTCAGGTTGGAACAAAGGGTCGTAGCCAAATCCATTGTCGCCTCTGGGTTCGGTCAAAATTTTTCCGCGCCAAATACCTTCGCAGATAATTGGGCTGGATTCTGGTTCGGGGTAGAGCAGTGCTAGGGCGCAGTGAAATGCAGCGCCTCTAGAATCTTCAGAAATTTGATCGAGCTCCGCGAGTAACTTGAAATTGTTGTCGCCATCTTCCGCATTTGGTCCGGCGTAGCGAGCCGAATAGATTCCTGGTGCCCCGTCGAGATAATTCACCGATAAGCCCGAATCGTCGGCCAGGGCGGGTAGCCCAGTTTTTGCTGAAACATAACGCGCTTTTAGTAGGGCATTTTCGACAAAAGATTGCCCAGTTTCTTCTGGGGTATCGATATCGAATTCTGACTGCGGGACAAAGTCAGCGACATGGCCAAGCCGTTGCTGAAGCTCTTTTAGCTTGCCCTTGTTGCCCGAAGCGAGAACGATTTTTTGCATTGGTCCTGGCTAGATTGTGGCCTTAGTCTGCGTAGAGTGTGCGAGTAAAGCTGAGCTTATGCGGGACGCGTGTGTCCTCATGATTAACTTCGATATCAAAGTGCAGGGGATCCTGATCGTCGAATCTAAATGAAGCCAGATAGTAAGTTACATCGCCTTCATCGATTTCGACAAAGTTTAGAGGAGTGTTCTGCATAATAAGATTTCGTGCCGTTCCGCTAACCTGCGCGGGCAGCCCCAGAGAATCCCCATCCGCCGAAGTTCGGATCAGAGAAATATTAACCAGCGCGCGGTTAGAACCACGAGTTAATCCATAAAGTGCGGCAATCTCAGGTGTGATGAAACTGCTGTTAAAAACCGAGTAATAGACGCGGTAATCGCCAAAGTCCTTGGAAATGTCCGTTTGGGCATGGGCTGGTGCAAAGCCAAGGCAGCAGGCCAGAGCCAGAATTAGCTTTAGTTTCACGTGTACCTAGTCCTCTTTGGTTAGGTGATAGATGGCCGTCTCGGCAAAGAGATTCGGCCAGATTCCCTTGAAAGCTTTGTTGTAAGGGCGATCAGCCTGAGTAGCTTCGTTTAAGGATTTATAGCCCTTGGTTTTGCAGAGCGCACGGAAGTCTGCCACCGTGCAAAAATGGATATTGGGTGTGTCGTACCACTGATAAGGTAGATTTTTGGTTACCGGCATTTTCCCGCGGAGCGCAAGGTGGGTACGAGCACCCAGGTTGCCAAAGTTAGGGAAGGTGACAATGCACTCTCGACCTACTCGTAACATCTCGTCGAGAATAATATCCGGGTATTTCATTACCTGAATGGCCTGGGTCATGATGACCAAATCAAATGAGTTGTCCTTGAAGCTGTCCAGGTCTCTGACCAGTTCTTTCTCAACAACATTCACACCCTTTTGAATACAGCCGGCGATTGAATCAGGATCATTTTCTAGGCCATAGGCTGTTACACCGCGGTCATCAAGAAGGCTGCGCAGAAGTGTGCCATCGCCACAGGCAAGATCGAGCACATGGGCACCCTGGGGTACCCACTCCTTAATAATCTCAAAATCACGTCTCATCTGAGCCCTCAGCCGACGACAGTTCCGCTGCTACGCCATTCAAATAGCTGCGTAAGCCTTCGGTATAGCGTGGGATATCCGCGAGGAAGCCATCGTGACCTCTATCTGTTTCGACATTGATGTAACTGACATCCTTATTGGCAGCGATCAAGGCATCAACAATTTCCCTTGAGCGATCTGGCGCAAAACGCCAATCCGTCGAAAAAGAAGCGACAAAAAATCGGCACTTCGCATTTGAGAAAGCTTTTACCGGATCGTTGTCGTATTCGCGAGCAAGATCAAAAACGTCCAGCATGCGAGTAATAACCAGGTAGGTATTGGCATCAAAGGTTTCCGCAAACTGGTCACCCTTATAGTTTAGGTAGGACTCCACCTCAAACTGCACTGGATTGTCGTTGCCGCGTTCGAAACTGCCTTGTCGGAGGTCACGTCCAAAACGTTCTTCGAGTTGGCCCTGCGACAAATAGGTGACATGACCGATCATGCGAGCTAGCGCTAGCCCTTTAGTCGGCTTTTTACCCTGCTCAATATAGTGTCCATCACAAAAATCAGCATCGGACGTAATTGCCTGTCGCGCCATTTCATTAAAGGCGATGTTTTGTGGCGTTAAGTTCATGGCGGAAGCGATAACTAGGCAGTTCTTTACTCGGTCCGGATATTCCAGAGACCAACGCATGGCCTGCATGCCACCCAGGCTACCGCCGATAATGGCTGCCCAAGCTTGAATTCCTAGATGATCGGCCAGTTGCGCTTGACTATCGACCCAATCGCGAAAACGTAATGGAGGAAAATCTGGACCCCAGGGTTTTTCCGTATCCGGGTTGATAGATTTTGGCCCTGTTGTGCCGTGGCAGCCGCCGATATTGTTAGGGCAGACGACGAAGAAGCGGTTGGTATCTATTGGTTTGCCCGGGCCAATACAATTGTCCCACCAGCCAGGTTTCTCCGCTGGGTCATCGCTGTGATAGCCAGCAGCATGGTGGTATCCGCTGAGAGCGTGGCAAATCAGTATGGCGTTACTCCTATCTTCATTGAGTTCGCCGTAGGTTTCGTAGACCAAGTGATAACCATTTAAGACTTGCCCACAGGCCAACCTCAGTGGATCTGTGATATCCACCGATTGCGGTTTTACGATCCCGACTGATTGGTCAAGACCTGTTCGCTGTGGGCTTTGATCGCTCATTCTGTAGTGATTAGTGGTCGTGCTGCTCTTATTGGCAGCGAAGTCTACTGAGATTCTTCTTCAGGGGCTAGAAGCCAACGACCAGTCCGCCATATCTGCCAAAGGATCCCAGGGTCAGCGC
>JABJGI010000152.1 GCA_018662305.1 Porticoccaceae bacterium | reverse complement strand
GAAAGTCTCTAGTCTGTATTTTCTTTGTCTAATCTTAATAATATCTCTCACAAGGCATCGAATAGTGTTCCGTGTCTGTGCAAGGTAAAATCTGCGACCCAAAAGTGTCACCTATTGCTCGCAGCAACGCAAACAGGGGAATCCAAACAACTAATGATCGAATTTGATATACAGGATACTGAGTACCTGCTTCCCGGCCCTGCCGGGGTGATTCAATGCAAAGCTCGTGCTGGTAAGATGGAAAAACAAAAACCAGATACCCCCATCGCGATAATCTGTCATCCCCATCCCCTTTATGAAGGGACTATGGACAACAAGGTGGTCACTACTCTAGCGAGGGTTTTCCGAGAGGAGGGAATAAATCAGCTGCGGTTTAATTTTCGTGGAGTGGGTAAAAGCGAAGGTGAGCATGCTGATATGCGCGGCGAAGCAGATGATCTAGAGCATTTGATGAATTTTCTTGCGCAACAGAGTGCGGATCAAAAATTTATTTTGGCTGGATTTTCCTTTGGTTCTGGGGTGGCTTCTATTGTGGCTCAGCGCAGAGCGGACCTGGAGCACTTGGTTTTAGTTGCACCGCCAAATGGAAAATATAGCAGCGCCTATTTCACGCAATATCCCTGTCCAGTTTCGGTGTATCAGGGAAGCGATGATGATGTGGTTGAGCCCAAATTGGTTAAAAGCTGGGCCAGTCGTATCACTAGCCCATCAGAGCTGCATTGGTTTGAGGGTGTCGGGCATTTTTTTCATGGCAAACTACTAGACCTGTCCACTGCGGTTCGCTGTGAGCTGCTTGAGCGAGGGCTAATCTAGATATGTCTGCTCATGGAGAAACTCCCTTACCTCCCTTACAGCATTATTTGAAAGAATTGCAGAAGGAAGACTTTGTTGAGGACTCCGCACAACGCAATGCAGTTGAGCATCTTCAGCGACTCTATCAAGAGTTAACTGCCAATCCGCCCACAATGTCCTTCTTGTCCAGGTTTTTTGGAGAGAGAAAAGCTGAGCCCGTTCGCGGGCTATATATGTGGGGCGGGGTAGGGCGCGGAAAAACCTACTTGATGGATACCTTCTATGACTCGCTTCCTTTCAAGCAGAAAAAGCGCCTGCATTTCCATAGATTTATGCGTCATGTACACAGCGAACTAAAACAACTTGCCGGAGAGAAAAACCCGCTGCAGATTGTTGCGGAGAGGTTTGCCGCCAAATATCGGGTGCTTTGCTTCGATGAGTTTTTTGTATCCGACATAGGCGATGCCATGATTTTGGCAACTATTTTGCAGGAGTTATTTGAACGCGGAGTCACGCTAGTTGCCACCTCAAATGTTGTGCCAGATAACCTCTATAAAGACGGGTTGCAAAGAGCTCGATTTATGCCGGCGATTGAGATGTTGAATCAACATACCTTGGTGCTTAACGTTGATGGTGGTACGGATTATCGATTGAGAACTCTGGAGCAGCTGGAGTTATATCATTACCCAGCAGATGATCAGGCCGAAGCATTGATCGAATCAAATTTCCATCGCTTGGTTGCCGACGAAGAAGAGTTGGTGGTTGATGCTGATATAGAAATTGAAGGTCGGCTGATCTCATTCAGAATGCAGGCCGAGGACGTAATCTGGTTCGATTTTAAGCAAATTTGCGGCGGGCCTCGGTCACCAGCGGACTACATTGAGATCTCACGCGAGTTTCAAACAGTGTTGATTCATGGGGTGCCTAGATTTGAGTCGAACGACGATGAGGCTCGACGCTTTATCAATCTGATCGATGAATTCTATGATCGATCAGTAAAACTAGTGCTCTCTGCAGAGGTAGCTCTCGATAATCTTTATTCCGGCGGGCGGCTAAGTTTTGAGTTTGAGCGCACTCAGTCCAGACTCCTGGAAATGCAGTCAGCTGAATACCTTTCAAGAGCGCATAAATCCTGAACTAGATCGTGTTTCAGCGCTATAGAAATTCACTTGCAAGATAGGCCTTAACCCCCTAGAATCCGCGCTCCATTTTGGCCGCTGATTTGGCGGCCGCGTATTTTGGATTTAAAGACAACTCGGTAAGCAGGCTTATAACATGAAGACTATTAGTGCCAATGAAGCTACCGTGCAACACGACTGGTATGTCGTTGATGCTACAGATAAGACCCTAGGTCGTCTGGCATCGGAGATTGCCCATCGGCTGCGCGGAAAGCACAAACCTGAATACACACCACATGTGGATACAGGTGACTACATCGTCGTAGTAAACGCGGAACAGATTCGCGTTAGCGGTAAAAAAGCTACAGACAAGATTTATTACCATCACACCGGCTACCCCGGTGGGATCAAGGATGTCAGCTTTGAAAAATTGCTGGCGGAACATCCTGATCGCCCTCTTAGAATCGCAGTAAAAGGCATGCTACCTAGAGGCCCTCTGGGCCGGCAGATGCTGACTAAGCTAAAAATATATGCCGGGGCTGAACACCCTCATGCGGCTCAGCAACCCATCGCACTGGATATTTAAGAGGACACCATGACTGATACATATTACGGAACTGGGCGTCGCAAAACTTCGACAGCCCGAGTGTTTCTGAAAAAAGGAACCGGCCAGGTAGAAATTAATGGTCGTACTCTAGAAGATTACTTCGGGCGTGAAGTTGCCCGCATGATCGTCAAGCAGCCATTTTTTGCCGTTGAGGCTGATGGTAAGTTTGATGTTAAGGCTACAGTGAAAGGTGGCGGAAGCTTCGGTCAAGCCGGTGCTCTGCGTCACGGAATCACTCGCGCGCTGATGCATTACGACGAAGAATTACGTCCTGCGTTGCGTCAGGCTGGCTATGTGACTCGCGATTCTCGCGAAGTGGAGAGGAAGAAGGTTGGTCTTCACAAAGCACGTAAGCGCCCACAATTCTCGAAACGATAATTTGCTTCGATGCGTACTATGGAAGAGGCCCGCAAATGCGGGCCTTTTTTTATTCGTATTTGGCCGTTCAATAGCGGGTTTCTCCTTGCGGGAAATTGCCAATTTCATTAGAATTACGCGGCTTTTTTTGCCCTTGCCAATTAGCAGTTCGCTTGGCCATTTATATGAAGGGTAGAAGGCTTCAGACCTAAGCAAAATTGCTTATCAATACCAAATTTTGGAGATATCAATGAGTGATGACGGTGTAAATAAGAGCCGCCGTATGATCCTTACTGGTTTAACCAGCACGGTCAGCGCTGTAGGCGTCGGTTATGCCGCAGTACCTTTCGTAAAATCCTGGGAGCCAAGTGCAAAAGCTCGAGCCGCTGGTGCTCCAGTTTCTGCCAATATCGGTGCCATTGCTCCCGGAGAGATGATCACAGTCGAGTGGCGTGGAAAACCCGTTTATATAGTGCGCCGCAATCAAGCCGAACTAGAAAATTTGGTTGAGGGGCGAAGATATCTTAGTGACCCCGATTCCGCTCAAGAGCAGCAGCCAGGATATGTGACTGGAGATGCCCGTGCTGTGGCCGGACACGAAGAGTTTGTTATTTTAATTGGCCTCTGTACTCATTTGGGTTGTGCTCCTACGCACCGTCCAGAAGTTGGTGCCGAGGACTTGGGTGGTGAATCATGGTTGGGTGGATTCTTTTGTCCCTGTCACGGCTCTAAATTCGACCTCTCTGGTCGAGTTTACGCGGGAGTTCCTGCGCCATTAAACCTAGAAGTCCCTCCATACCGTTTTGAATCCGATAGCGTTATCGTCATTGGCGAAGATCAGGAGACAGCTTAATGAATGCTTTTTTTGCTTGGGTAGATAAGCGCGTTCCAGGTCTTAAGGGGCAATGGAAATATCATATGTCGGAGTACTATGCTCCGAAGAACTTTAATTTCTGGTACTTCTTTGGTGTTTTATCGCTGGTTGTTCTGGTTATTCAACTGGGTACTGGTGTCTGGCTTCTGATGAGTTATGAAGGCTCTGCAGAGCGAGCATTTGCCTCGGTTGAGTACATCATGCGCGACGTAGAGATGGGCTGGATTATCCGCTACATGCATTCCACTGGAGCCTCGGCATTCTTCGTCGTGGTCTACATGCATATGTTTCGCGGGCTGTTGTACGGTTCGTACCGCGCTCCACGGGAGCTGGTGTGGATTTTTGGTATGACGATCTATGTTGCACTGATGGCCGAAGCCTTTCTCGGATACGTGTTGCCCTGGGGGCAGATGTCCTATTGGGGTGCGCAGGTAATTATCTCCCTATTTGGAGCAATTCCTGTGGTCGGTGAAGCCATCGTTGAGTGGATTCGTGGCGATTACCTGATTTCCGGTATTACGCTGAATCGCTTTATGTCACTGCATGTTGTTGCATTACCCATTGTGCTTTTGGCGCTGGTAGTTTTGCACATTCTGGCCCTACACGAGGTCGGATCTAATAATCCCGATGGCGTTGAGATCAAGGCGACCAAGGATGAAAATGGCAAGCCTCTAGATGGCATTCCCTTCTACCCCTACTATCTGCCAGTTCATGATCTGACAGCCATTGTTGTGTTTCTTTTTGTCTTTTGCGGCATTATTTTCTTTATGCCGGAGATGGGTGGGTATTTCCTTGAGCATGCGAATTTTGAGCAGGCCAACCCTTTGAAAACCCCGGAGCATATTGCTCCAGTTTGGTACTTCACCCCCTTTTACTCGATGCTCCGTGCAGTGACTTTCCCGATAGGACCTATTACTGCAAAACTCGGTGGTTTTATGGCCATGGGTGCAGCAATCGCGGTTCTCTTTGTATTGCCCTGGCTGGATCGAAGCAAAGCCAAATCCGTTCGTTACCGGGGTAACTTAACCAAATTCATGATGATTATGTTCGCAGTGTCTTTCATCATTTTGGGTATTTTGGGTGTTAAAGCTCCCACCGAAGGTCGTACTTTGCTTGCCCAGATTATGGTGGTTTTCTACTTTGGTTTCTTCATCACCATGCCGGTGTGGACGAACAAAGACGCTTGCAGCAAATTTATTCAAAATCTTCTCTGTGGAATCTATGGGCTGATGTTCTTGATCCTTACTTTTGTGAATGTCACCAGTTTCAAGTTTTACGGCCAAACTGTGGACGGAGTGCAGGTTGTTCATCCCTCGCTTTTCCTTGGTGCTATTTCGCTGGCGTTTGCGGTGTTCTTCTTTATGTTGCCGAGATTGACGGAACAAAATCAGACCCAGGAACCACCAGCCAGAATTACAATGGATGGAGGTCAGGGGTATAAAGCGTTCTTCCTCGGGTTGGCCGTTGTGCTGGTAATGGTATTTATTCCAGTCAAGGTTATCGGTGCAGAGTCTGCCTACCACTGCGGCACAATTGAGTGTGAGCACATTCAGGTTGATCCGACTGATAAGGTTTCGCTTCAGAATGGCGCCAAGTGGTACATGAATTATTGTTACGGCTGCCATGCTACGCAGTATGCTCGCTTTGAACGCGTTGCAACTGATCTTGAAATTCCTGAAGAAATTATGATGAATACGCTGGTCATGGGTGATCAGAAATTTGGTGATCTAATGGAAAGCCCAATGCGAGTGGACGATGGTAAAGCTTGGTTTGGTGTCGCACCTCCAGATTTAACCCTAGTTACTCGTGTTCGTTCGCCAGAGTGGGTCTATACCTATTTGAAGAGCTTTTATGAAGATAGCAGCCGCCCTTGGGGGGTAAACAATAAGGTATTCCCTGATGTCGGAATGCCTCATGCGCTGTTAGATGTGCAGGGCCTGCAGAGCTGTGCTCCCGGTCCAGTGCACGCTGCAAACGGTGGAATTAAGCAGGACCCCCTAACAGGTGAGCCTTTGCTTGAGGATCCTTGTGGAACTTACGAATTGTCCTATGAGGGCATGTTAACTCCTGAGGAGTTTGATCAGGCTGCCTACGACCTGACCAACTTCCTAGCATACATGGCCGAACCGATGGCTCAGCAACGACGGGAGCTTGGCACAAGCGTGCTGCTGTTCCTTGGAGTGCTGTTTATTCTGGTGTGGCTACTCAATCGCGAATTCTGGAAAGGAATTCACTAAATTGCCAAATGGCGGAGCCAGTATGACAAGTATTACTAGACGATCCACTATGACACTGCTGTCGGATCCGCTCAGCCATTATTCGCACCGTGTGCGAATTGTATTGGCCGAGAAAGGAATCACAGTAGATATTGAAGAGTATTCAGAAGCGAATGTCCCTGCGGAATTGGCTGATCTGAATCCATACAGCACTCTGCCAACATTAGTTGATAGGGATCTGGTTCTATACGAATCCAGCGTCATGATGGAATACTTGGACGAGAGGTTTCCGCATCCACCTTTGCTTCCGGTATATCCCGTTGCACGTGCTCAAAGCCGATTGTGGATTTACCGCATTGAGCGGGATTGGAGTCAGCAAGTAGATGCTCTCTCTAAAAAGCCGGGTGAAGAAAAAGCGGCCAAGTATTTGCGTCAAAGCTTCCTATCCATCGCGCCAATTTTTGCAGAAAAGGAATTCTTTATGAGTGAGGAGTTCACTCTGGTGGATTGTTGTCTCGCGCCCATTATGTGGCGCTTGGGATATATGGGTATTCACCTGCCAAACACGAAGCAATCAAAGCCTCTGATCGAGTATATGAAGCGTATGTTTGATCGTCCGGCGTTCGAGAAAAGTTTATCTGCGGCTGAGGCGCAGATGTATCAGACCTACTGATACCGCCGAAATTCTTCACCCAGATGTCTAATAGCATGACTTCTACCCGCCCTTATTTGCTCAGGGCGATCTATGAGTGGATTTTGGACAACAATCTGACTCCTCATGTTGTGGTGAACGCCCACGAAGAGGGTGTGCGAGTTCCTCAGGAATATGTTCAGGACGGCCAGATCACGCTTAACCTGTCTCCTGAGGCGGTCAAAAGCCTTAATATGGACAACGAATCCTTATCCTTTAACGCAAGATTTCGCGGTGTTCCTATGGATATCCAGGTGCCGATGCCTGCGATTATGGGCGTGTATGCCCGCGAAAATGGACAGGGCATGATGTTTGGTGAGGAAGATTATCAACCTCCTAGCAGCCCATCTCCAGTATCACCAGTCGGAGTAAGTTCCGGAACAAAAGGAAAGAAGGGGACAAGCAAGGTCAAAAGTTCCGCCAAGCCCTCATTGCGTGTTGTTAAATAGATAGTCGAAGATTTACTCGACGTACTCAAAAACCTTCACGACTCGACGAATTCCGCCCGTTAGACTAGCTTCATGAGCAGCTACCTCTGCTTGCTCAGCATTTGTCAGTCCCATTAGAAAAGCCACGCTGTCTTCTACAACAATTTCCAGGTCAGCCCCTTTAAGGCTGGGTTCGCGGAGGAATCGCAGTGCAATTTTTTGTCTCAAATAACTGTCATTGGCGCGTGACAGGATTGAACTGTTGGCTCTCACTTCTAGTTCGTTGTAAAGCTGTCGTGCGCTCGAGACATCATTTACCACTTCTGACGCCATGCTTTTCAAATCTTCAGACGGGACTTCGCCGGTAAGTAATACCACAGAATTAAAGCTGTGAACCTCGACGTGCGCCGAATCTAAATCCGGGTGAGCTCTGTTGATATTGTGACCAATAATAGTTTCCAGATTGCTGTCGTCCAGTTTGGCGCCAAGAGAACGCGAATAGGGGTCCACTTCTATGGGATCTTCCCTGGTGATGTCCAAAATAGTGGTGCATCCGGAAACAGAGGTAAGAAGAGCAATCAGGAAAAAGTATCGTAGATCGTATTTTGCGCGAAGGTTAAGACTCACAGGTCGCTCCCAAAAAGTTGAAAATCAATTAGGCCGGCAATTGCCAGAGCAATGGATAGCTGGCTATCCAGCAAATGTGCTTTATGTGTGACATCGATTGAAATATCAAGGTCGTTATTTTGCAGTTTTTGTTGTAATTGAGAAGATGAGCTTGCGCCAATTAATATTTTGCTCAGGCCTCGATCAGCGGCGGCATTAACGAGTTCTTCTAGCGCAGCCTCTTGTCCTAGAGAGGAGAAAAGAATCAAGCAATCGTCTGGTTTGGCTAAAGCCTTGAGCTGCAGTGTCGCAGAGCTGTTTCCAGTTGAGAATTGGCCCTCTTCCGCAAGAGCAATACAGGGCAGGCCGGGTCTCTCAATCAAGTAGCCCTCAACTAGCTGTCGTTCAAAAAGAGAGGCCAAAAAAGAAGACTCTCCAGCACCAGCGACAAATACTTTACCGTCTCTGGTTAGGCTGGAGCAGGCTAGCTGGGCAGCCATAGCAATTTGAGGGGCGAGGCGCTCTGTTAGCGTATCTCGCGTTTCCATTAGATCTCTAAGGAAATTTAGTAGCGCCTCATCCATTAGGGATATTCCGAAGCTTGAAAAGCATTTTTCTCCCAGTTCAACTGTTTTACGTCAATGCGCGAATCTATGGCAATAAGGTCGAAACGGCAATAGCGGTTTTGATATCTTTGGTTATCTTTTAGCCATCTTTGTGCGGCGAGAGTAAGGCGTTTCTGCTTTTTCTTCGAAACGGTTTCTGACGCCAGTCCGTGTGACGAGTTAGAGCGAAACTTCACCTCAATAAAAACTAGCTCGTCGCCATCTTCAGCGATCAAATCAATTTCCCCAAAAGGGTATCTGACATTTTTGGCTAAAAACGTTAAACCCTGACTGCAAATATATTGTTTCGCAAGACGTTCCGCTTTTTCACCGCGCTGATTGGCTGAAATCCGCAGAGTATATCTATCTCGCAGGCACCATCTTTTCCGCATCGAGTCTTACCCATTCCATGGTTCTAATCAGATTCCCGTCTGAGCCGACAAATATTTCGCCTGTCTTTCCCTGATAACGAAACTCGGGATCTTCAAGCTGTCTGAATCGACGGCTTAGAAAAAATGCATCAACGCCCATTGCTTCCAATTTTTGTAATTCGAGGGGGCGAGAAGAGCCAGACTCAGCGAGTGATGGCTCGTCACCGGCTAACCAGGGTGGGGCTAGAAAAATCAAGGCTTCTAAGTCTCTGTAGTCCTCAGAATCAGTACTTTGATCGTAGACTCTGGAAGTGGCTAGGGCTGGGACGTCCTGTGCAAAAAGAAACGCCAAAGTCGGAGTGACCTGGCGCGCAAGCACACTATTGCTGGCCAAGAATATGGTGTCGATGTCCTGTCGGCGTCGCGGAGTAAATGACAGGGCCTTTCCTAGAAGAGTTTGCAGTTGTGACTTTCTCGATTCGCTCTGATCAAGATGGAATGACTGTTCCAGACGTTGAGTTAGAGTAGTTGAGTCAGATAGCCGGACCAGATCATAGATTTCCCTGTCCTCTTTTAGCCACTCGTCAGCGAATGCTCCGGCGGCCCTCTCGCCTATATTTGAGTCTTCTACCAATACGAGCGCTGTTTTGTAATCACTTTCGATTGCTAGCTGAGCAGCCTGGTGAGCCTCTCCTTCAACTGCGAGAGAGAAGCCAAAATGGCTAGGCCGATATTGCTGACCCGAGAGTTGGTTCAGTGAGAGAAGGGTAAGCTCAGGTGAGACAGCGTTTTCAAATAGAGCAACTTTATCCGCATCCAGAGGACCCACAGCGATATCGAAATCCTGATCAGACAGAATTTCAGCAATAAGCTCAATCGGAAGTGTTTCTGTATCAAAAATTTCGACTTGAGGTACTTGGTATCCGCTTGCGCCAGTTTGGTAGGCGGCGGAAAGAAATCCATCCATTACGGCTTCTCCTGCCGCTTGAAGTCTCCCAGAAAGGGGTAAGACAAGAGCAACAGAGGAAGGGGTTCCGATCTCCAATAGAATCAAGTCAGCCAGCCTTTTGGGAGGGTTCAGGCGGGCGGGGTGATCTGGATTGTTTGAAAACCAGAGTTCCAGATTTTTGGTTTGGCTCTCTATGAGTCCACTATTGTCATTGAAGAGCTCGGCGAGCTCTATCCAGGCTAAGTAGTCTGAGTTTGCAGCGGCTAATCCATCGGATCTATTTTGATCGGAATCAAGCAACAGGGACCATAGATTGTCCCGGCACATAGTGCGGTAACTGATTTGAGACTCGGGAAGAATTGAGCAAGAGAAATAGTATTCAGTCGCAAGACTTTTATTACTCAAATCAACTTGGGCTTCGCCCATATAATAATTCCACTCCGGCAGATCATTTCGATTTGGAACCAGCTTCTCTAGTGCAGCCTCGATTTCTTCGGAAGTCATGCCCTGAGCACGAAGAGGAATGAAGGAAAGTTCTACCGAATTGATTTCCCGCGCGGAAAGTAAGCTGTAGTTGATCTGTCCATATAATTCTGACGCGAGTGCAAAATCCTGATTGAGAATGGACTGTTTGAGAGCTAGTAGGCGATATCGTTCAGCTTCTGCCCCCGAACTCCGATTAGCTAGCTCTATAAAGTCAAGCGAAGGTGAGATAACCTCGTTTTCTATCTCTGTTGTGGCAGTTGTCGGAGTTGGCTGACTCCCACAACCGGTCAATACTGAGAGCGTTAGGCATAGCCAATAAATAGAACTAAACCTGCTCCCTTGGGGCTTACGGAGAATGTCAACTTGGTTGATACGTTGAAAAATCATGGAACTCTTTATTTAGTGGGGACGCCCATTGGCAACCTCGATGACATGGTACCTCGCGCTATTGAGGTACTTCAATCAGTACATTTTATTGCAGCAGAGGATACCCGCAGAGCAGGGCAGTTACTGCAGCATTTTTCTATATCTACACCTACGCTTGCTTATCACGATCACAACGAGGCCTCCGCCTCCGAGCTTCTTATCGAGAGAATTTTAAAGGGTCAGTCGGTTGCCTTGATCAGCGATGCAGGTATGCCGCTAATCTCTGACCCTGGTTATAGCCTCGTTCGACTCGCGCGGAAGAAGGCGATAGAAGTTCTGGTTGTGCCGGGCCCGTGCGCGGCTATTCTTGCCCTCTGTGCATCGGGTTTACCAACAGATCAATTTGGCTTCTATGGCTTTCCTCCCGCCAAAACAGCAGCGCGTAAGAATTGGTATTCGGAACTTTCAGCTAGAACTGAGACGCTGGTTTTCTATGAATCACCTCATCGAATAGTTGGCTCTCTTATGGATGCCGCGGACTCTATGGGTTCCGATAGGCCTGCCAGCCTAGCTCGAGAACTTACCAAAAAGTTTGAGACCTGGTACTGCGGATCTCTCGAAGAAGTAAGGCATCGCATCGAGTCAGAAGATCATGCGCAGAAAGGGGAATTTGTGTTGGTCATAGCTGGCTCAGAAGAGCAGCCTGCGGAGGACTCTGAGATCGAGCGGCTAATGAAGATTCTTGTTCCCGAAATGGGAGTAAAGAAAGCCGCCGCTTCGGTGGCAGAGATTCTGGGCGCGAAAAAGAATTTGTGTTATCAGATAGGTTTGGAGCTGAGAGAAGGTTTGAGAGGAGATGCTGAATAACGAACTTTTGTACTCCTAACTATATATTAGACTTGGTCTTAGATATTTAGGACCGGCTCTAGGTTAGTCTGAATAGACCGCCCCCAATATACGGTAGCCCTTGGCTCCAGTGACAGCAGGCGAGTTGCCAGGCTCATTTTCGAGACGCTTCTTTGCCAGCCATGCAAAAGCTGCAGCTTCGACTTGATCCGGTTTTAATCCATAGTTTTTGCAATCTTTAACTTCAGCCTGAGCCAGCTCCGTGATCCGTGCGACAAGGGCTTCATTGTGGACACCGCCGCCGCATAAAATAATTTCACCACATACTGGTGCTGCTGATTTGATTGCGTCGCAAAGGCTTTTTGCAGTCAGCTCAAGCAGGGTAGCCTGAACATCTGCCGGAGATATTTCTGGGCTGAGTTGGCTCTCTAGCCAATCGGCATTAAAAAGCTCTCGTCCCGTACTTTTGGGAGCTGCGAGTTCGAAGTAGGGAGCAGATAGGAGTTTGTCGAGCAGTTTAGGGTCTGCCTTTCCCGTAGCTGCCCAGTCCCCGTTTGTATCGATTGGGGAGCCGGTGTTTTTCTGGCACCAGTAGTCCATAAGGACGTTTGCTGGACCTGAGTCAAAACCGCCCGTACATCTGTCGCTCTCAAGCACGCTGATATTGGCGAATCCGCCGAGATTTACCGCTACCTTGCGCTGTTCAAATTCACCAAACCAGTGGGCATGGAAGGTGGGTACCAAGGGAGCTGCTTGACCTCCAGCGGCAATATCGCGTCGGCGAAAATCGGCAACTACCTTTACGCCAGTGCGTTCCGCAAGAATATTTGGGTCCGCTATTTGTTGACTGTAACTGAGATTTGGTTGTTCTGAATTTGAAATAGGAGGTTTGTGTCTGATGGTCTGGCCATGAGACCCGATTGCGATGATGTCTGACCTTTTGAGATTTGCTTGCTCGATCAGTTTTTCTGCGCAGTCGGCAAATAGATGCCCCAGTATGTAGTCCAATTCGAGGTTTTCGCTAAGGGAGTCTTCTGCCATGGAAGAGAGTGCGATAACCCGAGATTTAATCCTTTCAGGGATGCTGAGTACTTGGTGCCCAATAACTCTTTGTTCGTGAGGCATGGAGGTAGCAGAAAAGTTGATGGCAACGGCATCGATTGCATCAACGCTGGTACCGGACATCAATCCCAGGTAGATATCAGGGGCTGAACTCATATTCGGGCTAACTTGGGTTGTCCCTGCTGGAGGAGTCTTCCGCGTACTGAACCGCTGGGTTGTCGAGCAATTTGATCAAATTGTCCGAGGCTTGTTTGAATGAGGAGAGCTCATCTGAAGTTAGCGGAGCGCCGTTTGGTAGGTCCACAGTTACAGGGTTTCGCACGGCGCCATTGACGTGAAATTCATAGTGGAGGTGTGGGCCACCAGCCAAACCGGTTTGGCCGACGTAGCCGATAATTTGGCCTTGCTGTACGTAAGATCCCGTGCTCACGCCTCTGGCAAAGCTTTTCATATGAGCATACAAAGTTCGATAGTTTTGGCCGTGTTGGATTTCCACTACGTTACCGTAGCTTGAGCTGTATCTCGCTGAAGCGACTCGACCGTCACCAGTTGCTCGTATGGGTGTGCCAGAGTTAGCGGCATAGTCAGTGCCCTCGTGCGGACGGGTCACGTCTAGTATTGGATGTCTTCTGTTGGGGTTGAAATGAGAGCTAATCCAGAATACTTCAAGAGGGGTTCGAAGGAAGGCTTTACGCATGCTTTCGCCTTCTGGTGTGTAATAGGCACTTCTGCCTTCTGCATCGATGTGACGAATGGCGCGGTAGGTGCGACCTTGATTTACAAATTCAGCAGCGAGAATGTCCCCTTGGCCAATGGGCTCACCATCGAGGTATTGATCTTCGTAAACCACGCTGAAGGTATCTTCGCTACGAATTTCCAACGCAAAATCGATATCCCATCCGAAAATTCCGGCCAGCTCCATAATGAGGTTGTCTGAGAGCCCAGCGTCTTGTCCCGCTAGGTAAAAACTCGATTCAATTTCACCACTGCGCACTACCTCATAGGATTCTGGTTCTCGAACCTCGAACTCCGACGCATAGCCATTTTCGGTTTGCCTGACATGATAAGCCTGAAGCGCATCTATCCGATATTCGAGCTGTACTAGCTCATTTTCATCGTTGGAATAAAAGGTAAGTTGGCGGCCGGGATAAAGGCGGCCCAATTCGTCGCCATGCTCTGACTCTGATACCACTTCATAAAGTTGACGCGGGGTGAACCCCATGCGGTCAAAAATAAGTGATAAGGACTCTCCTGAGCGGACTGTCGTCACTTCAGTTTGAAGCCCGTCGAAGGGATCGACCTCAATAGCAATGGGTTCAACTTCTATCTCAATAGAAACCGATTCCGTTAGTATTGGTTCCAACTGAATAGGCTGGATTTCTGTACGTGGGCTGTCGGACGAGAACCCTTGGACCATGAGAGCCGTTAGTGCAATGGCTGCAACACCTACAAAACCAGCGGCAATACGCGCTTTGTGAGGACTGACGTGATTAATGAGACCTCCGCTAAGCCGTGCAAAGTCAGCGAAATAGCTTGTTTCGCGCTTCGGTTTGATGCGGGTAGCTTGAGACTTCATGGAGAATCTTGATTGCTGGTTTAAGTGATTGTAAATAACAATGAAAAATATCACAAAACTATCTAGTAAAAGATCAGTTTGGCAATTTGGAGCCTAGGTGTTGAAATTCCAATGAATTAGGCTAATGTAGCCGCCCCCGACAACCGGTTCTTCTCCAAAAAGAGATTTGCCAGACTACCGGATAGAGATTAAATGACCGATAAACTCCTAGATGACCTAAACGCCCGCGGATTGATCGCCCAGCGCACCGCAGAGTCGGATTTGGATGAGCATTTGCAGGAATCGCGTTATGTCTATTGTGGTTTTGATCCGACTGCTGACAGCCTGCATATTGGCAGCCTCGTTCCGCTATTAATGCTGCGTCGTTTTCAGCTGGCCGGCCATCGTCCCATTGCCTTAGTGGGTGGTTCTACCGGACTCATCGGAGACCCTAGTTTTAAAGCGGCAGAACGTCAGCTGAATGGCAAAGAAATAGTGGATGCATGGTGTGATCGCTTGCGTACGCAAATAGAGCAATTTGTGGATTTTGAAGGTGAAAACTCTGCACTAATGGTGAACAACTACGATTGGACTGGCGACCTTTCCGTATTGGATTTTATGCGTGATGTGGGCAAGCACTTTTCTGTAAACAGCATGATCCAGAAGGAATCGGTAAAGCAGAGGATTGATCGGGAGGGCAGTGGTATTTCCTTCACCGAGTTTTCCTACATGCTTTTGCAGTCTTGGGATTTTGCAGAGCTGTACCGTCTTCACGGCTGTACCCTTCAAGTTGGCGGTTCTGATCAATGGGGCAATATTACCGGTGGTATCGACCTGACTCGACGAATCCATGGCGCCCAAGTGTTTGGTCTAACAATGCCACTGATTGCCAAGGCAGATGGCACTAAGTTTGGAAAAACTGAATCCGGAACTATTTGGCTGGATGCCGGCAAAACATCCCCATACAGCTTTTACCAGTTCTGGCTGCAGGCCGCGGACGCCGATGTATACAACTTCCTTCGTTACTTCACCTTCCTCTCGGTGGAAGAGATCGCTGAAATTGAGCGCGCAGACCAGGAGAAGGAAGGCAAGCCTGAAGCACAATCGATTCTCGCTGCGGAAGTCACCAAATTAGTCCATGGCGAAGAGGCATTATCTGCAGCGCAGCGCATTACCGAAGCGCTCTTCTCTGGTGATCTGGGCGCCTTAACTTCAGGGGACTGCGAACAGTTAGAACTTGATGGTTTGCCCACTTCAAAGCTGATTGATCAGGAATCGCCTCTGACTAACCTTTTTGTCGAGGCCGGATTGGCTAAAAATGGTAGTCAGGCCAAAGATGCATTGAAGCGAAATGCTGTCCTGGTGAATGGAAAAGCCATCGGGCTAGACCAAAAT
The DNA here is from genome assembly GCA_018662305.1 of Porticoccaceae bacterium. Lineage (GTDB taxonomy): Bacteria > Pseudomonadota > Gammaproteobacteria > Pseudomonadales > GM7GCV1 > JABJGI01. Next base: position 6,384 of record JABJGI010000152.1, on the reverse strand, counting down.
ATGGACGCTCAGCAAATTTTCACTGAAGAGCATTCTCTTCAAGGCAACTACTTCGTCGTTCGCTTAGGCAAAAAGAGCTATCACCTGTTTAAGCTATAAAGTTGGCAGTTTTTGCTTTAGGCATTTACCAGAATACGTATTGCATCCAACTTAAAGTCCAGTTTTTCCAAAGTGGCTACCGTTTGTGCCAGCAGCTTTTGCTGATGAACAATCTCCGCCTCGCGCACATTAGGATTCACTTTTTGAAGGGCCTGGAGTCGATCAATTTCAGCCCGCATATCTGCCCGCGCTGAAATCAACGCATCCGCTCGTACTTTCTCTGCCTGCTTTTCAGCAGCCCTCTTACAGGTATTTAGAAGATCTTCGATAACCGGCCTCTGAGAGGCAACGATCTTCGCACCGATGGAGCGTTTGACTGGCTGCTTGTGTTGTTCCAATAGTTCGCTTGTGAGGCCGGTATGTAGTCTCTTTTGTTGATCAAGCAAGATTCGGATGCTGGTGCTGGGTAGATAGCGGGTGGATTGATTGGCCCGTCCAGAAATGCCCTCTATGGTGAAAAGAGTTTCCACTAATAGGCTGCCTTTGGGTGCACCACGGTAGTTAATTGAAACCAGAGAAGTACTGCCCGTTTCGCTCGTCAAAATGCTATCCATTGCCTGCAAAAGTAGCGGATGATCGGCGGTCAAAAAATGCAGATCTTCCTGTGCGAGCGCGATGTCTCTGTCAAAGGTTATGGTTATTCCATCATCCGGGAGAGCGGGCAGTGGGGCCATCATGTTTTCGCTCGGGCGCAGCACTGTAGTCTGGTTCGTTTGGATCTCGTGCTCTACTCCGAATATCTCTGAAAATTCTCCGATAAAGGTAGCAATCTGATGAGCCTGATCTTCTTTAACGGCTTCTTCAATCAAAATTTCGGCTTGCTTGGGTCTGCAGGAGTTCGTTTCCAATAGACGATCACGGCCAGCGTGAATCTCTTCTTCGAGATGGTCGTGCCGTACCCTGATTTTATTGACTAGATCCTGATCAATACGTTCATCGCGCAGGCTGGTTTCGATCTGTTCCTTGAATTCCTGAAATATCTTGAGCGCGGCGACACTAATATGTTCAAAAGCATTTGCTCCTTGGTGATATAGGGACACCAAGACTTGCTGAGCCGTGTTTTCCAGGAAAGGAATATGAATCTTGATAGTTTCGGTTTGACCAATTCTGTCGAGTCGGCCTATACGCTGTTCCAGCAAGTCTGGATTAAGCGGCAAATCAAATAGGACGAGGTGATGTGCAAACTGGAAGTTTCTTCCCTCCGACCCTATTTCTGAGCAAACCAAGCTTTGGCTACCGTATTCGTCGGCAAAATAAGCTGCCGCTCGGTCTCGCTCCACAATACTCATACCCTCATGGAAAACCGCCGGGGGCTCACCTGTTTTCAGTCGAATCGCTTCGGCTATATCCAGCGCTGTCATGGCGCTAGCGGCAATGATTAAAACTTTTTGGTTGCGATTTTTTGAGAGAAACTCCAGAAGCCAAGTTAATCTCGGGTCAAAGCTTGTCCAGCCAATAGAATCGCTATCCTCGTCACTCAATTGATAGAGTACTTCGGGATGGAGCAGTGCTTTTAGAGGGATTTCAGATCTCGATTCGGCGTCGAGCTCATATTCTGCTGGGCAGGAAAGCCCGTATGAGGTCATTGCACGGCCGGGAAATCCGCTAATAGTATTTCTGGTATTGCGGAATAGGACGCGGCCCGTTCCGTGCCGGTCTAGTAAATGGTCTACTAGGCGCTCTCGATAAACTTCGTCCAAGGATGAATCCTCTTGAAGACCCTCCACAATTTTCTTTGCTTCCAATGCGAGCTCTTCATCAAAGGCAGCGAGTCGTTCTTGCCAAGAATCCGAAGCTAGTTCTTGAAGTGGCGCCTCTTCGATCTGCTCAATTATTTCAGCAATGCTTTCATAGCCGAGTTCTTCGTCGAGATAGGTTTGATAGTCGTGGAATCGATCTGGGTCCAAAAGTCGTAAGCGCGCAAAATGGGCTGATTTTCCTAGTTGCTCTGGTGTTGCGGTTAAAAGAAGTAAGCCCTGCGCTCTTTGCGACAGGCTTTCTACGAGCATATATTCAATGCTGGGCTCTTGCGGGCTCCACTCCAGGTGGTGAGCTTCGTCAACAATAAGTAGATCCCAGTCAGCTTCCATCGCAAGTTGGTGCGCCTCGGGGTTCTCAGCGAGAAAGTCGATGCTGCATATAATCAACTGCTCCGTTTCGAATGGGTTTTCTTCCGCATCGAGATTGCCCTCTTCATCGTATAAACGGCCTTGGTCAAACAAACTGAAGTGCAGATTGAATCTGCGCAGCATTTCCACCAGCCACTGATGTACCAAGGATTCGGGTAATAGAATTAGAACCCGATCTGCGCGGCCACTTAGAAGTTGATAGTTCAGTATTAATCCGGCTTCAATGGTTTTTCCCAGACCGACTTCGTCGGCGAGTAAAACGCGAGGTGCGTGTCGCTTCGCTACTTCGTGTGCAATATATAGCTGGTGTGGAATCAGGCTTGTTCGACTGCCGGTTAAACCGCGTAAATTGGAGTGAGCAAGTCGATCGGCAAGCTCGGAAGTTTTGCGCCTCAACTCAAAATGAGAGGGTCGATCAATCTGACCTATAAAAAGTCGCTGGTTGGGTAGGTTGAAAAGAGTATGAGGATCCAGCTCGCCTTCGGGAATCGTAACTACTTCACCCTCAGGAGTTTCGCCAACATATTCGAACAGTCCCCGGCGCTCAATCACTTCGGCGATTACGATTTCCAGGCTATTGTTGTTGCGGATACGCTCACCAATCTCAAATCTCACTCTGCTAAGTGGTGATCTGTGAGTTGCGTAAGTTCGAGTTTCCTCTGCTGCAGCGAACATCAATGTGATGGTCCGGCCCTCTTCAGAAATCAGTGTGCCGAGCCCGAGTTGAAGCTCGGCATCGTTAACCCATCTCTGGCCGATTACATAGGATTCCAATTGCGATATTTCTCCGAATTCAGGAACTTTGAGACTTTTTGCACATATTGCTTGTGTAACGCCGCGCTATTGTAGGGGATAGATGCCCCAGTTCGTGATACATGTCTATAAAAGTTTTTTTTTCAAGGTTATGATCAGGCATGCTCGATCAATCAGGTGGTACCAAGGAACGCATCGCCCCGAGGTCTGGTGGAAAGCACAGGTCTAGCTGTCCAGCTAGGCCAAAAAAATAAATCTGGAGAATAGTATGAACAGAGTGATGCCCTATATTCTAATTCTTGTTTCAGCGCTGCTGTCTTCGACAGCCTATGCTCAAAGCTATGCTGATACGGTGTGGACTAAACTGCAGGAATGGTATGAGGATTACAGCGGGGACGGCTACAGTGTTGAAAACTACGTCGTTGGAAAGCTGGATGAAGGCGAGACGGACTCTTGGTCTTTTTGGCTAGGGGGCGGGAATAACTACACCATTATCGGTGTTTGCGATGAGGATTGTGGTGATATTGATTTAGCCATTTTTGACGATGGCGATGCGCTTGTAGATGAAGACGTCTTGGAAGACGACTATCCGATCGTCAGTGTCTCCCCCACCAGTGATGAGCTGTTTACTGTCGATGTTGATATGTATGAGTGCGACGTCGAGCCATGCTATTTCGGCATAGCCATATTCTACGATTAGTTATTTAGATAGATTGGAAATGAAAAAAGCCGACATTTGTCGGCTTTTTTTGTGAGCACGTAAAGAGATTAAAAGTGAAAAGTCGCCGTTGCGAAGGGGCCGGAGATGTCCAGATCTGCATTAAAGCCATCCAAGTCAGCTACCTCTAACGACATTCGGCGATATCCCAATTTTAGCCCAAAGTCTGCCAGAGACTCAGTTTGCCAACCCAGTTTGATAGCGGAGTCGGAAAAGCTGTCACCCTCATAGCGAATAAGATGGGAGTCACCTTCCAGATACCAGCCGCTAAAAGGGAGGTCGAATCTTGCTCGCACGAAACCGAGAGGGACAATAACGGAGTATTCAACGCTATCGTCCAGCGTGCCGTCAGTCACGGCTACGCTGCCGTCCATGTATCTTCCCGTTAATCCAAGATCAAAGCCGACTACTGCATCCAATAGCTGCCAGTAAATGGTGAGGTCGGTAGCTTTCATCTCAAAGTCAGTAGTCAGGTCTGTATTGACTGGATAGCTGATGCCATTGAGATCAAAATCACTCGTCAGAGTTCCGGCTGCGAGTGTGCTTATATTGGTCTGGGCCAACCTGATTTCTGGAAGGCCAATGAGTTCGACCGCGAAGTAAAATGAATTGTAGTTTTCTGCGTCGAAACCTAGATCGTCTGCAGATTGTGAGACGCTGCCAATTTCGCCGTCGAAGTCCCCATGCCAAATACTAGCGCCAGCGTGAAGACCGAGAAAGAGATCGGCCGATGCTGGAATAGAGATCGTGGTAGTGCCTACAAGTAGTGCACAAGAACAAAGCTTTTTCATCTGTGTAGTCCTTGGATCAAAGATATGTTGTGTTCGGGAGCCAATATAGCCTCTGTGCGGAGGCGCATCTGGGCACAGTTCTCAGATCTGGCAGCTTGTGGCAGCCGAGATCTGTGGCTTCCAGTGTAAAAAACGTCGCGATTCTACTTCTATTCCACCCTCAGTTTGTCGTGCTTTTTTCGGTATATATGGCCTGTAAAAGATATTCGTAAATAAAGCGGTAAAAACTTGGATTTAGGGGTTCCCAAATCCAAATATGAATGTATGATGCGCGCTCTTCGAAAAGACCCTAGCTGCGGGCTTTTGAAGCATCTAATTTCTTACTCAGAAATAAATGAATATTTAGGTTGACTCTAGGGCCGACCTGACTAAAATACGCAGCCCTCACCGCTGACGCGGATGAGATGTTCTTTAAAAATTTAATCAAGCAATGCGTGTGGGTGCTTGCGGAGATGTTTCGAACAACATGAAATATCAGACGCAAATATCCATCAATTCATTCCGAATTAATGGCCATATAGTTTGGCCTATTACTTTTATTAGTAATTTAAGGTTCAAATTAGCGTTTGGCCGAGTTTTAGACAGTACCACGGGCAACTGTGAAACTGTCTCCTCTTGATCTTTGATCAGAGGTAAAAGATTTAAACTGAAGAGTTTGATCATGGCTCAGATTGAACGCTGGCGGCAGGCCTAATACATGCAAGTCGAGCGCGAAAGTCTTCGGACGAGTAGAGCGGCGGACGGGTGAGTAACGCGTGGGAATCTGCCCAGTAGTGGGGGACAACTTATGGAAACGTAAGCTAATACCGCATACACCCTAAGGGGAAAAGGGGGCTCTTTGAGCTCTCGCTATTGGATGAGCCCGCGTTAGATTAGCTAGTTGGTGGGGTAAAGGCTTACCAAGGCGACGATCTATAGCTGGTCTTAGAGGATGATCAGCCACACTGGGACTGAGACACGGCCCAGACTCCTACGGGAGGCAGCAGTAGGGAATATTGGACAATGGGCGGAAGCCTGATCCAGCCATGCCGCGTGTGTGAAGAAGGCTCTAGGGTTGTAAAGCACTTTCAGTAGGGAGGAAAAGCTAGTAGTTAATACCTGCTAGCCCTGACGTTACCTACAGAAGAAGCACCGGCAAACTCCGTGCCAGCAGCCGCGGTAATACGGAGGGTGCGAGCGTTAATCGGAATTACTGGGCGTAAAGCGCGCGTAGGTGGTTTGTTAAGCGTGATGTGAAATCCCCGGGCTCAACCTGGGAACTGCATCACGAACTGGCAGACTAGAGTACTGTAGAGGGTAGTGGAATTTCTGGTGTAGCAGTGAAATGCGTAGATATCAGAAGGAACACCGGTGGCGAAGGCGGCTACCTGGACAGATACTGACACTGAGGTGCGAAAGCGTGGGGAGCAAACGGGATTAGATACCCCGGTAGTCCACGCCGTAAACGATGTCAATTAGCCGTTGGGAGTCTTGTATTCTTAGTGGCGCAGCTAACGCGATAAATTGACCGCCTGGGGAGTACGGCCGCAAGGTTAAAACTCAAATGAATTGACGGGGGCCCGCACAAGCGGTGGAGCATGTGGTTTAATTCGATGCAACGCGAAGAACCTTACCAAGTCTTGACATCCTGCGAATTTTCCAGAAATGGATTAGTGCCTTCGGGAACGCAGTGACAGGTGCTGCATGGCTGTCGTCAGCTCGTGTCGTGAGATGTTGGGTTAAGTCCCGTAACGAGCGCAACCCTTGTCCTTAGTTGCTAACATTTAGTTGAGAACTCTAAGGAGACTGCCGGTGACAAACCGGAGGAAGGTGGGGACGACGTCAAGTCATCATGGCCCTTACGACTTGGGCTACACACGTGCTACAATGGGCAGTACAGAGGGTCGCTAAGCCG
>JABJGI010000089.1 GCA_018662305.1 Porticoccaceae bacterium | reverse complement strand
TGTTGATGGAGAAGCGACAGATTGGGAAGGGAAGCGTCTTATTGCTGAGCTTGAAAGAGATGAAAGTCTCAGAGAGGAATGGCATTTACACCAGATCACTAGTGCATCGCTGAATAAATCTGAACTGAAAGGGGTTGATTTATCAGCACGCATTTCTGAAGCGCTGGAATCCGAGTCTCGGCCAGTTCATTTTGGATCCTTCTTCAAGCCCTTTACTCAGGTTGCCGTTGCTGCATCAGTTGCTGTCTTTGCGCTTCTTGGTATCCAACAAATGCCTCTCTATACCAATTTGGACGAGACGGCAGGTGAGGCTCCTAATCTCGTTGCAGAAACAACAGATATTCAGCCAGTTGTTATTCCAGAGGGCTTTGAACTCCCTCCCATTCAAGCTCAAACCGTAAGTTCTACCAACACTGTTCAAGTTAACCATGTATCTGAGACTGTAGATGTGCCAAGCTTTAACAAAGCCGAACTAGACGAGCATATACAGGACGCTATCTCTACACATGTTGAAAACACTTCTGAGAGCCTTAATTCCGTGCTGCCATTGGCACGTCAAATCAACGTCGAAGAATAAGCCTCTAAATTCCTATAAATATTCAAAGCAGTTCGGCTGCTTAGCCTTTCTGTTGTCTGTTAGTTTTGGGGTAGTTTCACAAGAACCCTTGGATTCACCGCTTGAACCCCAGCAAGTTTTTGCCCGAATGATTGAAGCCAATAGAGATCTCGCCTACAGCGGATTACTCGCCTATGAGCGCGCTGGGCAGCTAGCGACCTACAAAATAGAAAGCCAAATCGAAGGTGACGGCAGCCAAAGTCTTAGCTCCTTAAATCGCGCGCTCCCAATCCAAACCCATTCTCTTTTGTGTCAGGACTCTCAAGAACAATCGACTTCAGCGCTACAGAATCTGGAAAATCTGTACAACTTTTACCGTCCTGCGGAGAGCATGGTCGCCGGGCGAGAGACCATGGAGCTTCTAATGCTTCCGGTGGATGGAAATCGTTACGGCTATGGGTTTTCCGTTGACAGGGAAAACTATCTGCCTCTTCGAACCGTGGTATTAACACCAAGGAGAGAACCCTTGGAAAGATACGAGTTTGTAGCGATTGAGTTTCTGGAACTTCCGTCCTCACAAGCCCAGATGCTAGGCGACTGCCCAGAACTAGAGAATCAGCCATTGTCCTGGTCCGCTGAAGTTTTACCCCGAGGTTTTGTGACCACCAGATCTGGCTTTGACCCCGAGACAAATGTTAGCCACATGGTGGTTTCAGATGGTCTGGCGACTATAAGCATTTCTATTGAGCCCATAGAAGCTCCCAGCTTTCCTCCCGTGACAACTGATTTAGGTGCTACCAATATACTGCTTAGCTATCTAAGCTACCGTCAGCAAATTTACCTAGCCACCTTGGTTGGGGAAGTGCCTCTGGAAAGCCTGGAACAGATCGTAACTGGACTTAGCTATAAAGTTAATGACGCCGAATCCGAGAGATGATTACTGAATACGCACAAATAGTCGAAGTTGGCCCCGATCGACTAAAGATAGAAATCCGCAGTAGTAGTGGATGCGGATCCTGTACAGCCAAAGCTGGTTGCGGCAATGGAATTCTCGACCATTGGCTTAACCCTACTCGAACGCTCTGGATAGACTCTGATTCAGAACATTGCCAATCAGTTTCAGTTGGAGATCAGCTTAAGGTGGGAGTAGATGAGGGCGCCTTTGTCCGAAATGCGCTCTCACTCTATTTGATTCCTATTTTGGTATTTCTTGCGGGTGCTGGGCTTGGCTATCAGATGTTCGGTGAGTTTGCTTCGATATTAGGAGGAATTCTTGGTCTGATTCTCGGAGCTGAAGCGGTTAAGTTTTTGCTCAAACGCTCGGCATACGCCTCTGATTTTTCTCCTCGTATAGTCAGATAGTTCAAATAAACCCCTATTATTTGGTGCAGTTCACAGTTAGAACTTTAAGACTTTTAAAGGAGTTGAATTTTCCACTCTGAGTACCATCTAATCGCCAATAAGAAACAAAGAATTCGGAGATTTTGATGCCTCAATTAAAGAACTTTCTCTGTCTATTTATTCTCGCTAATGCTCTTTTACAGAGTGGTAGCTTGATAGCGATTGAACTGCCTGACTTTACGGATCTGATCGAACAAACTTCGCCTGCCGTGGTAAAAATCAATGTTAGTTCTAGTCGATCGAATCCCTCTGCCTACGCACCCAACAGTCAAATGCCAGAAATCTATAGAGATTTCTTCGGCTTTAATGTTCCGCAGTCTCCACAACAGCAGTCCTCGGTAGGCTCTGGCTTTATTATTTCCGAAGATGGCTACGTTATTACCAATAACCACGTTGTTGAGGGTGCAGATGAAATTTTGGTTCGCCTAAGCGACCGACAGGAGTTTTATGCCGAGATTGTTGGAACTGACGTTCAATCGGATATGGCGCTTTTAAAAATCAATGGTGATGATCTACCCACAGTAACCTTCGCCGACCCCGATGATATTGAGGTGGGGGATTGGGTATTAGCCATCGGTTCCCCCTTTGACCTCGACTATTCAGCCAGCGTAGGCATTGTCAGCGCTATTGGTCGAAGTCTCCCTAATGGGAGCGGCACCGATTACGTTCCCTTTATCCAAACAGATGTTGCTATCAACCCGGGGAACTCCGGTGGTCCCCTATTTAACCTTGACGGGGAAGTCGTGGGTGTCAATTCACAGATTTACACACAGTCAGGCGGCTATATGGGGCTATCCTTTGCGATTCCAGCAGCGGTTGCACTAGATGTCACCGAACAGCTGAAATCGACTGGCGTAGTGTCTCGCGGGTGGCTGGGCGTCTACATTCAGGATGTCAGCCAGGATCTGGCTACCTCCTTCGGCTTGGATCGACCTCGCGGAGCTCTTATTAGCCGGGTCGGAGAGGGTAGCCCAGCCGAGAGTTCTGGGTTAAGAGCGGGTGATGTGATTGTCGAGTTTGATGGTAACCAGATTGAGTATTCTCATGACCTTCCCCACGTAGTGGGTTTGATCGAACCCGGATCAACCGCTGAGGCGGTAATTTATCGGCAGGGCAGACGCAACTCTTTAGATGTTGAGCTCGGCGCACTGCCTGGTCAGCCTGTCGCCGCAACAAGAGCAGTACCGGGATCCAGATCCTCTTCCTCCGCTATTTTTGGTATGGAACTATCCGATCTCTCTGGTTCAGGGGATGAGAATCAGGATCTTACCTCTGGGGTTCTTATCGAGTCCGTCGCACCAGGTTCCCCAGCAGCAGAAGCGGGTCTGCGTGAAGGCGATATCATCGTTCAGCTAGGCTTTAGTGAAGTAAGAAACCTGAACGACTTTGCAGAAATTGCATCGGATCTGCCGCGTGGCAAGGTTCAACCTATTCGCTTTTACCGCGACGGCAATGCGATTTTCAGAACCATAGATATCGACTAGAGAATTTACGCTCAATTGCAGGATCAATATTCAGGGCAGCTCTATTCAAACGAGCTATGTTCATAGCTGCCCTGAACCATTAGACTGCGCGCCCTAAAAGCTTATTAGAGAACCTCTGTCTTCGTGTCTGATCTCAGCCATATCAGAAATTTTTCGATTATTGCCCATATCGACCACGGCAAATCTACTCTTGCCGATCGGTTTATACAGATATGCGGTGGATTAACCGAGCGTGAGATGGAAGCCCAGGTCCTGGATTCAATGGATATTGAGCGGGAGAGGGGAATTACCATCAAAGCTCAGAGTGTAACTCTGAAATATGTCGCCCCTGATGGTCGAGAGTACCAACTAAACTTTATTGATACGCCAGGACATGTAGATTTCAGCTATGAAGTTTCCAGGTCATTGGCAGCCTGTGAAGGTGCTCTTTTGGTTGTGGATGCGGCTCAGGGTGTTGAGGCGCAATCCGTTGCCAACTGCTACACCGCTATAGAGCAAAACCTTGAAGTTATTCCGGTACTCAACAAGATAGATCTGCCTCAGGCAGAACCAGAACAGGTCTGTGAGGAAATTGAAGAAATCATCGGTTTGGATACCAGCTCAACTGTGTATTGCAGTGCCAAGACTGGCAAGAATGTTGATGCGGTACTAGAGCAGCTAGTTGAGTTAGTGCCACCGCCAACTGGCGATATTGACGCACCTCTCCAAGCTTTGATTATTGATTCATGGTTCGACAACTACCAGGGCGTGGTGTCTCTGGTGCGCGTGGTACAGGGTCGCCTGAAAAAGAAAGACAAAATCGTCACAAAGTCTTTAAACCGCTCCCAGGTGGTTGATATCGTAGGTGTATTTACGCCAAAACAGACGGCAACAGAAGAACTGAAAGCCGGTGAAGTTGGTTTTGTGATTGCTGGAATTAAAGACATTCAGGGCGCGCCCGTCGGTGATACCTTTACCCACGCCAATACCTCTGAGGTTGATGCACTTCCCGGATTTCAACAGGTAAGCCCGCAGGTCTATTCCGGACTATTCCCCACCAGTTCTGACGAATATGAAAAGCTTCGTGAAGCCTTAGAAAAGCTTGCCCTTAACGACGCTTCACTTGCCTATGAGCCAGAATCTTCTGACGCCCTAGGTTTTGGATTCCGTTGTGGTTTTCTCGGCATGCTGCATATGGAAATCATTCAAGAGCGATTAGAGCGAGAATACGACCTTGACCTTATCACTACGGCACCATCGGTAATCTACGAAATACTCTCTGCCAAGGGCGAGACTTTTCATATCGACAATCCCTCCAAAATGCCAGACCCTGGCGGCATCGACGAAATACGAGAACCTATTGCCGAGGTAAATATCTTGGTACCAAAGGAACACCTCGGAAACGTGATTGGCCTTTGTAACGAGCGTAGGGGTGTGCAAAAAGGCATGCAGTTTGCTGGCCATCAAGTATCGCTTTCCTACGAAATTCCCATGAATGAAGTGGTGATGGATTTCTTTGATCGCCTTAAGTCGGTCAGCAGAGGGTTCGCCTCTCTGGAATATAATTTCAAGCGTTTTGAGGCAGCTCCGCTTGTGAAGCTAGAAATAATGATCAACGGCGACAAGGTAGATGCATTAGCTTTAATTGTTCACCGGGATGATTCTCAGGGCCGTGGTCGCCAAATCACCGAGAAGATGCGCGAACTTATTCCTCGGCAGATGTTTGATGTCGCCATTCAGGCTGCTATAGGTGGACATATCGTTGCGCGTTCTACTGTCAAAGCGCTTCGCAAGAACGTCTTGGCTAAGTGTTACGGCGGTGATATCAGCCGTAAGAAAAAGTTGTTGGAAAAACAGAAAGCAGGTAAAAAGCGCATGAAGCAACTGGGCAGCGTTGAAGTTCCTCAGGAAGCTTTCTTAGCGGTTTTGCGATCCGACGAATAAACGACAAAGAATAGGAAAATCATGGATTTCGATTTTGCAGTGATCCTTTTTGTACTGGTGCTCTTTACCGGTGCATTCTGGGTTGTAGACAAATTTATTCTCAAGGGGAAAGGGCATGGCTCAATCGAGTACACCGGCTCTTTTTTCCCGATTTTGCTGCTGGTTTTCTTCCTGCGATCCTTTCTGTTTGAGCCTTTTCAGATTCCTTCCGGTTCCATGATTCCAACTATAGAAGTTGGAGACTTTATCGTGGTAAACAAGTTTAGCTACGGGGTTCGACTGCCTATTTTAGGCACAAAGATCATTCCAACTGGTGACCCCGAAGCGGGTGACGTTATTGTTTTTATTCCTCCCCACGACGAAAGGTATTTTATTAAACGCTTGGTTGGAGTCGGTGGCGATCATATCCAAGTCATTCAAAATCAGGTTTTTGTGAATGGCGAGGCGTTAGAGCAAGAGTTTGTCGCGCGTCTTGGAAGCGATCCTCAGGATGGTCGAATTGTGAATCTTGCCGAAGAGACCACCGGGGATGTATTACACCAAATTCGGTTTAAAGTGCCCGCCACATCCGTTGGAGCCGATTTTGAAACAGTTGTACCCGATGGGCACTACTTTATGATGGGCGACAACCGCGACAACAGTGCTGATAGCAGGGCTTGGGGTTTCGTGCCAGAATCCAATATAGTAGGCAAGGCTGTTGCGGTCTGGATGCATTGGAGACCATGGTCTTTGCCCTCATTCCGCACAGCGGGCAGTATTCAATAAAGGTGAATTAGAATGAGCAAGTCTGATCGAAAATTAGGTCCACTACCGAAATCTTCCGGAATGTCTTCTCTTTCCCTGCTTGCGCTGTTGATTGTCGTTGCTTTCTTCGGAATCTGTGCTTTTAAAGTTACCCCTCTGTACTATGACAACATCATGTTGCAATCCACTATCGAAGGCATAGATAGCCCTGTGGGTTCAATCAATACTCTTAGCAATGCCGAAATTCGAGACAATTTACGAAAAGCCTTTACTGTAAATGGGATAGAAGTTGATACGCGCGATATTGAGATAAGCAGAGCTAACAACCTTGTTAGCCTGAGGTATGAATACGAGGCTCGCACTGATTTATTCGCCAATATCAGCGTTATTGCAAACTTTGAGACTAGATACCCTGCAGATCCCTGATTTCTCATGAGTGACGCCTTAAACCGCTTTCAGGAAAGGCTCAGCTACCAATTTTCAAATGTCGAGCTGCTTTGCCAGGCGCTAAAGCACAGGAGTGCCGGTGCTGACCACAATGAACGTCTCGAATTTTTGGGCGATAGTCTGGTTAATTTTTTTGCCGCCGAATCGCTCTACTTAAGTCATCCTGACGCACCAGAGGGCGATTTAAGCTCAATGCGGTCTCATCTAGTACGTAAAGAGTCTTTGGCTGAGATCGCCCGGCATTTGCGATTGGAGGAAGTCATCGAGCTCGGACAGTCAGCTTTAAGTTCGGGAGGGCATCGTCGTGACTCAATACTTGCTGATGCAATAGAGGCAATCATTGCCGCGGTATATCTGGATGGCGGTTGGCAAGCCACTTCAAATGTTACCGCCAAGATGATGGCGATCCCTGCCTTAACTATTGATAGCGTAGAGTCCGTTAGAGACTCTAAATCTCTCTTACAGGAAAGACTTCAGGCTAAGGGGCTTCCAGTGCCTGAATACGAGACAACCTCAGTTGGCGGCCCAGGACACGCGCGGGAGTTTTCAGTGTCCTGTCGAATTAGCGGGATAGAAGAATCATTTCAAGGTCAGGGCTCAAATCGCCGTGCTGCTGAACAAATAGCAGCTCAAAATGCCCTTTTTGCACTAGAGCTGTTGGAGCAGGGCAATGAATGAAGCTTTTCGCTGCGGTTATGTCGCAATTGTCGGTCGGCCAAATGTCGGCAAATCAACGCTGGTCAATCACCTCATTGGTCAAAAACTCAATATCACCTCACGTAAACCTCAGACCACTCGTCACGCAATTCTCGGTATCCGGACAGATGAAGACCGTCAGGTAGTTTTTGTAGATACTCCGGGCCAGCACATAGACCAACCCCGCGCTATCAATCGATACATGAATAAGGTTGCCAAAGCCGCTATGCGCGATGTTGACCTGGTTGTATTTGTTCTGGATCGACTAAAATGGACTAAAGAAGACGAGCTAATACTCAAACGTCTGGAATCCTCTGAGTCTCCAGTGCTAATCGCTATCAATAAGACGGATCGTCTGAGCGACAAAGATTTACTCTTGCCCCATGTTCGGGATCTTTCCGCGCGCTTGCCCAAGGCTGAATTTATTCCCATATCCGCGCTTCAGGGTGACAATCTAGATCAGTTATACAAACTCATCGGAGATCACCTACCCGAAGGCGAAGCGATGTTTGGTGAAGATCAGATTACTGACCGCAGCACTCGGTTTGTCGTAGCGGAAATAGTTCGAGAAAAAATTCTGCGACAGCTGGGTGAGGAGGTCCCTTATGCATCCACGGTAGAAATAGAAAAATTCGAACAGAAAGGCTCCCTAGTAGAAGTTCATGCTCTAATTCTGGTGGAACGTGAAGGACAGAAACGCATCATCATCGGCGAATCTGGAGCTCGTCTAAAGTCCGTGGGAACTGAGGCGCGACTGGATATCGAAAATTTGCTCGGCAGCAAAGTTCTGTTGAAACTCTGGGTGAAGGTGAAATCGAACTGGTCTGATGATGAACGCGCACTGCAAAGTCTCGGCTACCAGGATATGAACTAGTTTCGAGCTCCGATACCGTGCGCGTAGATTCAATAGAAGGCTTCGTTCTCCACGCTCGCGACTATCGGGATACCAGTCAGCTGGTGGACATATTTACGCTGAAATTTGGTCGCGTCAGACTAGTTGCCAAAGGCACCAGATCCCAAAAAAAGAATAGCTCTCGTCTCAGCCCTTTTACCCTGGGGCACTTCAGCTGGACCGGCCGAAGCGAACTCAAAACACTGACTCAATTTGAAGCGCAAAAACATCTCGCGCTACAGGGTGAAAACCTGATCTGTGGTTTTTATTTAAATGAACTGCTCTGGCACCTGCTGCAACCCGAGGACAGTCACCCAGACCTCTATTTACAATATAAAGAAACACTGGAAATACTAGAGCATCAGCTCGAGTTGGAGCCGCTATTGAGAGGCTTCGAACTGAATCTCCTCGATGAGGTGGGCTACGGTATATCTTTCGAATATGACACGGAGGGTGATGAAATTCGAGACAATCTGTTCTACAGCCTTTCCGCTGAGCAGGGATGGTGTAAAACCCAATCGAGGGAAGCTCAGGCATACCCTGGAGAAACCATTCTAGGTATTCATACCAAAGGATTTGAAAACAAAGGCGTAAGAAGTGCCTGCAAGAGAATCAATCGCACGTTAATCGACTCGCTGCTTGAGGGGCGAAAGCTCAACAGTAGAGAATTGATTGGCCAAAAGCCTTCCCAAGAAAAGGCCTGAAAAAGACCTCATCTTTCACTATAAGGCTATGGAGAAAGTCTGATGAGCGTTAATATGCACCACTCAACATAAGATCTAAATCAGCAAATAAAGAACAATATTTTGGCCATTGACCCGCTTAGTATTCCAACCCTTGAAAGCCTTGTGGGCAATACTCCACTCGTTCGGCTTCAGCGATTGGTGGAGAACCCCAGTAGTATTCTTTGCGCCAAGCTTGAGGGCGACAATCCGGCCGGTTCCGTGAAAGACCGCCCTGCACTGAGCATGATAAAGCGTGCCGAAGAGAGGGGTGATATCAAGCCAGGGGACACCCTTATTGAGGCGACTAGCGGAAATACGGGAATTGCTCTGGCGATGGTAGCGGCCATGCGCGGGTACAAAATGATTTTAATCATGCCCGAAAACGCAACTGATGAGCGTAAAGCCAGCATGTCGGCCTACGGTGCTGAGCTTATCGAAGTCTCCAAGGAAGCTAGCATGGAGGGAGCTCGAGATTTAGCTCTACAGATGCAGTCGGAAGGAAAGGGCGTTGTCTTGGATCAATTTGGTAATTTCGACAACCCTCGTATGCACTATGAGACCACTGGGCCAGAAATTTGGCAGCAAACGCAGGGAAAAGTCACTCATTTTGTGAGCTCCATGGGAACCACCGGCACCATTATGGGGGTCTCTAGGTACCTAAAAGAACAAAACCCAGAAATTCAGATCATTGGTCTACAGCCCGACGACGAGTCTAGAATTCCAGGCATTCGAAAATGGCCAAAGGAATATTTACCCAGTATTTTTGAGAACCAACGCGTCGATCAGGTTGTTGAAATGACTCAGCTGCGCGCCGAAGAAATGACTCGAACTTTGGCGCAATCAGAAGGGATTTGCGCAGGCATTTCATCTGGCGGAGCTATTGCGGCAGCTCTAGACATCGCGAACGGTACCGACAACGCTCTGGTGGTTGCGATCATTTGCGACCGCGGTGATCGCTACCTCTCATCCGGAATCTTTAGTGATTGAAGAGAAATCAAAGACAAAGGAAGCTGCTAACAATCTCGAATATGACCTCGATGACCTAATCGAGCTTATGTCACGCTTGCGCGATCCAAAGGACGGTTGCCCCTGGGATATCGCGCAAAGCTATGCCGACATTGCCCCCTCGACTATCGAGGAAGCCTACGAGGTGGCTGATTGTATTGAACGTGGAAATTTCGACGACTTGCGGGAAGAGTTGGGTGATCTGCTTTTTCAGACAGTTTTTTATTCTCAGTTGGCCTCCGAGGAAGAAAGATTTGATCTCAAGGATGTGATTTCAACTCTGGTGAGTAAACTTGTTCGTCGCCATCCCCATGTTTTCCCCGATGGTAATCTGAGCTCACGCGCAGCCGACAGAAAGGCAGAACCTCAGGTAAAAAAGACCTGGGAGGCTCTCAAGAGTATAGAAAGGGAGGGCAAGGGACTGAGGTCAGCTATGGATGACATCCCTTTAAATTTGCCGGCCTTAACGCGATCTCAGAAAGTGCAAAAAAGAGCTGCCAGTCTCGGGTTTGACTGGAGTACCGCTGAACAAGTACTTCCCAAAATTGAAGAAGAGCTTGAAGAGTTGCGCCAAGCTATGGATGGCGATTCGGAAGAACAAGTGAAAGAAGAACTCGGAGATTTGATATTTAGCTGCGTAAATTTGAGCAGGAAGCTCAATCTGAACTCTGAACAGATACTTCGGCAGTCGCAAACTAAGTTTGAAAAACGCTTTAGGAAAGTAGAGCAACTTATTGATAATAAAGGGTTAAAAATTTCCGAACTATCAACAGACCAATTGGAAGAATATTGGGAGCAGGCGAAAAAAGACCTTTCCGTTTGAGTTCCCTGAAACAGATGTGTATGTTTCGCAATCCCTTGTATAGCGAGGGATAGATAAGTAATTGTATTAAGATTTAACCCAAGGCTTGGCAACTTAGTACCTGAGTTTTGTTATAAGGAAAAATCCAATGAGAGTAATACTTTTAGGGCCACCTGGAGCAGGAAAAGGCACTCAGGCAGCTGCTATTACAGAGGCCTACGGTATCCCACAGATATCCACTGGGGATATGCTGCGAGCAGCGGTAGCCTCTGGGTCTGAACTTGGTCTAAAAGCCAAGAGCATTATGGATGCCGGTGATCTGGTATTCGATGAACTGATAATCGATCTGGTCAAGCAGCGCATTCAAGAACAGGACTGCAGCAACGGCTTTCTATTTGATGGTTTTCCTAGAACTATTCCCCAAGCACAGGCTCTGGTTGATGCTGGAATTAGTATCGACTGTGTTTTGGAAATTCGTGTTCCCAATGAAGAAATTATTACTCGAATGAGTGGTCGACGAGTCCATCCTGGCTCAGGGCGCGTATATCACCTTGTATACAACCCACCTAAACAGGAAGGCCTGGATGATGTTACTGGCGAACCTTTAACTCAGCGTAAAGATGACGAGGAAGAAACTGTCCGCAAACGCCTAGAGGTCTACGCTGATCAGACCGAGCCTCTGGTAGCTTTCTATCAGGAACTCCAGGCATCCTCTGAATCTGCACCCAGATACCTTTCTGTTGAAGGGGTTGGAGCTGTCGATGAGATTAGTCAAAGCGTATTAACCGCTCTGAGCAACTGATCTAATCAGAAAACGGGATATTCAAACTTTCGTATGAAGGGTTCAAAAAAACCGGTTGCCCTGCTGCTTGTAAATCTTGGCACCCCCGAAGAACTTAGCACTGCTTCTGTTCGACGATTCTTGCGTGAGTTTCTAAGCGACCCGAGAGTTGTGGAAATACCTCGTCTGATCTGGTGGCTAATTCTTAATTGCTTTGTGCTGACTTTTCGCCCCAAAAAGGTAGTCGAAACCTACAGGCAAGTCTGGTGGCCGGAAGGCTCGCCGCTAAGGGTCATTACCGAACGACAAAGCGCAGCGCTCCAGCGTACATTGCAGAATCGCTTTGGCGAAGGGCGTGTCAGTGTTCGCTACGCCATGACCTATGGCGATCCCGGTATTTCCGAGAGCCTGGAAGAGCTCTATCAGAGCGGTCATAGGCGCATTGTCGTATTGCCACTCTATCCCCAATACTCAGGCTCTACTACTGGAGCGATATACGACCAAATAGCTCAATTTATGCAGGCACAGCGCGCTCTGCCTGGCCTCAGCATCATAAATAGCTACTTTCAGGAAGAGAGTTATATCTCGGCACTACAACAAAGCATTGAGAACTATTGGCAGAAAGAGGGGAAACCAGATCATCTGCTGTTTTCCTATCACGGTATTCCTGTTTCCTATGTAGAAAAGGGTGACCCCTATCAAGGACATTGTGAATGTACTACCGCAGCGGTACTCGACGGCTTAGAGATTGGAGGTGTGAGTACCCATATGTCCTACCAGTCGTTGTTTGGAAAGGCAGAGTGGCTGAAACCTTACACTTCGGAACTCCTTAAGCAGCTGGCAACTCAAGGGGCGGGCAGGGTTGACGTTATCTGTCCAGGTTTTGCAGCAGATTGTATTGAAACTTTAGAAGAAATCGCGATTGAAAACGCCGAAATATTTCAAGAAGCAGGCGGAAAGGAGCTGCGGCTAATACCCTGCCTAAACGATTCTGATTTTCACATTGAGGCACTCGCCGACATCGCTGAACGACACCTTCGAGCAATTTCGCCAGACAACTAATACCACCTTAACTATGTATCCCTCCCTCGCAATAGAATGTACAGACAAGATAAGCTCAATTGCTATATCCAAGGGTGAAGAGGTTTGGCAAGTTGAGCAGGGGAGCGAACAAAGGCAGGCTAAAAACATCCTCTCGCTAGTGGATCAATGCCTAGCCAAGGCAAAGCTGGATAAAACCCTCCTCAGAAGTATCTGCTGGGCATCCGGGCCTGGTTCATTCACTGGATTACGCATAGGCACGGCCGTTTCCCAAGGACTTGCATACGCTCTAAACCTGCCGCTAGTGGCCGTTTCCAGTCTCGAGGCGATGGCCACTTCGGTAATGGCAGATATGGAAGGGGAAGGTACCATTTTGACCATCTCAGATGCTCATATGGGTGAGTATTATTGGGCCACCTTCGGCTATTCAGGGAAAAACAGAAGTCTCGTCAGAACTTCCGATGATTCGCTAACCAAGCTGGAAGAGGTTTTATTGTCAAAAAATACAGTCCTGGCTGTGGGTAATGCAGCGAACAGACTCCAGACGGCCAATATAGTTAAGAAGATCAACCACTCCCCCATGCGAGCAAAACATCTCTTTGGCCTCGCTGAAATAAGTTTTGATGCAGGTGATCAAATCTCCGCGATGCAGGCAGAGCCGGCATATCTTCGATCTAAATCCGCTTGGAAGACTCTGGAACAACAAAGGGGACAGAGCTAGATGGATATCCTTCAGGCAATATTGCTGGCTCTGATTCAGGGGATTACCGAATTCCTGCCTATATCCAGTTCCGCGCATCTCATACTTCCAGAGGAAGTATTGGGTTGGCCAGTTCAGGGACTGGCTTTTACGGTGGCGGTTCATGTCGGTAGTCTGGTCGCGGTGATTCTCTATTTCCGCAAGGAAGTGGGGAACATTGCCACGGGAGGGCTTAGGAGCTTGGGAGGGCAGTGGTCTGAGGATGGGAAGTTGGCCTGGTTGCTTGTACTTGGAACTATTCCCGTTGGTCTCGCAGGACTTCTATTTGATGACTATATCGAGGCCCACCTTCAGACTTCTCAAGTAATCGCCTATGCCACCCTTGCTGGAGCGTTATTACTCTTTGTTGCTGTTCGTTATGGCAGGGGAAAACGAGAGATAGCTGATCTAACCTGGAAACTGGTGCTAATTATCGGAATCGCCCAAGCAACTGCTTTGTTTCCCGGTACTTCCCGTTCGGGAATAACCATAACAGCTGCTTTATTATTAGGTATGAACCCTATCTCAGCTGCAAAATTCTCATTTTTGCTTTCCATTCCGGTAATTGCTCTGACCGGCGGCTGGCTGGCAATTCAGCTAACAGGTGACGTTGATACAGACTGGCTCTCTATCGGCATCGCAACGCTAGTCTCAGGAATCTCTGCTTATTTCTGTATTCACTACTTTCTCGTGCTTATCCAGCGCATAGGCTTTATGCCCTTTATTCTCTACCGCTTAGCCCTTGGGATATTGTTACTCTCTTTCTTCTAAAAGCTAAATTCGAGGATTGCTCAGCATAGAGGAGGGCAATTGAGCAACCAGCTGCTGCTTCTCAGTTTGAGGTAGGGGTTTGCAGAGATAGTATCCCTGACCAATCTCGCATCCCTCACTTCTCAGCCAATCAAGCTGAAACTGACTCTCAATACCCTCAGCTACCACCTGCAAGCCCAGTTTGTGAGCTAGATTTATTACTCCGGATACCAGGTCAGCGCCTGTATCTCCATTAATACTAGCAATGAGAGTGCGATCCAGTTTGAGCTTTTCAAAGGGAAAGGACGCAAGATAACCAAAGTTGGAATAGCCGGAGCCAAAGTCATCCAGAGCAATACTCACACCCTGCGTTTGCAATCGTATCAAGGCCTGTTTCAAACATTGACCATCGGAAATCAGTGAATTCTCAGTGATCTCTACTTCCAGGTTGCACCAATTGGGGAGCGAACAAGAGAGCTCAAGTAAAGAATCTAGATAATTACTGTCCTGGATACTCGCTGGAGATGCATTGACGGAAAGACAGAGGCCCACTTCGGCAGGCAGTTTCCGAATACAGCCCACCGCTGATTCAAGTAGCTCTAAGTCGAGCGTCTTAAGCAAATGCATCTGCTCTGCTATGGAAATAAATACCTCTGGAGAGACGAAGCCAATTTCTGGTGGACTCCATCGGCAAAGCAGCTCAAAGCCGAGCACGGCACCAGTGCGAAGCGAGTATTGAGGCTGGAAAAAGGGCTTAAACTCTTTTGAAGCCAAGGCCTGTGGTAGGCGTTTACCGATATCCAGGCGTAGGCGATGCGATTGCATAACTGAGCCTGAATACTGAACTACATTAGTCTAAAAGGCTTGCCGAGCTGCCGATAGCGCAACTTCCGCCTCACCGAGAAGCTGAGCGAACCCACTCCTATAATTCGGCTCTGCATTCGAATACCCCACGCTCAGAACACAAGGCAGATTCTTTCCCTGATATTCGTGTCCTCTTGCCAGTATGACTGACCACTTAACCACCTGAGTCTGATTAACAGAGGCTTCGGTATCTTGCCTCTGCACCAGCAGCCCAAAAGTGTCTACAGAGAGGCGATAGCAACTGCCCGCTTGTAACCCCTGTAGCTCTTTAGCAAAGCTCCTGAGTAAATTGTTAGCGGCATCGACGCCGAATGAGTTATTGATATCGCTGAACCCCTCGATATCAAAGAGAATAAGGCTAACTCGAGTATTCTCAGCTGGAATCGAGTTCAAAAACTGAACTAAGGCATTCCTGTTTTTAAGCCCAGTTAGGTCGTCACAAAAAGCTTTCCGAACCAATTGCTTTTGAAGCGATTTTTGCTCGGTGACATCTTCGGCTGTAACAGACAGAAGATTTTCCGACAATGGCACGATTTCATGTCGGTACCAGCGAGTCTGCTCGAAAACCTCTAGGGGAAACTCTTCCATAATCGCTTTGTTTTGCTGCAACGCATCAAAGTACCTGCCGCATTGAACCCAATTTTTGGAAAATGGATAGATTGAACTTAGGGGGCTCCCAACAACAGATTTTCTGGGCAATCTCAATAAACCAATCAGCTTGGAATTGGCATAGCGAACCAGAAAATCCTGATTCATTGAGTCGTCATTTGTTAATTCCAGCAGGCAATAACAGTGCATATTGCCCTCGGCCATAGCCTCAAAAAGCCGCGAAGCTGTTGTTTCTTTTTGGGGGAAAGGGGGAGGGTATTCGGGAGAAAATTCTCCGACGGAGGTCTTTTTCATTATTCGTCATCCTTGACGTCTAGTTAGTGCCGGACCCAGCTAGGCCCAATTAGTTATTCCACAAGTTTCATCCAGGTGCCTGGCTGCGCTTCGCCACTGGGATAGTAGCCGTTAATTAGCCTCAGAACCGGCTCCGCCGACTGCCCCAATACTGAGGTCCTAGCCAGGTCTAAAAATGTTTCGCCCGGCTCGAGTCTTCTGTAAATAATGTTGTATTCCCGGTCTGGAGGTAAATCTGCGTTCGAAGCTCGACGGAAGCTCGACATGATCTCCAGATGCAGAGCATCAGTTTCTTCATCTGCCGGCACAGGGGAGAGAGCTTTGAGGAAATAGACGTTACTACCCAACTTCATAGCAGCGACACGCTGCCTACCGGGCTGCGTCTCAATAAAACCGGTGATCGCTTCATTCCGATCAATATTTTCATTTAATTGCCGGGAGTCGTGAAGTTCTTCAGAAGACAAATGTGATAGCAGAAGGTCTTCAGCAGTAAGCTCCTGATCACTAATAGATGCGACCTCAAGCGTTAGGACAATATCGCCTTCCCGAGACTCAACTCTGATGGTTGAACCCATGGTTGTTCTAACCCAGTCATCCGGATAGGCAAAGGTTATCGCTAAACCCTTGTGCACATAACGGGCTTTGCCGGGAGGCGCATTGCTATTAATGCTATCGCCAAAGACCACTCCATCAACCACAGCCCGATATTCATCTCTGCCCTGATAAGCTTCACCCGGTGGCAGCATTCCAGCTTGCGCAACAACTTCCTTTAAACGCGTATCTCCGCGGGGGTGACTGGCAAACACTCCGTGATAGGTCGACTGTCTACCTGAATTACGCGCAACACGATTCATGTAGGTTTCGTGATCCTTCAAAATGCCGAGCACTTCAATCATCGCCAGTGGGTCATAGCCACTTTTGTAGAGGTATTGAGCTCCCCACTCATCCGCTTCCAGCTCCATTTCTCGACCAAATCCACTCACACGAGCTGCATTCCAGAGGCTAACTGCTTCACCCACATTTGAATTTAGAGTAAGCAGGCTCGCCATAAAAGCCGCCACATTTCCCATGGTGTTGGTATTGTCGCGACGACTGTGATGTTTGCGAGTTACGTGGGCAACCTCATGCGCTAGCACAGCAGCGAGCTGGGCTTCCGATGTCAGGAAATTGAGAAGACCGCGGTTAACATAAATATATCCGCCGGGTAGGGCGAAGGCATTGATATCTCCGCTGTCGATAATAAAGAAATGGTATTCCAGTTCGGGCCAATCGCCATTGGCAGCTACCTTCTGACCTATGCGATCCACAAATTCATTGAGGGCTTCGTCGTGGTAAAAGCGCTCGGTTAGTAACAGCTCCTCATGTAGGGCTTTCCCAATTTCTGCGTCATCAGCATGTGCAACAAGACTAACCAGACAAACCAGTCCCGCTAGCGCTCTCAAAATTTGCGATGGAATAAAGCGGTTCACAAGCTAGCCTTCAACAATAAAAGACTGAATTTGATCTCCCAACCCCCGACAAGAGTTGGTCTGGACACGAGCCAGAAAAGGGATTGGGATGATAACCGCTGGCATATAGGAGGTTCCGCGGCTGTCTACACTGACTCGACCCGCCTCCTGTAATTCATGAAAATCCCAGATACTGGCTTCATAGGTACTTTCATCTTCCCACATTCCCATTCCCAAACAGCCGCCACCAGCCGCCGATATGGTGCAACTCATACCTCCACTGCTGTCTGTGGTTTCTGTCGCACCTTCAATCCAGATAATGTATCTCACTGCGAAACTGTCTATCGCATTTTGCAATATAGGTCGATCGAGAAGGTTTTCGAGCCTTTCAAGACTTAGCGGCGCCGTGCGAGGTTCAAACCAAGGGTAAAGCGCATCAACGAACTCTTCGTCAGGTACCACAGACAAACCCTGTGAACCTGAGCGCAGTTGCGACGCAACACAACTTACCAGATCGCCCTCAGCTTCATAGGCTGGTGAATGCTGGCGCCCGAGAACAACGACAGTGTCCGATTCCAAATCAATTTCCGTTTCAGTCAAACGCATCTCATCCACTGTCACAGAGCTGCAGCCAACTAGCAGGACTACCGCAAGAACCACATAAATCCGCAAATCTAAATTGAGTTCTGGTCTAACCATGCTCGAATATCCGCTTGTTGGGAGAAGCCCAAGGTGAGTTGGGTACCAATATCTCGTAGCGCTTCCACAGTGGCTTCATTTACTCCAGCTCCCTGAGTTTGCAGGCGCTCATCCGTAGCCCGGCCATATCCCGTGATTAGCCAGTCTGCTATCGGCTGCCCGTCCTTATCTAATGCCTGAAGCCGATATTTCAGCCAAACCTCGAAAAAGTCGGACCCGGTCTCTTTCGGCAAGGCGTATTGATAACTGTCGAGGTCGGGGAGCAATGTAATATCTGCACTTTTAGCAGAGGCGGCAGCTTCGGCAAAGAGCGCATCAGATATGCTGGAAAACATACTGGATTGAGCAGGGCCGAGAATAACGGTCATATCAGAGCGATCTTCTTCGTCCTGAATGAAATTGTACTGCTGAAACTCCGGAGTCAAGTTGAGATAACCGGAAGCGGGGATGCGTTCGATAAGTGGGATTGGGAAATCCGTATCAATGGTGTGAGTTGACGAGCATCCCGCCAAAATCAGCAAACCCGAAACTAAGATTGAACGTACTAACACCATAAATTACCTGTAATCATTTAGTCCGACAAATGAGCCCATATTCTGCTGAGCCAGCTCTCTCATTAGTGCGGCAAATCTGGCTGCAGCGTCTGCTTCACCAACCGCTATCATCAAAGGAAACCCTATGGCGTGAATACGTACCATTGGCTCTCCAGAGTTCGCCTGACGGTTCAAGTTGTACACTGTATCGAGAACGGCTTCCAGTGATCTTCCAGTATAGTCATCTCCCAGCACATAAATGCTCATCTTCTGGTCGGATTCGTAAAAAGTCCGAATCGCCGCCTGAATTCCCTCGACTGGGCTCGAATTACTAAATGGATGCCAGTTTCTTAGCTGACTAATAATAATATCTCTTCGGTCCGGCGAATCGGGGATCCACTGTCCGCGAAAACTGGTGAACATGTATTGCCCCATATCGTTCATGATTTGAAGCCCCTCAACCCTCGGATAAATATCGAGAATCGAAATTAATTCATCGATCATCCGAGGCCAGGAGTAGGTGAACATACTCCCCGATGTATCAATCACAAAAATGATGTACTCGGAATCCACCGGGATACCGCCAATATAGTTAGTATCGTTCTGGTAGTTGCTATACAGCCGACGCATCTCCTCAGTCAGGCTTTGCAAAGCCGCCTGAAGTTCGCCGCGAGGGCCGGCAGCAGCGGTATTTTCTTGGTCAAGCGCTTTAAGGCGCATTTCCGAAACTTCCAATTCGTCCTTAAGGATAGCGACCAATTCATCTTCGATGCCAAGCTGTTCGTGTTTGGCGTTCAAATCGCGGTTGAGGATATTTATTTCTCCGCGGAGTGCAAATAGCTGCTCTTGCAAAGCCCGAATAGACTCTCGCTCGTTTGTATCGGCTTCTTCAATAACTTCAGGCGAGTGTGTCTGTACAATAACCAGAAGCAGGACGATGGCGCCAAAACCACAGCAAATAACATCCAGAAAGGAAATATTCGTATCGTCTGCACTGCGCCGTCGAATCATGGCCAATCCCTCGATGGGGTGAGAAAGGAACCTCGAGTTCTGACAGCCATAGTCCAGAAAGCTGAGGCAGCGAAATAATCTCCTTCCATGGGCAAGAGAAGCACATTTACCGGAATATTTTGCCCAAGCTCATCCAGAGCTTCATTAAAATAAGCAACTCGCTCACGCCCGCTTACGGAGCCATTGGTCAATAGCAGCTTTCCTTGAGTAGGCAGTCCGTCGGTGATCAAAAAGATATTGTCCGGCTGAGGGTTCAAGTTGGAGATACGCGAAAACACATTAATCAAGCTCGTTCCTTTTTCCGGCAGCTGGCCTCTCAACCCCTGAATAGCGCCATTAAGAACCACTTCTTCGGATACCGGCAACCAGGAGTCTGTAGTACCAGGCACTGTGGATTCTGCCTCCACGTTAAAGCTGTATAACTGAAATCGAGTATCCGGCTCTAGATTGGTAATAATCCAGTCGGCAATATCAACCGCTTGTTGCCATTTGGGTGATTGACGCTTTATTTCATCACTTTGGTTTCTACGAATAACCACATTGACGATAGTCTCGTCCAACATACTTGCGGAGCGGTCAACTAGTATTAAGGTGCGCTGACCTCCCATTTTGATACCAGTGAGGTATTGCCGCTGCCCCTCACCAACATATTGGCGTACGCGGTCTCCGCCGGCCTGCTGTAACAAGGATCTCTGTGATTCCAATTCCGCTAACCTCTGCTCGAGTTCAGCGAGACTTTCGACAGCATTGGGGTCCAGCTGTTCAATTTGCCGTTGTAAATTTTCGATCTCATCCTGGATTTGACGGGCCAGGCCAGTAGCTTGGGCTAGCTGGTCGTCTATATCTGAAATGGTATTGCGAATTCGCACCAGATTTTCTTCACCGATGCGAATCTCTTCTTGCAGCATCTCAGTTTCAGCGTTTAAGTCTGTGGAAACCTGCACCACAGGATCAATATTGTGTCGGACGATAAGAAAGAGCAAAACCGTCGCCCCTAATCCGCAAGACATTATATCCAGGAAGGAAAGGCTGAAAGTGGTTCCAATGCGTTGTTTACGAGCCATGGACAGTCTTAGTCAACGACCTCAATTGCCACTAGGGTCCCAGCGTAGTCATGATGACTAACAATATCTCTGACGCTGAGATCAGTTGCAGAAGCGATAGGTGCACCATTTAGGTTTAAGCCCGTTTCCGGCATCAACTGAATTCGACCAGAATCAGTAGTTATTCGCCCAAGAATAAGCTGTGAATCTACAGAACCAGTGGTTACCGTCATACGATTACCATCAGCCACAATAGTCGCGCCAGCAAGTGGTATAGCTCTGCCATTCGCAAGTAGATGAGTGGTAGATGACTTCACCTCAGCCGACACTGGCGCCGAAGGCATAACGGGGTTTTCGCTTTTTAAGTCAGCTGAACTCGAAGCTTCCCCATTATTTTCAGAAGAACTACTTTCAAGAGGAGAGCTGTTCACCGCAGGGTTTGCAATAGCAGTGAGCTCGACAAATTCCTTAGCGGGGTTCGCTGAGGGCAATATTTCATCCAGCGCTGCTACCATCTGCTCAGCTGGTAGATATAGCCCAGTATTAACATCGATAGGTAAATTTCCGAATATGTGATCAGCAACAAATGGGGCAGAGGGCAGCACAGCCCTGATTTTCTCCAAATACTCAGAGGCGGCTTCTTCCAGTTGTTGCTCTGATAACTCGATGGAGTTTTTCTGGTCCTCTAATTCTATTTGTAAGTCAATTCGATGCCATTTCTGCGGCAATAACTGCTCCATAAGTTGATTAAACAGCTGTTGCTCTGTGATCGCATGATGCAGTGGGTCGAAGCGCGTCTTATCGATAAAACGGGCCTGTATCCCTTTGAGAAGGGCGTCACTGCAGCCAAGCAGACCTAAACCGGGGAACTCAACCATATCGCCGCATATGATCTCAGCACCCTGTTTCTCTAGCTTAGTTACCACTAGCTGGTGTAGTTGAAAATCTACCTGGTATTCGGCTTGGGGGTGTAGCGCCGCCATAAGCAAGGATCGCTTACAGATTAAGCTGTCCGACACCTCTAGGGATTTCAACACTCCCGAGAGCAGCGCAATCTGATCCTTAGTGTAGTGAGAGGGAACCGCCACCAGAGAAACATTCTGCAATTCGGACGCATCGAAAGATTTCAGATGGTTCCAGGCAAGATCTGCCTGATGTCGAATACTAGGAAAATTGGCCGAGCTTTTTTGTGTGCTTAGATCACGCCAATACTGGTTCGCAGACATACCTGGATTCAGGCGAGATATCGCACGTGCAGGCGATCCGAATATAAGATCACGATCATCTAGAGAAGCGTAGCCAGGTGATTTGACCGTGCCACTAGAGCTGAGTAGCGCCACTTCAAGGTCTTTAATATCCAGTAGACGGGACATGCGAGTCTTCCTTTTTAGGCCTTGATATGCCGGAGTAAATTTTTGTCGCAGTAGCGCTGCGCTGAAAGAACCAACCGCTCCTGTTGCAAAGTGAGCTGATGGGACAAAAACATAATCAGAATACTGATCAGTAGGGCGATAAATGTAGAATTAAAGGCAACCCCTAAACTAGCGGTTACCCCTGCAATATTTCCACTGATCGCTTCGTGTGCATCCGCCAAGGCTGAGCCAATACCCCTAACCGTACCGATAAAACCAATCGAGGGAATCGCCCAGGCGATATAACGAATCATGGAAAGCTCGGTATCCAACCTCTGTGATTCAATATCACATTCATCGCGAATAGATGCGGAGATCTCCTGAATATTCGATCCAGATCCCAGGCGCTGTAGCGCAACGGACAGTACTCTCGGCAGCAGGTAATCTCGAGAAAGTTCGGGTAGAGCCTCTATAGGTCTAGCAAGCTGACGAGCATCCTCTGAGAGGATTTTACTGCCCTCAGTAACAGGTATCAGCGCCTTGTCGAATAACTTTCTCTCAGCGACTATTCGGCTGCCCTTGAAGGTCATAATTGCCAAAGCCCAGAACATCAAGACAAAGCAGGTCTCCTGCTCATAATCTTTCAGAACTACCCAAGCGGAGCGATCATCAACAGGGGTTCCTTGTTCCAGCATTAAAGCCTCATAGGCAATCACCTCTTCGGCGTTAGGCCTAATAATGGCAATATAGACCGAGTGGACCACTACGAAAGAGAGAATGAGCGCAACGATTTGAAATAGAAATTCGCGTTCCAGAATATGTTTCATTTAACTGCCTATATATCTACGGGAAAGGGCACCGAATAATCCTCAGATATGTCCTCGCTCGGCACAAATGAGTCAAATTCACCACCCTCACTAATCTGTTCTTCTAATTGAGGTTGTTCTTCTTCCAGGTATTCTTCCAAAGCCTCATCGAGTTCCGCTTCATTTACTGGCTCTGCAGCCGCGGATTCCAAGCCACTCTCGATCTCGGCATCAGGATTATCAAAAGTCTGAGCGACAAGGCCGCTAGAAATCAGAACCACTAGAGCCATACTGGCCTTCCAAGGGTATCTAGCTGGGCTAATTCGCATATCTTGCCACCCTGAATCCCACATCGTCCCGAGCCGTCGCCCCAAAATCACGATAAGCCAGCCTTAGCTGAGGCAAATAGCCTCGTGCCCAGTTGGCACCGCGAATCACATGAAATTCCCCAATCTCCGGACCTAGGGGATCTGTCTGTACCTCTCCCTCAGGATAAGGTCTGGGTTCATACCAGTCGTGAATCCACTCAGAGGCGTTGCCATTGATATCACTTAAGCCTCTATGATTAGGTGGAAAGCTGCCCACAGGCGCTGAAACCGAGTATCTATCCTGTACCGATTCGATATAGAAATTAATTAGCCCGCTGGCCTCAACGCCGGCAATATTTTCCACAGTGCTGGGGTCATCGGAATCTCCCCAACTGTATTTCTGAGTCAATCCCGTGGTCGTCGTGCGCGCGAGCCACGACCATTCTGCTTCGGTCATCAATCTGAAACCTATGGAGTCTGGATTTACTCCAGAAACAAATCCCCTTGCTGTAGTGTAGTAGGGGGTTAGCCCCTCTCGTTCACTTAACCAGTTCGCATAAAGAGCTGCTTCTTGCCAGCTAACATTTACAACGGGCTGATTCGGCCCGTCCAGACTCTCGCCATCTCGGTTTCCAGAGCTGTGATCAGCGTTATAGGCCCGATACTGCGAATTTGTGACCTGCGTAGCGGCTACGTAAAAGGCGCGCTCTAAATTAGCGCTCCAGCGCGTCTCGTTTGCTCTTCGTTCCGTCTCTGGCCGATCAGATCCCAACTGTACAGATCCCGCGTCACGAAAAAGTAGCATCTCCTGATTCTGGCTTGTTGCATATCGACTGGGAATGTCCGCCCACTCGGACTCTTCTTCAGTAAGTAGTCTGAAACTGAGGTGAAGGGCGAGATTGCGCGTCGGCAGAATCTCCTGAACCTGTGTTTCATAACCATCTCGGCGCACGCTAATGCTTTGTTTGCGCGTCATCAGCTCTAAGTTCTGACTGCCGCTGCCAACAACGACTCCATCGACTAGAACCTCTGCATCCTCTGGTGACACTGCAATGCTGATATCTGCTAAATCGGGCTTCAGTGAAATTTCGATGGCGCGATTCTCTAGGTGCTGCATGCGTATTTGATCGCTATGGCCCAAATAACCCGCCTTAAAAAGAGCCAATTGGTGTAATTGCTCAGGAGCCAGTTCTACACTTAAAGGCGTTTCTCCCAAATACTCGCCATTTAGAGTGACCGTTGCTGCGGTGGGATCTGAATTGATTGCCAAGCTGGATTCCAGGGGAATCATGGCAAATTCACGAACTACCAAATCATCGGTCTCCTCAACCCAGAGGGGGGCTTGATAGTCACGGTATCCCAGATAGGACAAGGACATTTCACGCTCGCCAATTTCAATTGGCAGTTCCATGGGCGTCACACCCACAGATTGTCCTTCGAGATATATATCAGCGCCTGAAGGATCAGACTCAACCCGGTAGTTAACCCAGTTCGGCTCGAGCCTCACTTCGAGTTCCAATGTTTCTCCCTTGCCCGGCACAACAATTTCTTGTGACCAGGCTTCATACAACCAGGCATCCAGGCTCAACTGATAGGTTCCCGCCTCAAGATTTGATAGAAGCGGGTTAGTTAGCAACCCTTGGTCTTCCTGGTTCAGGCTTACCTGAACTGGAACCTCAGGCTCGGTCAGGATGTGTAAATTGCCGGGAAGAGGGGCCAAAATCATTTCTATTGCTGCAGACCTGCCTGACTCTACGGTCACTTCAACACGCTCCTGCCTGTAGCCTGGAGTTTCTGCAAGAACAGTGAATTCTCCAGGCAATACAAGGTATCGCTGACCGATAGCGACATGCCAACCACCTTGAATGGAAATATTTGCCACCGGCACAGTGCTAACCTGAAGACTGGATGCGGCAATCACAAAATAAAGCAGGCAGATCACCAGCAACAGAACGGGAGCTGCTATGGCGATCAATCGAACAGGAATGTTCTGCGATTGAGTTTCGCTCGGCGGACTAAAATCCGTAGGCGCTAGTTGCTCTGTGCGATGTGAACTCAAAACGACCCTACCGAGCGATTAGGTATAACATCCACAACAACTCTGGCTTCATCACCGGTCAGAACAA
This sequence comes from Porticoccaceae bacterium, assembly GCA_018662305.1. Taxonomy (GTDB): domain Bacteria; phylum Pseudomonadota; class Gammaproteobacteria; order Pseudomonadales; family GM7GCV1; genus JABJGI01. The sequence goes on along the minus strand of JABJGI010000089.1, from coordinate 8,996 downwards.
TTTCCTGACGAATATCCTGAAATCCGCGTTTTTTACCTATTACCACATATATTCCAGGATTTAGGTCCAAAGGATGGCTCCGAATTTGACCCAAGTCTGAAACGCCGAGAATACTGACCTGAGTCGCACCGTCGGAAACAACTTCTAGACGAACTGGGGTGCGGGCTTTGCGTAATATTTCTGCAAGCTGATCAACTTGTCCTCTCAATACCGGACCTGGATTAGCGATTGTTTGAGCTTGTCCGAGTGTATTCTCTGCGTCGCGCCATATAGATTCTTCTTTTAAACGAAGAGGATTCTCAAGGTGTTGGAGAATCTGGTTCTCAAGATTTAAACGAGCATCAACTTTGACTAGCGCAATACGAGCTTCAACCCGGTTAGGATCTTCTTCAAGAAGTTGGTTGTACCGGTCGCGAGCGGTAGACCAGCTTTCAGACTCCTCGGCAATGCGTGCCTGCTGGAGAATTTGAGCACTTCGATCAGATTCACGTGTTGCTTCGACCTGATCCAAGGCGTCAGATACTGCGTCATTATCGGGCTCCAGTGTTTGCGCAGAACGAAATGCGTTTTCTGCATCTTGAAAGTTTCCTTGAGCTAGCTGCTGAAAACCGTTCGACATGTAGGCTTGGAAGTCCCTGCGCAGAATTTCTGCATCTATGTACGCTAGCATCTGCTGTGACTCAGGATCATCGCTATCCAAAGTAATAGAGGCTTCAACCTTTTCTTTCGCCTGCTCTAGCAGCGATTGCTGAACTAGATTGTCGGCTTCCGCCAACAGCGCTCTGATCTGGGGCAGGGCCTGCGCACGTTTTAACCCTATTTGCCCTTCTTCATTGTCTTCCTCAATTGCCACAGCCAATTCAAAGGCATGACGAGCTTCATCGGCATTTCTTTCTTCTAGAGCGATATAGCCATCGCGTCTAAAGCTTTCTGCGCTTTGCGCCGTATCAGCCTCTATTTCACGAGCTAAACTCAGGGATTGCTGATATTGAATCAGAGCAGGTTCGAATTCTCTGGATTGATAAAGCTCATCTCCTTCGAGAGCAAGTTCAACCAACTCAGCAAAGCTCTCAGCAGCCCATTCCGCAGCGCGTCGCGCCTCTAGATCACGCCTGAGGGGCAGAAGCTCAGAGAGTATGTCCTGAGCCTTAGAACGCGCTTCAGCGAGCAGGGCATCTTCAAAGGGCGCATCTATAGGCTCCTCGCCGGCAATAGCCCCATTTTCTGAGGAAGCCGAATCTAGCCCATAAACCACCACTTCAGACTCAACATTTGATCCGAGCAGATCAACGACCTTGAAGATGGATGGAATTAAGACGATAAGGAGGGCAGCCGCAATGACGTAGGGCCATTGGGTCTTAAATTTCTGTGGTTGGGGTTGATTGTCTGGGCTAGGTGGCTCGAAGGGCGCGGCTTCAACCCGACGCGCAGAGCTCTTATCCGCCATCTTCGCCCGCAGGTGGTATTTCACCTGTCTCCCTGAAGTAGATTTCTCGCAGAATACCGCGCCACTCGTCATATTGATCCCTGGTGGTGCCTGCCAGGGTTATGGTGCGATCTTGAAGCTCGATTACGCTGGGTTCGAGTTCATACTCGAGCGACTCTCCAAGCTCAGAAAGCGTCTGTATGTGCAAAAGTGCTTCGTCCTGGGCCATATAACCTGCCCGAATGTTTTCTACACCACCATAAACAGCACTCGTGCCTGCTAAGCGGACTAGATAGTCGTCACTAAATTGAGCACCCAGGCCAGCTGCAATAGCCAGCCAGCCACCCAGCTTTCTGGCGTCGGCGGCACTATCCAACTCACGAATTATGGTGGTCTCCGTAAAACTCTGTTCGCGCCAAGCGTCATAGGGCGTTTCCATATTGGAGACAAAACCACGGTAATAGTCCTGCAAGACGTCGACAAACATCTGATCGCGAAGGCGTATGTCATCCACCCTTTGCAACATTGGATCGTTGTCTGCAGGCAAGCGTTCTAACTGATAATGGCCATCAGAATCAGCTACTAAAAACTCAGAAAATGCCTCTGGAGAAAAACCAGCTGCAAAACGCATGTCGGTAACTTTACGCAGCTGGCGTCGCGCGCCAGGCTCCATTTGATCCATTAACTGCAGGAGGTCGTTAGCAATTTGGTTATATAACCCCTGAAAAGGCTCATTACCTACTTGCTCGTACGAGTAGGCATAGTGACTGATAACCTGGGTGTAGCTCTTGTCGAGCCAGACACGATTACTGGAATCTGTCGCAGTCAGGTCTAGGCGCGTAGTTTCCCCGTCTGACTGCAGAATTTTACCCTCGACAATGAGATCGATAGTTACCAGATCGTCCGGTATGACCCGCACGTAGCCCCAGGCTCCGGTCGAATCCAACGTCTCTTTTAGGCGATCAGCGACCCAAATACTTTCTGCTTGACGAACACCGTCAAACTCAAGCGCCTCGTCCGGCAAATTCTCCAACTCAGGCTCAAATACGCGAATACCTACGTCGAGCAAAGTATCGAAGGCAACCTCGGTTTGTAATACCTCTACAGGAGTGTAATCCGTTGTACGTACCTGATAATCGGCGCAGGCCGATAACCCAGCGACACAGAAGAGCGCCAATACTTTAAGAATAGGGGGGGTTAAAATTTTCATTGGCTGCCAGTGTACCGGTAATACTCTTCCCAAAGGCGCTGTTTAAGCTCAGGATCGGCCTCGGCAATAGCGGCTTCACGCAACTGCCTAGCAACGATATCGTCATCTGGATTGGGAGGGGGTATTTGGGATTGCTCAACAGCTACCGAAACATCAGAGCTCGAACTTCCACCCGATGACTCGCCTTCGCCGCCACCGGAACCAGCTCCACCACCAGATGCGCCGCCTTGCTGCTCTTCCGGGTAGTCCTCAAAGACAATAACGGGTGCAGATCCTGGGTTAGAAGGCTCTCTCGACTGCGCTTCGGCATTTCGCTGCTCTCTTTGCACCGATGAGTCAAAGGTTCCTAATTCCTGCTCTAGAACGCGCTCTAGCTCTTCCAATGTAGCCTGAGACAGCCCACCCTGAGAAGAAGAGGCGTCCGTTTGTGATGATTCCTCAAAGGTTGGCTCTTCGAAGGTAGGCTCTGATTCCGCATCAGAGGTAACATCTTCAAGAGAAACATCCATAGAGTCTTGTTCTTCACTGTTACCAGATTCACCTTCTTCACTGGCATCCGCTGTCTCTTCTTCTCCGGACGTGCCAGATCCCTCCTCATTTTCATTTTCTGGACCACTAGCTCCACTACTTGAAGGGCTTGAGTCACCAGAGTCACCCTCTGAATCGCCCTCACTGCCACTCTCAGACCCAGGCATTGAAGGAGGGCTGGGCATACCAGTGCTCGGTGGGGAGCTCCCCTCACTGCCACTTTCGGGTGATGGCATTCCAGGCACAGAGGGAGGACTAGGCATACCAGTACTAGGTGTAGGAATCTGTACTGGAGAAGGTACTGAAGGAACACTAGGGCTTGGAATAGTTGCAGGTGCTGGAATACAGCCAGCTAAATACAAGGCTATGGGTAAAAGAATGATTGGGCGGAGACTGGTCACGGCTTGGGTCCAGAGTTAATAAGCTATTCGTCGATCAACCAAATATTTTGCCGAGGCCACCGGAACCCCTTCAAGCAAAACAGGCCGAAATCTGGCCATTGAATACTCAGCGATCAACTCAGCAACAACTTCAACATCTTCAATATCGGTTTCGATGATATCTACACTCTGAACTTCCCCAGTCGGAGCAACCGCAAGGGAAAACTTGGCGTATCCATCACGATTTCCTGGCTTCAGTCGAGGCAAATTATCCGCCAAAGCGGCAAGAGATATCGCAGCGGGTGGCTGCATGTTTACCATTTCTTCCAGTCCTTCCTGAGAAGCGAAATTCCATGCTGCAGTGTAGACCTCAATTGCGCTCTGGAGATATCCAAACAGAAGATACCAATCACCCAGAGCCAGAAGAGAATCTAGGGTAGCTACGTGATCATCGCCAATTCTGAGAGCATCCAGCTGATCTAAGAGCAATTCCTTGCCACGACGATAACTCTGAGAATAGAAAGGGAGCATGGGATCAGTGTCAATCTCAATCGAGTTGTCTATTTCATTCACACTCCAGTTCTGGCTCGAATAAAATTCCTGCAGGGGTGACAACTGCTGCGTGTTGGCTAAAGTTTGGTTCTCGGCTATTCCACTGCTTGATTCAGGAGTATTCACCAGAATGTGGCGTCGCGCCCTATTGCTACAATTGCCCAAGGCTTCTTCTGCGTCGACAAATAAAGTCTCACAACTTCGAGTTGATACATCGAATTGTCTTCGAGTCTGGCTCTCTTTTAATGTCTCAAGATTGGGTCCTAAAACCCCATGCATCGCCAGCCTGTGGTTTACGGCGACGACGAGCTCAAGGGTTTCATTGTCTAGGGGTTGTTCGTTTATCTCGTAGATGTCGAAAATCTTTTCAAGATTATCGTGCGCCGCGATCAAATGGGTCGCTCTCTTGTTATCTGGATTCAGGGCGTCTTCAGCCAGAGACCAGTAGGTGAGCTCTTGCAGCACGTCGACATACTCGAGGGAGCTTGAATCGTAGTTTCTAGCTTTTATCCATGCGATTGTATTTAAGCTGCTAGAGGCATCATCCCAATTGTGTAGCTCTAAATACTGTTCATAAATTTTGCGTACGGGTATCTCTCTATTCTCAGAGTAAAGACCCTCTCGTATCTTCATGCTTTGATCTGAGCGTTGAAACGCCTCCAGAGCTTGTTCATTGAGGCCTAAGGAAGCTAACTGCATACCAAGCTCAAAACTAAGCTCTCCGATTCTGGGATCAAAACTGTCTTCAGATGCCTCGAGTTGCGTAATTTCACCGAGCAAGATATGAACAGACCTAGGGATATCAACATCAGAAGCTACAAGATTGATGTCGAGGCTGTCTCCAGTTTGAGAGAGAGTTAAAGAGGGATATAGAATCAAGCCAGCAACTAAAGTCACGCACTTAATTCCACCAAAGCCTCTTCCCATCGACATTGTTCGCCCTAGTATGAAACTTGCTTATTAACCGTGTAAGCAACAGCCGCTATAGGAACACCGTCACGCAGGATAGGGCGATAAATTGAACCCGCTAAATTTGCTGATAAATCTGCGATAACTGACTCGTCGTCTATATCTGTATCCAGATATTCAATTTTCTCTATCTCGCCTGTTCTCGCTATGGTGACCGCAACCTGTGCTTCCCCCTGACGATTGCCCACAACCAAGCGAGGTAGAGACTCAACCAGGCCGGCAGAAGATATCGCCATTGGCTCTTGCATATGTATCACTTCAGGTTGCCCGATCTGGTTCGCATAAGCCCAGGCAGCGGCATACATTTCTTCTGCGCTGCGCTGGTATCCAAAGAGCAAGTACCAGTCACCCAATTTCATAATGGTATCCAGTGACCGCCGCTGATCCCCTTGATCTTTAAGAACTTCTAGCTGATCGAGCAGTAAGTCTTTGCCGCGGAAATAGCTTCGAGAATAGAAAGAAATATTCTGATCGTATTGACCCGAAGAATAGTCGATGAGAATTGTCTCGGGCAGGTTCCTTCTTATCTCTCTTTCCGCCGACCGAGAACAGCGGTCCCGTATTTCTTCCGCTTCATTATAGAGACTATGACAGGCCATCACTGCGGCTCGAGATTGACGAAAATATTTGCGTTCTAGGGCAGCGGAAGTATCGCGTTGGCCGACGCTATCCACAATATAAACCTGCTGGGAGAGCATATGGTTCACCGTCATGGCCAGATTAATAGTTACGTCATCTGCAGGCATATCCCGCGCAGCATAAATATCAAAAATCTCCTCCAAATCGGAATAGGCTCTAATCAGGGCGACAGACTCTTCGTCTTCGATATCGTAGTGATCCACAGCCAAATTCCATCGCACCAGCTCTTGCAACACCTCAACATAATCAAGAGAGTCTGAATCAACATTTCTGGCTCGTAGCCAGGCGTTGTTGTCCAAAGCAATCTCGGCAGACTCCCAGTCATTTAGGGCGACGTGCTGGTCAAATATTTTTCGGATCAATATTTCGCGGTTATTTGAGTACAAACCCTCGCGAATCTTCATGTTTTGATCTGCGCGGAGGAATGCTTCGAGTGCGTCTTCATGCAGCCCCAAGGTTTCCAATTGAAGACCGAGTTCGAAACTCAGCTCTCCAAGCTCTGGGGCAAAGCTATTTTGTTCAGCTTCGACGGTTTCTATTTGCTCAAGAAGCAGCTCCACAGATTCCACAGCAGAAAATTGCAATGAATCCGAATCGGGCTCTAGTTGAATTTCATCCTCAAAGGATGGCGTGGTTTCGGAAATCTGAAGCTCTTGGGCATATACAGAAGCAGCAAAAACCCATTGGCATAGGAATACCCAAAAGACAGAAAGCTTGGTAATACTACTTTTCAATTAACTACCCCTCATAATCACATTAGATACAGCAACCTCAGGATCGTTCCGTGAGGATGCTGTTCCACACTATTGCGGTAGTGAGCACACAACTCTTTGAGTATAGGCCGAGTGGGAATGTTACGGAACCCGCGTAATAGATTGTTCATGTGGGACAATACAATGTGCAGTCATTGTGAACTTTGGATTTCGAAAAATGGGCAAAAATGTCTACATAACAGGCGGCACAGGCTTTATTGGCTCTGCACTCGTTGACCACTTTGTCCATTCTGGCTGCTTTGTATACGTACATACACGCCATCCACAGAAATACTCAAATAAGAATTTACTCAAATATGTTTCTAGCCCAAAGGAAATCGATCGCAAAATTGATCTTCTCGTCAATTTATCCGGAAAACCTTTAGCCACGCGCTGGTCTGTTAAAAGCAAAGCGGAAATCTACCAAAGCCGGGTCCAGTTCACCCGAACACTGGCCAGGGAGTTTGCCGCGATTCCCCAATTTGCGCCTACCAAAGTACTTTCCGCTTCGGCAATCGGGTACTACCAGGCAGGGGAGGAAACGCACACAGAGCATTCCGACAAGGGTGACAGCTTTTCAGCAAAGCTCTGTAAAGACTGGGAAGAGGCGGCCCGGGAGTTTAAAGAGCTAGGCTCGTCCCTAACAATCCTCCGGCTCGGAGTAGTTCTAAACCCTAATGGGGGGTCACTTAAAGCTATGCTGCCAAGTTTTAAACTAGGATTGGGAGCAAAGCTTGGCAAGGGTCAGCAATGGTTCAGTTGGATAAGTCTGCAAGATGTCATCGAAATCATCAGATACTGCTCTGATCAGGCCGAACTGCCGGACGCGCTAAATGTCGTATCCCCAAATGCGGTAAGGAATGCTGAGTTTACAACTTTATTGGCTCAGTCTCTGCGGAGGCCAGCGATACTGACAGCCCCTACAGCAGTATTAAAATTGGCACTTGGGGAGGGCGCAGAGGATTTTCTGCTCGCAAACCTTCGTGTGTCACCTGCATATTTGATGAGCGCTGGATTTGAGTTCAATCATCCAATTCTAAAAGACTACTTCGAGAAGACTTTCCGCTCTAGCCGCAAAAAGACAGCAGAAGATTAACTATGTATCCTTTTATTAACTCTCTTGCAGCTCACCAGCGCGTTAGACTAGCCTAGCATCCGCGAACTAAGCACCTGTTACAAATGAGATTAATTAGTTGAGATATCTATCTGTTTTTAAAAGATTAATAGCCTTTATTATTCTGGCCGCGGGTAGTTTTGTCTCAGCGCAACAATCTGATCTACAAGGCCGCAGCGAACTCGCATATGCCGCCAATATCCAACTCGAATTTCTGGCCTCTCACCAAAGCCTAGCTCCCGGTGAATCTCTTGATTTAGCCTTGCGCATCTTGCCTGATGAAAACTGGCATATTTACTGGAAAAACCCTGGTGACACCGGCTTACCCACGAAAGTCGAATGGCAGGAAAGTGAGCTGCTAAGCTATTCCGAGCTAGATTGGTCCGCGCCATACAGGGCCGACTATCAGGGCTTTATCAATTACGGCTACTATGGTGAAACCTATATATTCTCCAGTGTAAGGGTTTCAGAAAGCGCGCCGATAGGACAGCCGCTTCGCCTTGGAGGGCGGGTAGATTGGCTTATATGCGAAGAAATCTGCATTCCCGGCAATGCCACGCTAGAGCTGGAGGTAATGGTTTCTGAGCAGAGCGTCGAATCGCCCTGGTCAAGCGATGTCGCCGAAGCACGGGATCAACTACCTATCTCTCTTGGCACACTTCCCGGCAGTTACCGCACTGATGGCGAGTTTCAGCTCTCTGTGCAGCTGCCAGAAGAGTTACAGGGCTTAGAGCCAGTCGGCTTTTTCCCTATTAGCCAAAAACTGGTAAACAACCTTCCAACCCCAGTACTGAGCAAGCCTCAGGACAACACACTACTCATTAGCACAGAGAATGCACTCAACCCAAGTGACTATCCGCTCTTTTTTGAAGGATTGGTGCAATTTGAGAATCCCCAGGGCGTTCAATTTAACTATGAGTTCGAAGTTGAAGCTGACCCTTCCGTTACAATAAATAGTAGCTCCGAACCCGCTGATAACCTGCCATTCGCACTTATTCTTATCTTTGCTTTACTTGGCGGGCTTATTCTCAATCTTATGCCCTGCGTGCTGCCAGTGCTCTCTCTAAAAGTGATGCATCTAGTAGAAGAGACCGACTCCGGAAATCGCAAAACACAAGGCTTAGCTTACACAGCAGGCGTGATTATCAGCTTTCTCGCAATTGCCTCCGTTATGTTGGCGCTGCGCTCAGCAGGGGAAAGCATCGGCTGGGGATTTCAGCTGCAATCGCCGATATTTATTGGCGTGCTTGTCTACGTCGTTTTTGTGTTGGGTCTCTCTTTATCAGGCTTTCTTGAGCTAGGCGCCTCACTCACTCGCTTGGGCAACATCGGAGCCGGTATAAGTGGCCCTGTAAGCGGCTCCTTTATGACCGGAGCTTTAGCTACCTTAGTTGCTACGCCCTGTACCGCACCTTTTATGGGGGCC
>JABJGI010000164.1 GCA_018662305.1 Porticoccaceae bacterium | reverse complement strand
CCTTGGGGAATTTGCATTAAGGCGCGCCAAACCATCACCTGAAAATTTGTCCCACGGACCTGTAGCGAAATAGGCCGGTTCGCATTTTGGTCGGAATGGAAAATGACTTTCGCCATCTCAGCCGTGCTCTGCTGATCTTCGCTGATATTGGCTTCCGGCCACTGTCGCTGCAGGGTGGAAAGCTCCTCATCGATGTCTCCAGCATCTACAAAAGCCAGCTTGCAAATGCCACGATCCGTCGCAGCGATCAGGCAATCGCCGAAAATCGTTTGGTGAATTCCGAATAGGATTTCCAACCCCAAGCCAGCGCTTTTATATTGACCCGGAGTAACCGCCTCAAGCTGAATAAAGTGATCATGCAGTCGAGAACTGGTGCTTAACCCTACCGCATCAGAAACTACCTCAAGAGGTTCTGAGAGGGCCAAGAGCTCTTTAGCTCGTTCAACTGTTAGCGTTTGTAAAAAGCGTTTGGGCGTAACGCCGACCCAATTGGAGAAGAGTCGCTGAAAATGAAAAGGACTCAGATGAACGCTAGCTGCAATTTTTTTCAGGCTTGGTTGAGATTCGGCATTCTCAACGAGAAAGTCGATGGCTTTTGCGATGCGTTCATAATCTGACATGGGAGGGAGTATCAGTTAATTCGACAGATGCATCGACCCGAATCTTGCTCAACTAAGCTCTGCAGCTAATTTTTTCGCTCTCTGAAAGTCTACTTTGCCTGCACCCAGTCTGGGGATCTCTTCCACCTGAATCCATGCGCTTGGGCGCATTAGGGCATTGGCTTTGGATTTCTTTAGGTAGTCGATTACCGTTTTTTGGTTGAATTCTTCGTCTAGCAAAACAACCAGACGTTCACCTTTGCGCTTGTCTTCCACGCTGGTGGCAACAATATCCCCGCTGTAGCCCTGATCGAGCAGAGCAGGGCGCACCAGCTGCTCCACCGCGCCGAGACTAATCATCTCGCCGCCGAGTTTTGCCATACGTGAATAGCGGTCGATTAGGGTAAGGAAGCCGTCTTCATCTAGCCGGCCCTTGTCTCCAGTGACGTACCATTGAATACCTTCTTGTTCGATCAGCACTTCAGCGGATTTTTTCGGTGCGTTGAGATAGCCGGTCATTACCTGAGGCCCGGCGACTACCACCATGCCTTCTTCGCCGGTGGCTAGCTCTTCGAAAAATTCCGGGTCGACAATACGAATGCTAGTTCCCGGTAGAGGTTGCCCAATGGTGCCCACTTTATTGGACGTCTTAACTTTCCAGCGCTTGTCATCAAGTTGGTCAGGCAAGTTACAGCCCACGACAGGTGAGCATTCGGTCATGCCGTAGCCTTCGTATATTGGTTTTTTGAACTTCAGTTCAAAAGCTTCTCGAACATCGGCTGAAAGTTTTTCTGCTCCAGCGACCACTAGCCTCATGCTGTCGAGCATTAATGGATGGACTTTGGAATTGCGGCAGTAGAAGCGCAGGAATGTTGAGGTGCCAAACATGATGGTGGCTTTGTATTTGGCGATGGCCTTGGATACCGAAACGACATCGGTTGGATCGGGCTGGCAGATCAAGGGCACGCCTTCGATCAGAGGCAAAAATTGACAGGCAGTTAGTCCAAAAGCATGGAAGAGCGGAAGACTAGCCATCATGACGTCATCGCTATCGGGCTGCAGAGCGTCTGCAGCTTGTTTGACGTTGGCCATAAAATTCTTGTGAGAAAGCTGAATGCCTTTGGGCAAGCCCTCCGAGCCGCTGGAGAAAATAATGGCGGCGGTATCTGACTCAGGTTTCACGCAGATCAGTTTTTTCAGCAATCCGCTTGGCAACAATTTCACTTGCAGCAGGGTGGCGAGAGATTCCGCTTTGCTAAAGCCTTCGCGCATATCTTCCAGATAGATCAGTTCCTGATCGGGCAGTAACTCCGACAGCTCAATGCCACGTTTGTGCAAATTGTCGACAAACCGCCTTGCCGTCAGCACCTTGGTGATGCCGGTTTCCTTACAGGCAAATTGCAGCGCTTCGGCACTGGCGGTGTAGTTGAGATTCACCAGTGTTTTGCCCGCCAACAGAGTCGCCATATTAGCCAGCACACCGCCGGCGCTAAAGGGTAGGGCGAGCCCAACATTCTGGCCGGGAAAAAGCTGGGTTATACGTCGCGACATCAGCGTCGCCCCCGTCAGAACCCGATGTGCGGATAGACTGCCGGATAAATCATCGTGAATAGCATTACTGCCGCCCATGGCTTTCGCCTTGTCGACCCAGGCAACGGCGAGATTGGGCAGAGAATCAGAATAGTGTTGCCAGGCTTGCACCGAAAGCTCAGCGACTTTTCGCTTTAAAAGATCTGGTGGCGTATCGCTGGGCAGAGCTTTACCGAAAGTGACCACTACATCTCTTTTGCCTGGAATGGCGCGAGAGTTTTTGAAGCTCTCGGAAGACCTTGAATGACGGCTGCCCCAAAGACCCTGCAGATAGAAGGGAACGATGGGGATGTCGCTTTCGGTAAGTCGGCAGGCCGTTTCGTAGCCGCGTCGAAACTCTCCCATTTGGCCATTAGGTGTCAGCGAGCCTTCCGGAAACAGGCAGACAATATCTCCGGCGACCAGGGCGTCAGCAACGGCTTCAAGAGAAGCTTTGCTGGATGGGCCGGCTTGAATTGGAATGCAGCCAAAGCGTTTGAGAATCCATTTTAGATACCAGCGGTTGTAATAGATCTTGGCCATCACAAAGCGCACCGGGCGTGGTGAGGCGATCTGGATCATGGCCCAGTCGACAAAGCTAATGTGGTTGCCCAGCAACAGAGCGCCACCTGTCGCAGGAATATTCTTAACTCCCTGAACCGTGAGTCGATAGCGCTGCTGCATCAGCGTCGCGACGCTAAAGCGGGTGAGGCTTTGCGGTACGTTCGCCACCGTATAGAGGGTTCCGGCCAGCGCAACTACAGCTAGGGCTACCAGAAGAAGTTGCTCTCCGAACCCCAGATAAGTCAGCGCAATTGTGGACAATAAAAATGCCAGCATGGCGAGGTTGGAAAAGAGGTTGCGAACCGAAATAATTCCGCCCAGTTCTCGCTCGTCAGCGTGGAACTGAACCAAGGCGTGCAACGGAATTAAAAACATGCCACCGCAAATTCCCATAAAGAGTTGAAGCAGGGCAAAGTGTTGCAAGCTATTGGCAAAGGGCATGGCCCAGAGGGTCAGACAAATCCCCAGTGCGCCGAGCGGTATCAATCCGGTCTCGATGTAGTTTTTGGATACTCGGCCAGCGATTCCAGCGCCAATGGCGATACCAATACCAGACATGGCTAGAACGCCCTGCACCATAGCTGCGTTGGTGACCCCGGTGCGCATTTCGGCAAAAGCGGGGAATGCCGCCAGCATGACCTGGCCGATTCCCCAGAACAGACTGATGCCCAAAATTGACTTAGCCATAATGGGGCGTTTGAAAACCGTTTGCATGGGTTTGCCGACGGGAAGCCCAGTCTCTCCTTCGCTTTTCTCTTTCAGGGCATTCTCTATGACTTTCAGGTTGGGCAGTCGGTATAGGCAGGCGAGCTCAATTAGCGCCCCGGCCACGAGCATCCAGCCAATCCCGGCAACCTGTCGAAGCGTCTCGCCAGTGGTGGTTGCCTCAGCAAAAAATCGTTCAAACAAAATGGAAAAGGCAAAGGTTCCCGCAAGAATGGCAACGATGGCGATGGACTGAACTGCACCATTTGCGCGGGCTAGGTTCTCAGTGCCAAAGAGAGATTTTAAGTAGGCGATTTTTGCAGGTGAATAAATTGCAGACTGAGCGGCCAGCAGGAAAGTCATGACGAAGGAAGTGACAAACCAGCCCATGTGATAGCAGACGGCGATAGCCAGAGTCAGGGCCACGGCCATCCAACCAGAAATCTGCATGACTCGATGACGAGGGTATCGGTCACTGATTTTGCCGGCGGGCACAAATAGGAAAATAAAAGGCAGCAGAATCAACGCGTTTATGGCCGCCGTTAATACAACCTGAGTGCTGCCGTCATAGATCTTGAAGATCGTATTTTGGATAGTGATCTTATGACCGAGATCCACAAAGGCATTGAGGAAGGCGGCAGCAAAAAATACCTTGGCTCCGTTGATGCGGTTTAGGCTAGACATAAGCTAGGTGGAGACGAAATAGAAAAATGACTTGTTAGGGAAGTACCGCGATTGCATCCACTTCAAGAATAAAGCGAGGATCGGTAGCGAGTCGCACAATCTCCACTGAGGTGCTGGCTGGCCGATGGTTTGGTCCCCAGTAGCGATTCATGACTGCATTAATCACATCCTGATTGGCGCCAATGTCGCGCACATAACGGGTCACCTTGACGATGTCTTGCATTGTACCGCCGGCTGCTTCTACCGTTTCTTTCAAGCGTTCCATCACTTCGATGGCCTGAGCCTCTGGGTCGAAATTCACATGATCAAATTCGGCTGGAATATGGGGATGGCTGTGGGGTACCGGTGCTCCGGTAATACCTGATAGAAATACGATTCGGCCTGTACCCACGCCTATCGCAGAGGTGAAGGGCATATTAGCGCCCGCTGCTGGCTCGGTTCCGGGAAGGTGAATATATTCAAAGCTTGGCCCGGTGCTAGACACGCATCCGGTTAATGTGAGCACAAGCGCGAGGCCCAGCAGCCGACAAGCTATTTCTGATCTTTGCATAACAATCTCTCCCCCAAATTCAATGAGCAGCATAATGGAATCTTGAGTAGCTGACCAAGAAACTCGGCCCCAGAGGATTTTGCTTGAATTGGCTTGTTCTAATGAAATGGCAGCGTTATTGTTCAGAAGATTTTTCGGGGGACAAGCAATGGACGATCTACATTCGCGCAGAGCCTTTCTTTTCTACCTTGCCGCCAGCCCGGCGCTGACCCTCTCCAGTAGGGCGCTTGCCCAGGAAATCGGCATGGCGAGCGACGAGGTTGTCGCTGAAATAACCGACATGTTTAATCTGTTCGACTTCGAGCCAATTGCCAAAGCGAAACTAACGGACGCGCACTTCACCTATATGGCCATGGGCGTTGATGGCAATGATACGGTGGAGTCGAACAGAGAAGGGTTTGAGCACTGGCAAATCCGAGTACGACGATTAGTGGATGTCAGAAATATCGATCTTCGAACAATCTTTCTGGGCACTCAATACGCTTCACCCATTGGAATTGCGCCCTGCGGAACCCACACCATGTTTCATCCTGAGGGCGAACTCGCAGTGGCCCGTGCGTCGTCGAGCAGGGATGCATTGCAGCTTCTTTCAACTGTGACCACCACAAGTGTTGAAGAGGTCAACCAAGCAAGACAAAAACCTGTGTGGTATCAGCTTTATCCAACTGAGGACTGGAATATTACCCAGGCCTTGGTTCGTCGAGCCGAGGAGGCGGGCTGTCCTGTGATCGCAGTGACCGTTGATTTGCCGGCCAGTAATCGTGAAGCCATTGATAGATTTCATCGCACCACAAATCCGGACTGTCTCGCTTGTCACACGCCCGGGGTCGAAGGCAGCTATGCCCGCAAGCCTATGTTTGATGGATTAGATCTTTCTGGAATTAGTAATTCGCTGGCCCCGCAGATGGATTGGGCATTTGTCGATCGACTGAAGGAACTCACTGATCTACCGCTACTATTAAAAGGCATTGTCACGGCTGAAGATGCGAGTTTGGCGCTCGAGCATGGTGTGGATGGCTTGGTGGTATCAAATCACGGCGGTCGGTCAATCGATAGTCGCCGAGCGACCATCGACGCACTCCCAGAAGTGACCGAAGCCATTAATGGTCGCATTCCTGTATTGGTAGATGGCGGGTTTCGAAGAGGTACAGATGTATTTAAAGCCCTCGCCCTGGGTGCAGATGGCGTCTGTATCGGCCGACCCTATTTATGGGGCCTTACCGCATTTGGGCAAGAAGGTGTTGAGAAAGTGCTCGATTTGATCAACCGGGAGCTGCGTATCACCATGCAGCAGGCCGGCACTCCTAGTCTTGCGGATATCACGCGGCAGCACGTTGTAAGAGCGGGAATTTGAATCAGCTCTAAAAAATTAGCCTAATGATTGAATGCTGCGGCCGCCCTTAAAAAGCTGGCTTCATCTGTAATGCCGGAAATTCTTTCCGCCACTACTTCATCGAGAGCCAGACCCCAGGTATTGATCATGGCACCCAAAATCAAATACATACCGTGAATGGCGATCAAATCCATGATTTGCGGATTGGAATAATTCTTCTCGAGCAATGAAAGAGACTCGGTGCGGATTTGATGATCAGAAGTAAGCTCGTCCACCGCTCTTATTAACGAACATTCTTCGGGCGACAAATTTCCTTCGAATTCAGATTTAAGAAGGCAGTTAATTTCTTCGAGAGTCAGACCTGTTTGTATGGCCCGATCCACATGCGACGCCCATTCGTACCAGCTTTTCATCTGAACGGCGACGCGCAGAATGACTAACTCAGCATTGCGCTGCCCTAGCGCGCCACCCTTTACAGAGTGGTTTCGAAATGCCCACCAAGCCTTTAGCAGAGCAGGGTTGTTTGCCATCAGTTTGTGCACATTAATGGGTGCGCCCTGCATATCTTTAACTATGCCAGAGAGCTCTTCGGGCCAGTCGTTTGGGTCAAGCGGTTGAGGTTGGGAATGGTCCATCTGCACAAGTCTCTGCTGAAGCGGGGCTCTAAGGTTTAGATAATAGCCCCCTTGACTAAAGTAGATCACCCCCAATTTTCTTTCGCCGATATTATTTTCACCGCTATGATCTAGACCATTAATACCTATTGAGTAACAGGATGGAAATTTCACAAAGTCAATATGGCAGGGGAGATGCAAGTTTTCAGGCCGCTGGCGGTGAAGAGGGGATAAGAAAGCTGGTGGACACCTTTTCTATGACAATATGCGCGATAACGCCGATTATCAGAGAATTTGGTCCTGGCACCCTCACCCTGGAGATAAAGAAGAGTCGCGAGATAAGCTTGCGAGATTTTTGTGTTCCTGGACAGGAGGCCCCAAGCGCTATCAAGAAAAATACGGCGGAATTAGCATTCCGCAGGTTCATGCGCACCTAGAGGTTACCGAAGTTGAGTGAGATATGTGGCTCAATTGCATGAGAGAAGCCCTGCAAGCCCAAGAGTATGAGCAGGGCTTTAAGGAATATCTACTCGACCAGCTCTCCAAACCCGCCGAGGTAATTCGGCAAGCATGTTCCGGAGCCTAAAATTTCTCGCATCCCTGTTAGTACTTCCGGAACCCATCGAAATTTATTGAGTTAGGTCTTCGCAATCATATTCCTGAAATGGAAAATCAGTTCTGACCACAAAGTCACTGCCTTCATAAGGTGCGGCGAGGTAAAGCGGGTCCGACACAAGGTATGTTCGGTCAAGTCTATTGCCATCCTCGCTTAGAGAAAAACGCTCAACAACATGCATCGCCTCACTATGTTTAGCACCATTGCCATTCAAATAGCCTTCAGCAAAGCCAATGGTATCAACCACTAAAGTATCTCCCTCCCAGGTGCCAATCGAATGCCCTGTTTGACTGAGTCCGAGGTTATTCGGATGAGAGTCCATATTTAGATGGATGGTCCGTGTCAGCATTTCCATAAAACCATAATTTAATGTGATGTTATCTGCAGTCTGAAGGATAGTGTTTACCTGTTGATTGAATGTCCAATCCACAAAGATATTGGTGGTTTGGCAGTGAAATCTTGGATTGTCTAGTCGATCAAATCCTGCACTGGCTGCAATACCTGCTTCAGTTTGTGAAATTTGCTGGCCGCCGCCGCGTCGAGCTGGCCTTTCGTTGCCGGCTTGATTTGGTCTTGCTCCATCGGCCGGAGCAGGCCTGTCGCCGCCACGACCCGGTGCTTCACGTATTTCTACCTGTGAAATCCAATTCCCTCCTAGGTTAGGCGTCCCGTCCGGCAGCCTTGCTGCAACCTCGTCGGGCCTTGATATGGTTTCACGAATGAGGTCCTCTGTGCGCACGACTCGGCCGTCAGCTAAGTCGACCGTATTCATGACGCATACAAACTCCTCAGTTCTGGAGGGATGACCGGTAATAGTCACGGCAGCGCCTGGCGCAAATCCTTCTTCAGTCCAGCCATTTCGTCTTAGCAAACTGGCGCCGCCCATTTCACAACCCCATGCCTCAACTACATCCTCACCATTAGCCACATCTAGATAAATATAGGAGTGGGGGTTTACCAATCGGATGTCTGTTACAACGCCAGATATGGTGATGTCTTTGGATACATCAAAATGAGGATTGACGCCGTGGTGTGCGAATGCATTAGCACAGCCTCCT
Source organism: Porticoccaceae bacterium (assembly GCA_018662305.1). GTDB lineage: Bacteria > Pseudomonadota > Gammaproteobacteria > Pseudomonadales > GM7GCV1 > JABJGI01. The sequence goes on along the minus strand of JABJGI010000164.1, from coordinate 356 downwards.
GCAGCGGTAAGTAGAAGAAATACTTGCGCTAGAGTCCGATTGGTCTTATCCATTGTTTGTCCCCACAGAAAAATGAATTCACCACAATGCCCTCATATCAGTTGGACTCCTGACGGGCAGGTATTGAGTTCTAGCAGAATATCTTTGTTTTGGTCGAAGGTGCTAAGAATCAGAACCGAATTCACATTTTCTCCTACACAGGGTAGTCGGACTTCGGCTGTTGAAACGAAACGTCTTTGATCTACTTTCATAGACGCGCCAAAGGCCTAAGTAGTGCTCAGAAGAATATCCTCTACGCGTTATTTTTCATCGATTTTGATATTGGACGCGATTCAGTGCTTTGGCGAAGAGGCGGG
>JABJGI010000062.1 GCA_018662305.1 Porticoccaceae bacterium | reverse complement strand
TTGCCATAAAGCGGCGATCTTGGCAGATGGAATTTCCGCACATGGGAGACTTTCCTGCGCCGACATAATCTTCTAAGAATCGAATGGTTTCATCTGTGGCAGCTTCTTCAGTGTATGTGCTGCTGAGAACCCGCTCCACCAGGCCGCTACTGCCATGGTGTTGCTGGTTCCAGTCATCCATGGCATCTAGTGCGGACTGAGGCTGATTAATCGCTATGGTAGGGCCTTCGGCGAGGATATTTAGCTGAGCATCAGTGACGATTGTGGCGATTTCGATGACGCGGTCAGTTTCTGGAATTAGCCCCGTCATCTCAAGATCGAGCCAAATAAGGTTTAAATCTGAATATTGCTTATGCTTCATTTTGAAATGGCCAAGCTGTCATAGTAAGTGGAGTCAAAATTTGAGGTAAGTCACATTTCTTCGCGAATCATCCTATATTAAGGCACTAATCGCCTCAATTGGCGAGTTTTTGGCGCGACCCTGCTATGTGGAATTGCTAATATTTTCCGGCTTGAGCCCTTGGGTTCTGTAAAACGATTGGGGGATATCGTGCACGATAACCAGCTTTCAAATTTCAAATTCTTTTCTTTGGTCTCAAATCGAGTTCGTTCGACTCTTTTAGTTTTGTCCTTGAGTACGCTTTTGCCGTCTATAGCAATTGCACAAAACCCTCTCGAACAGCTTACATTACTAAATCGCGCTGGTGCTCCAGCTCAGGCATATGCTTTTGCACTTGAGCTACTTCCTCAGTGGGAAGGTGAGCCAGCCTTTGATCTCCAGTACGGCGTAGCTGCGGTTGATTCCGGATTTTTTAGTGAAGGAATTTTTGCGCTTGAGCGGGTGACAATGAATGAGCCTGCCAACGACTATGCAAGACTAGAGCTTGCCAGAGCCTATTTTGCGGCTCAGGAGGATGAGCGCGCCCGCGCTGAGTTTGAAAGAGTATTGGCCGCTAATCCGCCAGATGAAGTACGAGAAAATATCCGACCTTATTTGGACACCATTAGTGCTCGTGAAAGCCGACGTCGTGCAGTTTGGCGCGGTAGTTTTGATTTTAAGACAGGCTACGACTCCAACATTAATGCCTCCACGGACGATGATTTATCCGCTCTCTTAGGCCTACCTCCAGGGTCAGTTACTTCAGCTACACCTCAGGAAGATAGCTATGCCTCGATCGCTGGCATGTTGGTTTACTCGAAACCACTGAGCGCTAATTCAGATTTTTCCTTCAGTACCAATGCCAACCATAGGGAAAATGCCAGCGGAGACCTCTCACAAACTACGGCGGGTGCCTCTCTGGGCTATAGCTATAGAAACGGTTCCAACGCTTATAACCTTGGTCTGATGGCTAATCATTTCATGTTAGACAATAGCCCTTATAGAGACATGCTGGGTTTAAATCTGAGCTGGAAACATACCGCCTCCGCACAAACTTCAATGACAGTATTCGGCAGCGCTTCAGACCTGATTTACGACGATAATCCCGGTAAAGACTCGCTCTTTTTTATGGGTGGGCTTTCAATCCAGCATCTATTTGAAGCTCGCTATCGACCCAGTCTGACAGTCGGGGTTTCAGCAGGATTTGAAGATGCATCAAATGATGATGCTCCTGGTGCGCTACAAAACACCGAGCGAGACATTGTTGGAGCAAATGTTGCTCTTGGTTTGAGTTTTACACCAAATGTTCAAATGACTACCACGCTTCGTGCCCAACGCAGCGAATACAAGGAAGAGCTTGTGCTGCCGCCAGTTCTTCGAGAAGACACTAATCTGAGCGCAACAGTTGCCTTTAACTGGCGAGTTGCAGATGCCTGGTTTGTTGGTCTGGAAGCTTTGGTGGCAGAAAATGATTCAACAGCGGGTTTCACCAGTTACCAGCGCGAGCAGATCAGCCTGACTGCTCGATACTTGATGCGCTAGGGACTAGAGGGTTCTAAAAATGAAATCAAATAACTCAATATTATTATCTCTACTAGTTGCCGGAGCTATGGCTATTCTGAGTAGCACCAACGTGCATTCACAAGAGCCAGAACCCATTGGACTGATGCTTTCAACCGTAGGAGTCGTGACAGCAGAAGATGTGGATGGAAATGTTCGCAGACTGCAGCGGCGCTCTGCAGTATTTGAGGGTGATACGCTAATTACCGCTAATCGAGCAAGAGCGCAGGTGCGGTTCAACGATCGAGGGTTGGTAGCACTTCAACCAAATACTAGCTTTTTTATCGAAGAGCATAACTTTGACGGCCAGGAAGACGGCACTGAATCTGCAGTCTATTCGCTGCTTCGGGGTGGGTTGCAGGCTATAACCGGGTTGATCGGCCGAACCAATAGAGATCGGTATCAGGTAAGCACCCCTATTGCCACCATCGGACTGCGTGGAACTCACTGGGCTGCAACTTTCTGTATTGCGGAATGTAATGGCAATGCGCCGGGGTTATATGGTGGTGTTGCCGATGGTGGAATTGACGTTTGTAATGGCGGAGGTTGCACGGCTGTAGAAACAAACGCCTACTTCTATACTCCGGACGCCAACACTCAAGCAACAACTTTGCTAGCTCCGCCATCTGTTGTATTTGCTGCAGTTGAAGATACCGAAGATGAAGATGAGGGTGATGAAGCTGGAACCGTTGCCACTACCGAGGGTGGTACCGGCGCGGATGGAGAAGATACAGGTACTCCGGCCGTTGAAGATGGTGAAGCACCAACAACTGATGCGAGAACTGATATCGCGACCTTCGTTGAAACAGCTGGCGCTGCCGAAGATGCAGTTGAAACTAGCGTAACACTCTCCTCTGTTTCGCCAGATGATGGAAATGAGCAAATTACGGCGGTGTTAGGGCTCAACGACACAAGTGAGATCGTTGCTGAGAATCGGGAAACTGTCGTTGAAGAAGAAATCACTGCCGCCACTCGCACCACAGCTGCTCCAGCGGGAGCGGTGGTTGCCTTGGCTTCAGCGCGCGGTAATCCAGAAAACGCGGAGCAATCAGCTGGAGTAGAAATTCTGGTCTATCCATCGGGCGACTCCCCCAGCGACGTTGAATTTTCCCTTCCAGTTGCGGGCTTCGTCGATGCGGTGGATCCAGCTGATGAAATGCGAACTACAACTGCGCTGGGAGCTCTCGCCTTTAATCTTTCTCAAGCAGGTTGTGATCCCTGTCTCTATGCAACGGCAGGCCTTCAAGGAACTTCTGCCGAATTGGTGGAATCCATTGAAACGACGGTAGACGGAATAGACGTATTCCTTGGTCGATGGAGCGGTGATGCTCTCTTATTCAATAGTGGAGGCGGAGATTTGAATGCCCTCCAAGACCATCATTACGCTGTTGCATTGGCGGATTCGGGTTTTGCATTCTCTCCGACGTTACCTTCCGCACAAGTTCCGGAGATCGCCGTTTTTAGCCTGCTAGAGGCTACAGAGCCAACCGACCAGGACAGTAACACAGGAACCCTGGACACCTTCGACCTGTATATGGATCTCTATATGCAGCTGGTCACCAAAATGGATATCTCTATCTCCTTTGATGATCGCGAGATCTCCGCTGGTTTAGTAAACGCCTTTGGATTTTCTGAAGGGGCAGTGGCTGGATTGTCTGCTCCTTTGACCGGAACCTGTTCCGGTGATGGTTGCGGAACGACGACAAGTCTTTTCGGAACCACTTCTCTTTCCCTTATAGGAAGCTCCTCTGAACATATTTTGGGTTCTTATGCGCTCGATTCGGTTGAACTAGACCAGTCTGTTTTTGGGGCCTACTTACTGGGTCGGGAGCTTACTTTCAACCCACTGCAAGTCTCTGATCTTGTGGGAGTAGAGCAGATAGAAAATGTTGGCTTGTTGGCGGGTACCGAGCAAGTTGGCAGTTTATTTCAGCCCATACTTGCTAATCTCGCTGTTTTGTCTGGAAGCGACGGTCAGGGTTTTGCCGAGCTAGTTAGCCTTTACGATACCTCCAATGTGCTCGCTGCACAGAGCTCAAATTCGGTAAGTTTTGATGTAATTGATGGTGAGCTGATTGAGAGAGGAAGTATTGATTTGAGTTTCGATACTTTTCACTATGGCACATGGCGCTTAACGGATTTCGCCTATTCAGAGAATGATCAAGAAGTTGCTTCGAACGGCACCTTTAACTATTTGTATGCCTTGAATGCAGCTCCGGAAGATTATTCCGATAGAGAACCCCTTGTTTACTCATACATCTATGCGGGTGGCCCATCTCCAGTTGATGAAAATGGAAACCTTGGACAGATAAAACAGATCAATTTAGGGTTTGATGCGTGGCATCAAACTGTCGATTATTTCGAAATGGAATTGGAAATTGCCGCCAGAATGTATGAGGCTGATTTAATTTCTGTGGCAGATTTGGCGGAAGTAATTACCGGTTCGCCGCTTCTTCTAAGTGGTACTTGTACAGGTGGTGATTGTTCGGCAGTTGGTGAAGTTGTTACCGGCTCCGCCAACCTATCTCTTTTCTTTATTGGTGAAGGTATTGATGGTGCTGTAGGAAGTTTTGGCCTTCAGTCTCGTCCGGTTTTGGACTCATCAGTAGTGGTTAGTTCGGAGACCTTTGATGGTGTTCTGGCGGTAGATGCAGTTACTCCTCCCAGTGAACACACAGCGTCAGGACTGTTTGTTCTAGAGGGTGCAGCAGAAACTCACCCAGATCTGCTTTCTCAATCAGATGCGATTGTAGTTGATGAGGGTATTGCAGCTCTCTCTGTCACTGGAACGGATGGAACCAATTTCGCACCACTCGGAACTGTTCAGAGTGGCGAAACAGCAAATATCGGCTTAGAAGATCTTGGTGATCGGACTAATTTGCTTGTGAGCTTTGAGGATGCAGATGAACCCGAAGATGAAGGGGGTTCCTTCACCCTTAATCAGGGCGTTCTCGAATCTTACGAAGCGAGCGACAGTTTTATTGCCGATTACGCTGTAGATTCCGGGAGTCCAGATTTTTCCGTAAACATTGGCCGTTGGACATTGTTGGATTCGGACCTAGTTGTACAGGGTGAATCAGTGGACAACACTGGCGTCGGGCATTTTGCTTTCTCAAGTGCTCCAACGGATTTAGATGCCCTCAGAGAAAATCCCTTTGAAATAGGTGCGCCTATACTCAGATATAGCCTAGTTGATTCGACTCGACCAAGTGACGAATCGGATAACCTGGGCGAGCTTACGTCGGTTATTTTGAAGGCCGATCTCTACCTGCAGTTGATCACTGACTTCTCCATGGAATTAGGCATCGGAGATGCCGAATATGATGCTTGGCTTTATGCTCCCACCTATTTTGATGACGCCATAGACTATGGTGGTGTCAAGCTTGCCGGCTACTGCGAATTTGGCGAATGCGGTGATGATGAGGGAACGGATCTGCTAGGTTTTGCTGGCCTCGGCTTAATTGGCGAGACGGGCGAAGGCGTGATCGGGAACTATGAGCTTGTC
>JABJGI010000162.1 GCA_018662305.1 Porticoccaceae bacterium | reverse complement strand
CGCTAGTTGCTGGTCGATGGCATCCATGATCGCTGCCATGGAGCCCGGTATCCGCTCATTGACTTCCGCCACCAATAAGGAATATTTGATTTCGAGGACCATGTCACGACGATCCGCGTCCCGCCAATGATAATCGGCAATTTCCTCGTCTAAATAAACCAGGGCTCGAGGCGCGTTCAACTGCTTGGCGACTAGCGGAGTAATCGCTGAGATACCCGAAGGCTCAAGTGGGTCTCCTTGCGTTAAAACCACCAGCGGCTTCCTAGGCGGCTTCACCGCCCAGTGCGCTTTAAGTCTTTGCGTCAAGTGATCGGCTATGACATTCGGATCGCGAGTGTCATAGCCCCCCATGCCTTCAATCACAACGGGGTGATACTCAGCGAGTTTGGCGGATAGGCTCACGCTAGAAGATTATCCAACATTCAACTCGATTCCGTGAAAGTTCATCACGACAGCTGCCGCGAACGGACTGGATTGACCCCTTTTTGTGAGCCTTTGGCTCATAAAAAGATGGTAGCTATGGGTGGACTTGAACCACCGACCCCAGCATTATGAATGCTGTGCTCTAACCAGCTGAGCTACATAGCCATTGCATTAAAATAGTCCCCGTTGCGGGGGCGCGAATTCTCGGTTTACAGGCTTGTTTTGTCAAGTATTTAAGGGCGGCAACTCGAAGCCCGATTACCCTTTCGAATCTGTGATCCCCTATACTTTCGCTTCTACATTGGAGTGTTCATGAGCGATCAAATAGTTACTGGAAAATTTCCCTCTGCGCGCATGCGTCGCGCACGTCGCTTTGGATGGTCGCGAGAGCTTTCTGCTGAGACTCGTTTGAGTGTTTCGGATTTAATCTGGCCAATATTTATCCATGATCAACCCGGCGATTTGGATGTGGAATCCATGCCAAATGTGCAACGCGTGTCTATTAATACTCTGCTCGGGTTGGCAGAGCAGGCTCAATCTTTAGGTATTCCTGCAATAGCCCTGTTTCCCAGCGCCGAAGAATCACTAAAGGATGAAAAGGGCAGCGAAGCGGTTAATCCGGAAAATCTCGTATGCCGCGCAGTTCAAGCCGTAAAAGAGCGCTTTCCCGATCTGGGTGTTATTTGTGACGTGGCTTTGGACCCCTATACCAGCCATGGGCAAGACGGTGTGTTGGTAGATGGCTATGTTGCCAATGACGAAACCATTGAAATGCTGGTGCAGCAAGCTCAGGCTCAGGCTCAGGCTGGCTGTGATGTTGTCGCGCCATCGGACATGATGGATGGTCGTGTCGGTGTTATCAGAAAAACCTTGGATGACGCCGGTTTGATCGACACCCAAATAATGTCTTATGCCGCCAAGTACAACTCTGCCTTTTACGGGCCTTTTAGGGATGCCGTTGGCTCGGCCCCGTCTAAGGTTTCGAGATCAGGAGGGAAGGGGACCTATCAAATGAATCCGGCTAACTCCGACGAAGCTATCCGAGAAGTTTCTATGGATATAGAAGAGGGGGCGGATTCTGTCATTGTGAAGCCCGGCCTTCCCTATTTAGATATCTTGCAGCGAGTCAAAGACACCTTCGGTGTGCCCACCTACGTTTATCAAGTCTCTGGTGAATATGCCATGTTGCATGCCGCCGCTGAAAAAGGCTGGCTAGATCTGGAGGCCGTTATGATGGAAAGCCTGCTGGGTATGAAGCGAGCAGGTGCCGATGGAATTTGGACCTATTTCGCCAAGGACGTCGCTTCAGCACTTCGAGATTCCTAGGCGTTGAATAATAGAGATGGGGCCGAACGCCGCTGAATAGGGTCGTTCCACTCATCGTGCTTGTCATATTTTTTTGCTTTTGTGATTGGAAAATTGGATAAAATTGTGGTCATACCAATTCCTCTATGTTGTAATACCCCTCAGTTAGTCTTTGTTTCTAGATATTGAGCCCGTTCGATTTTTGGGCTTCGTTGGGGTTTTTATGAGTAGTACACCATCAACCGATAACAGTAAGCGTCTTTATCGCCAAGTGGCGGACAAGATGCTGATTCTTATTGAATCTGGAGAGTATCCTGCAGGTAGCCGTCTTCCGGCTGAGCGAGAGCTGGCAGAGCGTTTTAGTGTTAGCCGGCCCACCATTCGGGAAGCAGTTATCGCTCTGGAAGCCAAGGGTCGAGTGGCGGTTAAAACTGGCTCTGGCGTCTACGTGTTGGAAAAGGTCGAAAAGATTGATGGCCTAGGCCAGGAAGTTAGCCCCTTTGAGCTTATCGAAACCCGCGTATTTATCGAAGGCGAGTCGGCAGCGCTAGCGGCAGCCTTAATTTCGGATGACCAGCTTGCATCACTCAAGAGCGCGCTGGATGAAATGGCACTGGACTCTCCCGAAGGTGGCGCGATTTCTTCCGCCGCGGATCGTAAATTCCATTCCATTATTTCCGAAGCGACTAACAATCGTGTATTTACGCTGATGATTAAGCAATTGTGGGATGTTCAGGAAAAGTTGGACAATATTCGTGTTGCCCACCAAGCGGTCTGCATGCAGGACTTGAGTCAAAGGCTTGAAGAGCACACAGCCATCTATGATGCTCTGGCCAATAGAGACGCCAGTGCTGCCCGGGCGGCCATGCGTAATCATTTTTCTCGCACTCTCACTGCTTTACATGAAACGACTGAAGAAGAGGCTGTTAAAGCGGTTCAGCGCAAAGTTTCACAGATGCGAGAACGGTTTTCCTTCCAGCGCATGCTTGATCAAGAGTCCAAAGAAACTAAAGCTGCTCCCTAAACTAAAGTGGCTCCCTGCTTGTTTAGCTAGGCTCCACGTCTAAGTTAATTGGTATTACCAAATAAAATAACAATCTCAGTCTGTTTTGAACATCTGGCCGATAATTGCAGAGCCGTTTATTAATATTGTTCGGTTTGGGAAGTGTTTGGGTTTCTTGTGTCTCTAAAATAATTCCTTGGGTGCGGTGATGACCTTTACTCGATCTATGGCAAAAGAGCTCGGTCCTCAGAATATCCGCGTAAATTCGCTTTGCTGCGGAATGATCAGCACAACTTTCCACGATACCTTCAGTAAGCCTGAAGGGCGTCAAAATGTAGCAAATGCGACTCCTCTAAAAAGAGAAGGTGCGCCCGCTGAAGTTGCAGAAGTAGTGACCTTCTTGGCTGCGGATTCTGGTTCTTTTGTTACTGGTACCAACATTGATGTTAACGGTGGCCTGCTGTTCTCTTAATCTGTTTACTCGGATAGCCGTTAAATAGAGTTGCTGATGCGCAATAAAATTGCCGTTATTGGGGAGTGTATGCTCGAAGTGAGCAGCCTCTCCAATGACCACGCACAACAAAGCCTTCCTACCTCTCTTTCTTTTGGTGGTGACACGCTGAACACTGCGGTGTATCTGGCGCGTTTGGGCGTGGAAGTTGATTATGTCACTGGGCTTGGCGATGACAGCATGAGCTCGTGGATGTTGAGTCAATGGCGCAGCGAGGGCGTTGGCTGCAATCTTATTGAACGATTCCCCGGATCTGTTCCAGGGCTCTACATGATCCAGCTAGACGAAAACGGAGAGCGCTCCTTTCTCTACTGGCGAAAAAACTCTCCGGCTACCCGAATCTTTGATGATGCCGAAACTGCAGCGGATCTGTTTGATAAGTTGCTGGCCTACCAGCAAATTTACCTTTCCGGCATTAGCCTTGCCCTTTATGGCGAAGCGGCTCGACACCGTCTCTTTGATTTTCTAACCCGATACCGTCAGCAGGGAGGGCAGGTTGTTTTCGACGGCAACTACCGACCCAGGTTGTGGGCCAGCCCAGAAGTGGCACGTGATGCCTACGAGCATATGTACCGTATCTGCGACTTGGTTTTACCTACTGACGAAGATGAAGAAATGCTCTTCGGTTCTGAAACCCCTGAACAGGTTATTCAGCGACTTCAATCCTTTGGTGTGGCGGAAGTTGTTCTGAAAAGAGGCCCCAACGGTTGCCTGATCGGGAAGGGCGAAGAGCTTGAGCTGATTCCTTCAGAGCAAGTAAAGGTGGTGGACAGCACTGCCGCGGGAGATTCCTTTAATGCCGGCTTCCTAGCTGCGAAGGTAGAGGGGCAAGATTCTGCCCAGGCGGCGTTAAAAGCACACAAATTAGCCTCTACAGTTATTCAGCATCGTGGGGCAATTATTCCCCAGGAAGCGATGCCCTAGTCTGGATTGCTGGCTTTGCCCGTCTACTCAGCTTAGATGGATGTTCTAGTTAGACGTTAAATCTGAAATGAATCAGGTCGCCGTCAGCGACTATATAGTCCTTACCTTCAAGCCGCCATTTGCCAGCATCTTTTGCGCCGGCTTCGCCCTTGTTGGTTATGTAATCGTCGTAGCCGATTATCTCAGCACGGATAAAACCCTTTTCAAAATCGGTATGAATTTTCCCCGCAGCCTGTGGTGCCGTTGCACCGATGGGGATGGTCCAGGCGCGAACTTCTTTTGGTCCGGCGGTGAAGTAGGTGTGCAGGGTTAGCATTTCATAGCCGGCGCGAATCACGCGGTTTAGGCCGGGTTCGTCCATACCAAGATCCGCCAGAAACTCCATCTTGTCTTCGTCATCCAACTCAGCAATTTCAGCCTCAAGCTTGTTGCAGATAGCTACAACTCCGGCGGCTTCTTTGTCGGCGATGGCCTTCACTGCATCTAGCAGGGGGTTGTCCTCGAACCCGTCTTCCGCAACATTGGCAATATAGAGCATGGGTTTGATGGTGAGTAGATTGAGAGGTTTGAGTGCTAGCAATGTCGCTTCGTCCATCTCCAAACCGCGCAGAGGTTTGCCTTCGTTGAGTTGGGCTACAACAGGATCGATTACCTTCATAAAAGCGATGGCGTTCTTGTCCTGACCTTTAATGGCTCTTTCAGCGCGAGCGATGGCTTTTTCCACTCGCTCAAGATCTGCCAGGGCAAGTTCGGTGTTGATGGTTTCGATATCGTTCGCCGGACTTATTTTGCCTTCAACGTGCACGACATTTTCATCTTCAAAACAGCGGACTACATGGGCGATCGCATCTGTTTCACCGATATTGGCGAGAAACTGATTGCCCAGCCCTTCGCCTTTGGAGGCACCTGCCACCAGTCCGGCAATATCGACAAACTCCATTGACGTGGCAATGACTTTTTCCGGGTTGACGATTGCAGCTATGGCGTCCAAGCGTGGATCGGGCACAGGCACAATGCCAGTGTTTGGTTCGATGGTGCAGAAGGGAAAATTTTCCGCATCGATACCCGCTTTAGTTAGGGCGTTGAATAGGGTAGATTTTCCTACATTGGGTAGGCCCACAATTCCGCAGTTAAATCCCACAGGTCACCCCACAAAGTATCTTTTTAAGCGATTTCGGCGTTGCCATCGTGCTCGAATCCTCATTTATCCTATATAAACTGCGGTTCTCCGCGCGATGGCGTCTTGAACTCGCGTAAAAATCTTATCTTGTGAAGCGACCTGAAATACCGCTTCAAATTTTGGTATGAAGTTGATACATCGCCTTTTCCCAATTGCCGCCAAGGGCAATTGGTAGGTTATGCAGGGCTCTATTAATGGCGTCGTCGGTTTTTTCTGCTTCATCCGCAGGCGCTTTGCCCAGTACATAGTTACTCACCATGCTGGCCTGGCCGGGATGGCCGATACCAATGCGCAGGCGATAGAAATATTTCTGGTTACCCAGGCTAGAAATGATGTCCTTGATGCCGTTATGGCCACCAGCTCCACCATCAAATTTAAAACGAGCAATGCCGGGTTCTAGGTCAAGTTCATCGTAAGCCACTAGAATTTGATTCGGGTCGACCTTATAGAAATTCGCCAAGGCTCCCACAGCTTTGCCGCTGCGGTTCATAAAGGTATCTGGAATCAGTACACGCAGCTTTAAACCACCAAAAATCGTTTCACCCACGCGACCGAAAAACCGCGCATCAGTGCGCAGTTCAATATCGTTCTTTTGGCAAAATAGAGAAACGAGGTCCTCGCCGGCGTTGTGCCGAGTGCCCGCGTAGCGAGCGCCCGGATTACCCAGGCCGACGAGGAGTTCGATGGAATGATTCACTGCCTGTTTCCAGGTTTAACAGCTGATCAGTCTTCTGAGCTTTCCTCAGAATCGCCATCCGCTGCAGCACTGTCCTCAGCACCATCTTCACCGGCGGTATCTGCGTCATCAACGTCGTCTTCAATAACTGCGACCTTGATTTCATGTACCGAAGCGATTGGCTGATCGTGCTCTTCGCCATGCGAGAGAGAAACACTTTCTACGCCTTCTGGCAGTTTGATATCACTGATGTGCAGAGTTTGATCCATCTCCACTTCAGCCATATCGACTTCAAGGTATTCGGGCAGATCGCCTGGTAAACAACTGATTTCCAGGTCGGAAATATTGTGAGCGATTTGACCACCCTGCATCTTCACGCCGACGCAGATATCTTCGTTGATAAAGTGCAGTGGAACTCGTGTGGTGAGTTTTTGGTCCTTAGAAACGCGCTGAAAATCTACGTGCAGAATCACAGCTTTAGCTGGATGGCGTTGCACATCTTTCAGAATTACGTCCTGACTCTTTCCTTCAATATCAATAGTAAGGATGTGTGAGTAGAAGGCTTCGTTGTCCAATGAATGGGCAATATCCTTGTGCAGCAAAGAGATTGCCTCTGGCTCAGTTTTACCGCCATAAATAATGGCAGGGACTTGTCCAGCCAGGCGACGAAGGCGGCGGCTCGCACCTTTCCCTTTATCTTCCCGGCGGGTAGCGTTTAGTTCAAAATCAGTCATGATATTTTCTCCAGACTGTTAACCCATCAAGCTTTGCGACCAGTCCCGATGGGGATTAAAAAAGACCCTTTTCAATTAACGAGTTAATCAAATAGAGTCGCTAATATTGGCCATTGGCCAAATTTTTTGCCTTGTCCTCCGGTTAGACCGGGAACATGGCGGAAATAGATTCTTCGTTACTTACTCGGCGCATCGCTTCGGCGAGCATTTTTGAGAGGCTCAGCTGGCGAATACGAGAACAGGCTTTGGCTTCATCAGAGAGAGGGATGGAGTTAGTAACAACCAGCTGGTCCATCACTGAGCCATTGATATTCTCGATGGCTTTGCCGGAGAGAACAGGGTGAGTACAGTAGGCGACTACTTTGACGGCACCGGCATCTTTTAAAGCGCCAGCAGCAGAACAGAGTGTTCCAGCAGTGTCGATAATGTCGTCAACCAAGATGCATGTGCGGCCTTCGACCTCACCAATAATATTCATGACTTCTGCAACGTTCGCACGCGGGCGGCGTTTGTCGATAATTGCCAGATCTGTACCTAATTGTTTTGCGAAGGCTCTGGCTCGAACTACACCACCGATATCTGGTGAGACAACCAGAGGATCCTGGTAGCTTTGTTTTTGCATATCGTCTAATAGGATGGGTGTACCGTAAATGTTGTCTACAGGCACATCAAAGAAACCCTGAATCTGTTCTGCGTGTAAATCAATAGTCAGAACACGATCAACGCGAACCGTAACGATCATATCGGCAACGACTTTCGCAGTGATTGGCACTCGGGACGATCGAACCCGGCGATCCTGACGAGCGTAGCCATAGTAGGGGATGACCGCAGTGATACGAGCGGCTGATGCCCGACGAAGTGCATCAGCCAGAACCAGCATTTCCATCAAATTATCGTTGGTGGGTGCGCAGGTAGACTGAACAATAAAAACATCGCGGCCACGCACATTTTCCTGAAGTTCAACAGCGATTTCACCGTCGGAAAATTTGTTTACGTCTGCTTGCCCAACGGGCACACCGAGGTATCTGCAGGTTTCTTCAACCATTTCCGGGTTTGAATTCCCGGTGAAAACCATTAGATCTGCCACATTTGGCTCCGCTTTTTATCGTATAAATGGCTGGGGTGGGAGGGATCGAACCTCCGCATGACGGGATCAAAACCCGTTGCCTTACCGCTTGGCGACACCCCAAGTAACTTCTAAATTCTCACAATTTCACAGCTGCTCAAGCTGTCTATGGGTAGGTGACTTATCTGTGCCTTTTGCCACAAACCCATTCCAGTCAGAAGGTATACGGTTCAAAACACTGATGGCATCCTCTTGGGTGGCGAATTTGGCAAATAAACAAGCTCCGGTTCCGGTTAGCTGTGCAGTACCAAATTGCTCTAACCAAAGCCTTGCTTTGGCTACCTCGGGATGCAGTTTTTCAACCACATTCTGACAGTCGTTGCGGACACAGTCCGCCGCGAGGGCCGGTATTTTGATGGGAGCGCTGTCCCTTGTCAATTGGGGATTTGAGAAGATTTCCGCTGTGGAAACACTGACTTGTGGATCTACTACCAGATACCAGCTTGACTCGATTGTAGTGGGCGTTAGTTTTTCCCCTATACCCTCTGCAAAAGCGCTTTTCCCGGCTACGAAAATAGGCACATCAGCGCCCAGTTGAACCCCGAGCTTCATAAGCTCGCTCGGGCTTAAATTCGCCTGCCAAAGGTGATTTAGGCCCACAAGAGTGGTGGCTGCATTGCTGCTGCCACCGCCTAAACCGCCACCCATAGGAAGTATTTTGTCAATTTGTACGTCTGTGCCGGGCGCTATCTTGCCCCTTTTTGACATTTCTTCAGCTAACAACCTCGCTGCTCGAACGATGAGATTTTCTTCGGGCGGCAAGTTGCCAAAATTCGTCTGGAGATAAATCTCTCCATCCTTTCGGGCTGTAAAACCAATAAGGTCTCCATAGTCCAGCAATTGAAATAGAGTCTGCAACTCGTGATAGCCGTCTTCTCTGCGGCCAGTAATCAGCAAAAATAGGTTTAATTTGGCCGGAGATATAAGCTCGATTGAATTGCCGGCGGTAATTTCAGTCAAGATTGAGGCTCCACTCGCTTACCGCAATTCTCATGCTGCTTTGACTATTCTCAAGATCGATGCGCAAGGGTAGCTGAAACTCTCCAACTTCCTGGTATTGATCAAAGAAAATTTGCCATTCGCCGGTTTGGTTTTCTTCCCTGACTTTGCCGGTCATCCACAGGCTGAGTTCTGCAATGGGAATGTGCATTCCGGTAAGTTCAAAAAAAAGCAGGTCGGGCTGGGTGGAAAAATAGGACTGCTCACCCGACTGAATCTCAACTTTGTCAGCAGATCCGATAATGCTAACGCTGCCCATACCCAGAGGGCCAAAAAGTCTTACCTGATAGTTTGAACCCCGTTGTCTCCAATCGAATTGACCGTTTTGCCTATCCTCTTCATCGGCGTAGGCAAATCGGCCCTGTGCGCGCCAGGTTTCTGGCCCTTCGGCTAGAACCTGAGGGGCTGCTCCTCCGGAAATGGGGTTTATCGAAGAACAACCAATGAATAGCAGACTTAAGCCTGCGATCAGGAGGGCTCTGCATAGCAACATTTAGGAGTTGTCTAGATCGTCGAGAATACGTTGACGTATATCGTTCAGTAGTTCGTTGCCCGGGAATTCCAGCATAGCAACACCAATCATATCTAGGGCTTCATCGGTTCGGTTCAGATGCCACAAAACTTCGGCGTGATGAGAAATTACTTCGGGATCGTAGAGCGTATCCTGAGCTTGTATCAAGTACTGCAGAGCCTCTTCGCTTTCGCCTAGGTTATGTAATACCCAGCCCATGCTGTCCAAAATTGCCGGGCTCTCGGGGTTTAGGCTAAGGGCTTTCTCGATTAAGACATATGCTTCCGCATGTCGGTCTGTGCGGTTTGTAAGAGTGTAACCAAGTGCATTTAGGGCGTTGGAGTTGTTCTCATTCTGGGCAATGATGTTGCGCAGGTCTGCCTCGGATATATCCAGGCGGCCCATGCGCTCAGCCACCAGAGACCGGGCATAGAGTAAATCAAAGTTTTGTGGGTAACTCTCTAATGCGAGTGTTAGAAAATCCAACAGTCGGTAATCATCAAGAAGTGCGTTTAAGTATTGGTTCTGTGTAACAAAGAGGCGCTCTTCTATGTCGGGATGAGCGGCCCTCTGCTCGGCAAAGAAATTCACGAGCTCTTCAACTCGACCGGCCTCAACTAACAGGCTGACAACCTGATCTTGCGCGTACTGATAATAAACTCCGGGAGGTACTTTTGCGTAGTACTCCATGGCGAGATCCGATTCGCTGCGGAAATGTTGAATTCTTCCGAGCTGAAGATTTGAGATAGATTCATGTTCCGGCAGCTCGAGTGCGCGCAGATAGAGTGTCTCGGCAGCGTCTAGCTGGCGGGTATTAATTTTGATCTCTGCCGCTATCAGCAAGAGTTGCTCTGACTCGGGAAATTGGCTGAAGAGTCGATCCACACTGGGATCGGAAGCCTGTAGGTTGAGCTCAAGAAAAATGGCCAACAAAGACTGGCGTTCCGCTGCAGCCCGCTCCCAGTTTGTTTCGAGCCAGTTTTCAATAATGACGGCGGCTTCTTGATCGCGTTGAAGCTTTACCAAAATCTCGGCGAGAAGAATTAGCGCATTGGTGTTGTCGGAGTCGAATAACAGGGCTTGTTTAGCCAGCTCAACTGCCTGTTCTTCTCGCTCCAGCTGATTTAGCAAAATAGCTTGAGCCAGATAAAGATCGGTGTGTGGTGCCTTTTCCTGCCCGAAAACTTCAATTTGCTGGCCTAGCCAAAGTATTTGAGGAGTATTTCCTGTAGACGCAGCCTCAGCAGCTACTAGGCGAACGAGGAAGGGACTGTTGGATTCTTCAGTAATAAACCAGGCCGCTTCTACCTCCCCATTTCTGGCTAGCATCTGGACTGCCAAAGCTCTGGCTTCGCGATTGTCTGGGTCGGTTTCGTGCCAAATCACGGCAGCCTGCATAGCGCGATCAAGATCGCTGATATCAATGGCTAGCTGCACAGTGCGCTCGAGAACAGCGGGATCCATTGTCTCTCGAGCGACCTTGAGATAGAGGTCAACAACATTGGTTGGGTCGCCTCTGTAACCGGAAAATTCTGCTGCCAGTAACTTTTCCAGTACTTCAGGAGACATGGGGCGTTCATTAACTTCAGCCTCCAGCTCTTCAAAGTCCACTGCAACTCTCGGTTCAGTAGGTACATTTTCTTCAGAACTTTGTCTGTCCTGCACGGAGCCACAGCCAAATAAGGCTAGTGTAAGCAGGGCGGTAAGAATTGGTTTAAGTTTTACTGGAAAATCCATGGCTGCCGTTTTGTTTATATTGGCCTTTTGTGACTCTCTATCTTAGTAGAAATTCACTGATATCGCTTCAAATCACACATTCTATTCACAATAAGCGGTCGCATCCTTGTAAGCAGAAGTCCAGATACGGACAATAGCACTTTCCGTTAAAATCCTTGCCGTGTTCACTCTCCTTGGAATAAACCACAACACCGCGCCGCTAGAAGTGCGTGAGAAGGTTGCAATTGCACCAGAAAATCTGGCGTCTGCGTTAGTGGCCGCTGGTAAAGATTTGTGTGCTGAAGGAGTCACTATTCTGTCTACCTGTAATCGGACAGAAATCTATCTAGATGCCGAGAATCTGAAATCAGCGGATGTGCTGGGATGGCTAGCAAAATGGCATCAGTTAGGCTCTGACCAGCTCAGCGAAATTACTTATGAATACGCAGGTGAAGCAGCTGCTTCGCATCTGATGCGTGTTGCGGCTGGTTTGGATTCTATGGTTCTTGGTGAGCCTCAAATTTTGGGGCAGCTAAAATCTGCCTACGCGGTTGCAGAAAAAGCCGGCACATTAAGTTCAGGCTTGCATCAGGTGTTTCAGCATAGTTTTGCCAGTGCCAAACGCGTGCGGTCTGAAACCGCTATTGGTCAAAGCCCGGTTTCGGTGGCTTATGCTGCGGTTTCGCTGGCGCGACAGATATTCGCAGACTTGGCAAATAAAACAGTTTTGCTGATTGGTGCTGGGGAAACCATTGCTCTGGTAGGCAGGCATTTAAAAGATCAGGGAATCGGTCGCGTTCTTATTGCCAATAGAACAGCCGAAAGAGCGGATGATTTGGCCGACAGTTTGGGTGCAGAGAGCATTTTATTGTCCGATATTCCTTCGGTATTACACGAAGCAGATATCGTATTTTCCTCGACTGCTAGTCAGTTACCGCTTTTGGGGAAGGGGGCCGTAGAGTCAGCGCTTCGCCAGCGAAAGCACCGCATGATGTTTATGGTTGACCTGGCGGTTCCCAGAGATATTGAGGTAGAGGTTGGCGAGTTGGATGATGTCTATCTCTACACTGTCGATGATCTCAGTGAGGTGATCGAAGAAAACCGGCGTTCAAGAGAGCAGGCCGCCCAAGAAGCGGAAGCTTTAATTCGTGAAGAATTGATCCGTTGGAAAAATGAGGCGCTCGCTTCGGATTATTCTGGATTGATCCGTGGTTTCAGATCTTCCGCTGACCAGGTTCGGCAGCAAGAGTTAGAAAAGGCAATATCTATGCTCGAATCCGGCCAGAGAATGGAAGAGGTGATGACGCGCTTTGCTCACAACCTTACGCAAAAACTCATTCACGACCCGACAGCGCAACTCAAGCGAGTCATTCAGTCAGGTAATACTGATGAAATCAATTTGGCGCGCAGGCTTTTTGGTATCGAAGAAGCCGATGCCAAGGATTCAGATAACGATCAATTGATCGACAAAGAAGGCAGCTAGCCCTAATATCGCCCGCCAACAAGAAGTATGTGTAACTCATGAAAGATTCTATTCGACACAAGCTGGTGCTATTGGTCGATCGCTACGAAGAAGTTGGTGCGCTTTTGAGCGACCCAGAGGTAATAAGTGACCAGAATCGATTTCGCGACCTGTCGAGAGAATATTCTGAGATAGAGGCAGTAGTTAAGTGTTTTGAGCGTTACCAAACCCGTACTCAAGACGTCGAAGAGGCGCAGGAAATGCTTCAAGATTCCGATACTTCCATGCGCGAGATGGCGCGTGAAGAGCTCGATTCAGCAGAGTCAGAAGTAGAGGAATTGGAGCTTGAGCTACAGAAACTCCTGCTTCCCAAAGACCCGGAAGATAGGGCCAATGTCTTTCTTGAAATCAGGGCCGGAACCGGCGGCGATGAGGCGGCAATCTTTTCAGGCAACCTTTTTCGCATGTATTCCAAATACGCTGAATCGCAAAAGTGGCAGGTTGAAGTGCTATCCGAGCGAGAGGGAGATCACGGCGGCTACAAAGAAATTATTTCACGGATCTCCGGTACAGATGTTTACGCCAATCTGAAATTTGAATCTGGGGCGCATCGAGTACAGCGCGTTCCAGAGACCGAATCCCAAGGCAGGGTGCATACTTCAGCCTGCACTGTGGCGGTAATGCCCGAGCCACAGGAAATGGAAAATATTGATATTAAGAAAGAGGATTTGCGTGTGGATACTTTCCGGGCTTCCGGTTCAGGAGGGCAGCATGTGAATAAAACGGATTCAGCCATCCGTTTAACCCACTTGCCTTCCGGTATTGTGGTGGAGTGCCAGGACGAACGCTCGCAGCATAAGAACAGAGCGAGAGCCATGTCTCTCCTGCAAGCTCGACTCAATGATGCGCAAAAGGAGGCAGCGGACAAGGAGCAAGCTGATGCTCGCAGAAACTTGGTCGGCAGTGGTGATCGATCCGAGAGAATTCGCACCTACAATTTTCCTCAAGGTCGGGTTACTGATCACCGCATCAATCTCACGCTCTACAAGCTTGACGAATTTATGGAAGGTGCTGTCGACCTGGTCGTTCAACCGCTTATTCAAGAGCATCAGGCCGACCTGCTTTCGGCGCTTTCTCAAGACGACTAATCTTCTCCCAGAGCCGAGCCGGCTTGAGCAAATAACGTGAATAGGGTCAGCGAAGTTATTACCTCCTCGGTAGCACAGCTCACCGAATCGGATACAGCACGGCTGGACGTCGAGCTCCTGCTTGCTGAAGCACTTGGGAAAAACAGGACCTGGTTATTTACTTGGCCCGAGCATGAGCTTGATGCAAAGCAGCTGAAGGAATTTAACCGGCTTCTCTCGCAGCGAATTCAGGGCAGACCGATCGCCCATATTTTGGGTCGGCGTGAGTTTTGGGGCTTGGACCTCGAATGCAACGAGCACACACTGATTCCCCGGCCAGAAACCGAGTTATTGGTGGAAACTGCATTGGATTTGGATTTATCCAGTGGTGCTAGGGTGTTGGATCTCGGCACGGGAACAGGAGCGATCGCTTTGGCACTGGCCTCTGAGCGACCCGATTGGAAAATCACCGCCCTTGATATTGTTCCCGAAGCCATAGAATTGGCAAAACGGAATGCGGCTAATTTGAGAGTTTCCTCTATTCACTGGTGTCTAAGCAGTTGGTTTGAAGCAGTCGACAAAGATCAGAAATTTGAACTTATTGTCTCGAACCCTCCTTACGTAGAAGAGAATAGCCCCTGGCTAGATATCGGTGACCTCAGGTTCGAGCCTCGCTCAGCCCTAACTGCTGGGGGCGAAGGTATGCTGGACCTCGAATTCCTTGTTAAAGGTGCAGTGAAATACTTGGCGAAGGGTGGATTCCTGCTTTTAGAGCACGGCAATACTCAGGCTCAGAGCTTAGAAAAGCTATTTATCAGCAATGGCTACAAATCAGTCAGGAGCATCCAAGATCTAGCAAAACATGATCGCGTCAGCATCGGTCAACTCTAGGAATTGCTATCCCCCATAAGCGTGACCTCACGTTGAGGAAACGGAATTTCAATACCAGCATTTTGTAAGGCATCGTAAATCGCCAGATTTGCCGCATAGAGTGTTTCGAAATGTCGGGAGGTGGGTGCTAGAAATCGTACGCCAATATTAATGCTGCTGTCGCCGAAGGCTTCGATGCCCACCACCGGACGACGAGACTTGTTCACACCATCAACACCCACTAACGTTTTTTCAATAATCGCAATCACTTCGTGGGGGTCTGATTTGTATGCAACGCCAACGCTAAGCTCGATCAGCTTTTCCTCTTTCGAGTTGTGCATGATCTCCCCAACCACCAGACGGTTAGGGATCTGAATACGGACATCATCTTCATCAATCAAAATGGTATAGGCGAGATGAACGCTTTCGACCACGCCTGTCTGGCCCTGAACGCTGAGCGTGTCGCCAACCACAAAGGGGCGGGTAATAATGATGGTAAAACCCGCTGCATAGTTGGCCAGCATGCCCTGAAGGGCTAAGCCTGCACCCAGAGACAATGCACCAATCATGGCGATGAGAGGTGTGATGCTTATTCCGAGCCTCCCTGCAACCATCATTAAAACCAAAGCCAATACAATCAGGTGGGCGGAGTTTCCGACAAAGCGACTTAGAGTGACATCGATCTTCTTGGTCACCATCAGCCCTTCGACTGCCTTACCCAGCTTCTTGGCGACAAGGTAACCAATCACCAGCATCACCAGGGTCATCAGAATTTGAAGACCATTCGCTAATAGGTAGTTGACGATGGCGTCGCTTATGGCCTGCAGTTGTTCTATTTCTTCAAACATGATGTTCGTCTCTTACTTTGACTCAATTCCCGCGGGATTTTTGAATAGTTTCATAGGCGGTACTTATTTCCTGGGACCGTTCTGTCGCCAGTTTTATCATTTCCTCTGGCATGCCTTGCCCGATAAGCTTGTCTGGATGGTTTTCGCTGATCAACTTTCGATACGCCTTTTTAATTTCAGCATCCGTTGCCGAAGCCTGAACTCCAAGCGCCTGATATGCTTTGTCCAGATCGCCAGCATGAGGTTGTCCGCCCGCGCCAGCAGAGTAACCCTGTTGGTGAAAGTTGGCCTGAGCCTGAATCATACTCAGCAATTGCTCGAAGACAAATGAGGGGATCCCCAGTCCCTGTGAGATTTTCAATAGGGCATCTCTTTCGCTGCTATCAATTACACCATCTGCCAATGCCAGCGTAATTAGGTAACTTAGTAGTGTTTGTTTCAGGCGAGGTTGTCGGCCGCAAATCTGATTAAATTCGGATAGGCACTGCTCAGCTGAAAAGCCTTGTTCGGACCCCTGTTTAAAAAGTGAGATAGCGTCCTGACGCTGGCTAGCGGATAAGCCCATACGGGCTATCAGGTCTTCAGTATGTGACACCTCTTCTTTAGAAATATGGCCATCGGCTTTGGCTAAAAACCCCAGCAGCTTAAAGCTGGTTTCAAAATAGGAGTGTTGAATGGCAGTTCTTTGTTCCTTGGACAGGTGGACAAAGTGACCTCGACTCAGTTTCTGAATAGAGTCGTAGAAGTGACCGGCAAATAAGCCGAGAAAAAAACCTGGAATGCTGAGAAGCCAAGTGCCCACCAAGGCACCGATTACTTTGCCCATCATTTATTAGAACCGGAAATAGATGTCGAATTGGTTAGATGTCGAACTTTGTCGCTCTAACCCCAAGATACGAACTATACAGGTGCCCCATAGACAGGCGAAACTACGGGTTTTGGCGAGGAGTCCTTTTTAGTGACAAATAAAGTGGCAAATGATGCACTGATTGAAATGAAACACGTGCAGGTAAAGCGCGGTAGAAGAGAAGTATTTTCCGACCTTTCTTTGACGCTACCGCCTGATCGAAGCTCGGCAATTATTGGACCGAATGGCTCCGGCAAATCGACCCTACTCAAATTGATTTGCAGAGAACTCGTTCCTGTGGCCGATGAAAATGCAGTCTTCAACGTGTTGGGACAATCCGCATGGGAAATGGATCGTCTCCGCCTGCGGATGGGCGTGGTCTCTCACGAGTTGCAATCCAATATCCATCGAGATTCAACGGTGCGGCAGGTCGTAATTTCCCAGTTCTACACTAGCCTGACCACCTATGCGCATCAAAGTTATACCCGCGAGCAAATTGATACGGCAATGAGATCTATCGAGGCGGTGGGAATAGGTCACTTGGCGGAAAATTTATTCGCCACTATTTCTACTGGTGAACAAAGGCGCTGCTTGCTGGCGCGAGCCTTGATCCATGAGCCGGAGTATCTCATTCTCGATGAACCCACATCAGGCCTGGATATTAAAGCGATGCATCAGTACATGGAGATAATGTCTGAACTAGTCGCCGCAGGTAAAAAACTCATACTCGTGACACATCATCTTGAAGAGATTTTGCCTGAGATCGAATGGTTTATATTTTTGAAGAACGGACAATTGGTTGCCGAGGGCGAGCGGGAAAGGCTTCTCACCGAAGACAAGCTGTCTGATCTATACGATATCCCCATTCGATTGGAAGAAAGGAAAGGCCGCCTGTTTACCGATATAAAATCGGACTAATCGCCATTTTTCTATTCAGAAAATAGCGCATTGAGTTGATTGTTATCCGGGCCATTAGAGGTTTCATCTGCGATCCAGGGAGCCAAGCAATCAGGGTCTAAAACACAGGGGTCCGTGAGGGCACCAAGAAAAGCTTCGAGCTCGTTTTCCTCTTGGTTATTTAGATTAAAGTTTTCAAACAAGCTAGTGCCCGCCTGGCGCTGATCCTGTAATGCATCAACCGCGTCATCGGAATTAGTCTCCGCATTTTCGAAAAGATCTTCACAGTTTGGAATTTCTTCAAACTGTTGGAGGTCACACCACTCTTCGTTGTTGAAAAAGTTGTTCACGTTTTGCTGTGCATTGTCGTAGTGATTAATGACTTCATCCAAGTCTGGATAGACGCCGGCGTGACCATAGGGCGCGCTGACTTCAATATTAAGAAGGCTCGGAGTCTTAAAGGAGAAGTTGTCCTCAATGTCACCCGATACAGCGCCGCGACCAAAATCGCCGTCGCCTGAAGGGCCGTGACCTTGTCCGGGGCCAATCTGCGGAAATGCCACCACATGGAAGAGGTCGTCAGAAAATCTGTCTCCCATATGACAGTTGGAACAGCCGCCGCCATCTTCATCTACGCTGGTGTAAAAAAGCACCGCCCCATTTTTTTGTTGGTTGGTAAGCGCATCAATGTCGCCCTGGATGTAGTTAAACCATGGGTTATCTATGAATAGCATGGATCGCTGATACTCGCCGATAGCAAAGGCGATTGAGTCGAAGGTAATCAGCTGGGTTGCGTCCTGAGTAGAGTCAAAGGCTGTTTGAAATTCGCTAATCCAAGAGTTTGTAGATAACTCGCCCGCGCCTACACCATAGTCACCGATACGTGCCGCCAGATGCGCTCTGATCGCATCGGGAGAACTACCCGCTTCAAAGCTGTCCCCCTTCATTTCTCGATTCGAAAGAACCGGAAATCTTGCCTGCGCAGAAGGAAGGTTTGGCCCGGCATTTGGGTCGGCGGAATTGAAAGCACTTTCCGGTGTTCGAATGCCGCCCTCGGCTCCATTGGTTAGTGGCGTAGCATCCAAACTCTCGACGCGGGAATCCCAGAACAATCCAACATCAACAAGCCCGAGATTGAATACACTCGGCGAGTTTCTGGGCACATCAGGTAATGCATCGTTATCAGTTCGACCCGGTCCGAGTAGGTCTGGATTAGTTGCACCGACACCCACGGCGAGAGATAGACCATCTGCACCACCTAACAAAGGGTGGTGACAGCTTACACAGGCAGTATCCATATCTCCGCCCAGGCTCTTTGAGAAGAAAAGTTTCTTGCCGAGCTGGGCGATCGGGTCGTTAATAGAGGGCAGGTTTCTTCCTAGCTCTGGAGTGCCTGTCAGTCCTGCTTCTTCAATAATGGCTCGCAGGAGAATATCTAGCTCTCCGAGAATTGGTTCTGGTTGTGGTTCTGGTTCTGGTTGTGGTTCTGGTTCTGGTGGCGGTTCTTGCGCGGTCGGCGCTTGAGCTACTTGAGCGCCAATATTGTTTGCATTGTTGCTAGATGAACCGCCGCCGCAGGAAGCGAGCAGAGTGAACAGAATTAGGAGTATAAAAGGGTGAATACTCGCTTTGTTTTTATTTAGTTCTATCATCTATCGTCCCCAACTGATTCTAAATGAATCAATCTAGGCTCTACCTAAATCAAGTAAGAATTGTGCAGAAATTGGGGAGTAAATAAGAGGATAATGTCCAGCTTGAACCAGAGTGCATATGGGAATATTGAACATAAGAGTATAGTAGCACTCCATGGAAAACTCCCTAAGAACCCGGCTGCTCGTTATTTTTGCGGTGCTGTCTCTGACAATTGTTTTGACCACAGTTTGGTTGACACGTATTGCTTTTGAAAAAGGTTTTGTCAGTTACTTGGATCAACAGAGCCTTGCTCAATTAGAAGCGGCGGCAAGTGTTCTTTCTGCGCACTACACCGAGCAGGGAAGTTGGGACGCCCTCCGTGGAGATCCCGTGCTTTGGCGACAGCTTGTAGAGATTCGTCGAGGACCCGCTCCCAGACCCTTTGATCGGCTGCGACGAGAACAGTTTGATCCGGGCGATTTTCAAGAGGGATTCCCCCAAGCAGAATCTCTATCTCCAGAACCTCAAGATTTCTCTCTCGACGTTGGCAATGGTGTGGGCGGGCCAGGCGGTGGGGGCGGCGGTGATGTTTCGTTATTGAGCATTGAGGGCGAATGGATAGGTGGTAGAGCGGACATCGCAGCAGAAGCGGCCGACTACTGGCTCAGAGCAGATGTCGAATCCGGAGGAGAGCTAGTGGGTTACTTGCTTAGATCTCCAACCGACGAGATCAGCGAAGGGCTGGACCAGAGTTTTGTCAGCAGTCAGCTAAGAAGTTCAGTTCTGATCGCCATTTTGACATTGGCATTTTCGCTGCCTCTGGCTCTCTATATCGCAGCGCGGCTTCTCGCGCCGGTGAAAAGCCTCGCCCATGGCGTGCAAAAGCTTACCCAGGGGGATTACGGTACCAATATTGAAATTGAAAGTAAGGATGAACTGGGGCAACTCGCTCGCGACTTAAATATTTTGGCCAATACACTTCGGTCAAATCAAACGGCCCAACAGAGATGGATTTCCGATATATCCCATGAATTGCGAACGCCAGTGGCCATATTGGAAGGGGAAATTTTTGCGATTCTCGATGGTATTCGCCAACCAAATACCAAAGAGATGGAATCGCTCGCCGCTGAAATTGAACGACTTGGACGATTGATCAACGATCTGCACCAGCTGTCGAAATCCGATGCCGGTGATCTGAGTTACCGTATGGTTCCCCTCGATATCTCCAATGTAGTTAAGCAGTCCTTGCAGAGCTTTGAAAGGCGCATGGAAGAGGTGGGCCTTAACTGCAATTTGGATATTGGTATAGACGATGCCTGGGTGTTTGGTGATGAATCTAGACTAATACAGTTGTTTGGAAACCTGCTGGAGAACTCCTGTCGGTACACGGATTCACCTGGCAGGATTCAAATAAAGATTCTTGGCGATAAAAACAATGTTCAGGTAGTTATGGACGACTCTTCGCCGGGCGTAACGGATCAGGAATTACCGCAGCTCTTTGATCGACTCTACCGCGTTGAGGTATCAAGAAATAGATCAAGTGGTGGCTCAGGGCTGGGGTTGTCGATCTGTCAGAATATCGCACAAGCCCACGGGGCAAATCTTGAAATTGACCACTCCGAATTGGGTGGATTGAAACTAACCTGTACCTTTCCCAGGTATGATCGAAAAAAAGGAGAAGCACGATGAGTGACGCTATTCTAATAGTGGAAGATGAGCCAAAACTGGCTATGTTGCTCAAAGAGTATTTGCACCAATCTCAATACCAGACTCACATTATCGACAACGGTTTGGATGTGGTTTCCTGGGTACAGTCCAATAGCCCGAGACTAATCCTTCTTGATCTTATGTTGCCGGGCAAAGATGGCTTGGAGATTTGTCGAGAAATCAGAACTTTCTCCAATGTGCCCATCATTATGATGACGGCCAAGGTGGAAGAAATTGATAGATTGCTCGGCCTGCAAATTGGTGCAGATGACTACATCTGTAAGCCCTATAGCCCAAGAGAAGTGGTGGCGCGAGTATCGACTGTACTGCGCCGTGTCGAAGCGAGCCCTAGCCTTGACCATTCAGAAATGTCCTACCGCAATATTAAGCTAGATGAATCAAGGTTTACCTGCGAGGTGGGTGAGGACAAAGTCGAACTGACTCGCGTTGAGTTTCGCTTGATTCTGGCCATGGTTCGACGCCCTGGTCATGTATTCAGTCGAGAGCAGCTCATGGACCTGGTCTATACCGATCAGAGAGTGGTCAGCGACCGCACCATCGATAGTCATATCAAAAACTTGCGCCGCAAGCTCAATGAGTCGTCGAAAGAGGGAGACCTTATCCACTCTATCTATGGAGTGGGTTACAAGCTCGATTGACCGACCCCCTTGAAATAGTCGACCTGACCCATGATGGGAGGGGGGTAGGGCGCTCTCTTGACAAAGGCCAGGGTAAAACCTGCTTTGTGCAAGGCGCGTTGCCAGGCGAGCGCGTTGAATGGACGCTCGTTAAAAACCACCTTAAGTATGATGAGGGTGTTGTAAAGAGCCTTCTGACTTCCAGCCCTGATCGCATTGAGCCGAAATGTCGATATTTCGGAGAATGCGGTGGATGCCAAATCCAGCATCTTGATTATGCAGCCCAGGTTCGCGCAAAGCAGCAAAGGCTTCAGCGAGCGCTTGAGCACAAAAATATCTCCGTCATAAACTGGCTCGAGCCCGTCACTTCAAACCCATGGAGCTATCGACGCAGAGCGCGCCTCTCAGTTGATCCAAATGCGGGGGTAATTGGATTCAAACCTAGCTCCTCAAAACAAACTCTCGGCATTGAAAGCTGCTCAGTATTGATACCTGAGCTAGATCAAGCGCTGCCCCTCTTGCCTGATATTCTTAAAAGCCTGCCTCTCAAGCTACAAGGGGTGGTTTCCGAAATTAAACTGAGCTATGAAAATCGTCGGCTTTCAGTCTCCTTGCTTGTCGATCGAAAAATCCCGCCATCGACCATTGAAGGAGTTTCTATCGATCTAATTGACTGTGATTTGTGGGTGAAATTTAAAAATGCCCCAGCTCAGCTAATTTATTCCAGCGCAAAAGAGGGGGCTGCCATTTCTCCGACAGGATTTATCCAGGCAAACGCTGAAATAAATTCAGCGCTCATCACAAATGCACAACGCCTGCTTAATTTAACTGAGAAGGATTTCTTACTGGATCTATTTTGTGGATCGGGAAATTTCTCAACTGCCCTCTCTTCCGAGGCTGGCGAAGTGGTGGGTATAGAAGTTAGTCGTGAAGCTGTAGATCGCGCCAATTCCCTTTGCGGTAGCGCATCGAATTTAAGTCATCGGTGCGCGGATCTATTTGATGCCAAGGCGCTCAGCGGATTGCGTTCGTTGTTTCGGCGCGCAACGGCAGTGCTTCTAGACCCTCCCCGCGCCGGCGCGGAAGCTGTCGTACGTGAATTAGTAAAGTCCAAACCAGCACAAATACTCTATATCTCATGCCATCCGGCAACCTTTATTCGCGATGCTGAGATTCTGGTTTCCAAGGGATACAAGCTGGATTCTGGTGGTTTGTTAGATATGTTTCCGCAAACTATGCACGCAGAGGTGATTGGGCTTTTCCGAATCTGAGGCTTATTGGTAGCTCGGCAATATTGTGCGTTCGCTGTGCTATTAAAGCCTTGCTATACTGCGCGCCCTAATTCCCACCGATGAATATTTTGACATCCGATTCCCCGCAAGACTCTGCTAACGCCAATAAAAGCAGCAATCGAAGACGCAACCGGTCTGGCCGAAACAGAAACAACCAAAACAAGAAAACCGCCAGCTGGGATATCAGTCAATTTCAGATCGAACCTGCCCCGGGTAAGGTTCGTTTTCACGATCTGGATTTGCCAGATCCATTGATGCACGCCATTGCCGATCTAGGTTTTGAGTATTGTTCTCCAATTCAGGCACAGGCACTTCCACACAGCCTGAGCGGTCACGATGTTGTTGGTAAGGCGCAGACAGGGACAGGCAAAACAGCTGCGTTCCTGATCGCGATGATTGATGATTTTCTTCGGAATCCCATCGAGGAGAAGAGATATGCTGGAGAACCAAGGGCTCTAATTATCGCGCCCACCCGAGAGTTGGTTATGCAAATCGCCGAAGATGCGAAACTCCTAACCAAGTACTGCGATCTGAACGTGCAAGTGCTTGTGGGGGGGATGGATCAACACAAGCAGCGTCAAAAGCTGGAAAGTGATTTAGTAGATATTCTGGTCGCCACACCTGGACGACTGATAGATTTTGCTACCAGCAACGACGTGCATCTTGATCAAGTGGAAGTCTTGGTCATCGATGAAGCCGACCGAATGTTGGATATGGGATTTATTCCACAGGTAAGACGCATAGTGCGAATGACGCCGCGCAATGAAAATCGCCAAACCCTATTTTTCTCAGCCACCTTTACCGATGACGTAGAAAGGCTTGTAGAACGTTGGTTGCACGAACCAATTCGTATCGAAATTGAACCGGACAATATGGCTGCTGACTCGGTTGATCAGCGCGTCTATATATTATCCAGTGACGAAAAATTTGCCCTGCTCAAACGCGTTATTGCCAATGAAAATGCTGAGAGCCTAATTGTCTTTGCCAATCGTCGGGATGAGGTAAAGCGACTCTTCGAGAAGCTTAAGCGCGAAGGAATTGCCGTTGGCATTCTGTCGGGAGAAGTGCCTCAGCAAAAGAGAGTTGCCACGCTGGATCGATTTAAGTCCGGCCAGATCAAAGTTCTCGTCGCAACCGATGTTGCGGGTCGTGGAATACATGTAGACAACATCAGCCACGTGGTGAACTACACCTTGCCTGAGGAACCAGAAGATTACGTGCACCGAATCGGTCGTACCGGCCGCGCAGGAAAGACGGGTGTCTCCATTAGCTTTGCTTGCGAAGATGATTCTTTCAGGTTGGAGCCTATCGAGAAGCTTCTGGGTAAAAAGCTCGAATGCAAGGTTCCCCCAGCCGAACACAGTGAGTAACTAGAAAGAACGCGCGAGAAAGCGCAAAAACAGCAGCGAGAAATCGCAGACGAAAGCAGCCGGTTAACCCCGGCTTTTTTTATTCTCTGAGTAAATCACCAAAGTGCCAGCGAGCTTGTCGTGCCAGGCTTGTTTTCGGCGATCAAAGCCCGCCCAGATAAACCCCAAAGCAAAAAACAGGCAGGACAGGTAATAACCAAAATATCTGCCAATAGCTTGGCCTGTGCTTAT
Source organism: Porticoccaceae bacterium (assembly GCA_018662305.1). Lineage (GTDB taxonomy): Bacteria > Pseudomonadota > Gammaproteobacteria > Pseudomonadales > GM7GCV1 > JABJGI01. The sequence goes on along the minus strand of JABJGI010000162.1, from coordinate 19,418 downwards.
AGTTCCCCCAGTTTTTGCGTCGATGATCTTTAGCCCCAGCATCATCTTTCCGGGTGTCGCAGACCGATAGATCCAAAAAAGCATTACCACCACTAAGATCAATAAAAAGTACACCAGCTGACCCATCGGGCTAAGCATGGTCATGCTTTCGAATTGGTGGGACTGCAGCCCTTGAGAATTGAAAAAACTATTGGAAGTTGAAATATGTGTGCCAAAAAAATATTTCATCATTGGCAGTATCAAAATCATGATCAGAATTGAGTCGATGACAGAGGCGACAAAGCGAATCCAAAACCCAGCGTAGCGATACTCTGAGCTCAGTGAAGGATCTGAACTTCCGGTGTTGGCAATCGCTTCTTCAAAGGGGTCAATACTCATGGCTATGTCTTGTGGTCGAAATTAAGGTGGATAGTGGCTCAGGGATGAAATTCTGTCCAGATGGAATGGCCAGTGAGTTCGAAAGCCTGAGAAAGGATTAGAATAGCCAGATTCATATATACGCGAGTTACCAATGAAACTAGTTGTCTTCGCTGCGAGTAGCAGTTCCAAATCAATAAACAAAATGCTGGTCAGCTATGCCGCTAGCCTCGTTGAGGCGGAAGAAACGGAAGTGCTGGATTTGAGAGAATATGAACTGCCGCTTTTTAGTATTGATAAAGAAGAAGAACTGGGAAAACCAGAATTAGCCAGAAAGTTTTTAGACAAGATAGGCAGTGCTGACCGATTGATAATTTCTTTCGCTGAGCACAACGGCAACTACAGCGCGGCCTACAAAAACCTTTTCGACTGGTGCACGCGCTCTAATCCAAAGGTGTACCAGAATAAGCCCACTCTGCTTCTGTCCACTTCGCCGGGTGGTCGCGGAGCTAGTACGGTATTAGGCATCGCTGAGGCCGCGCTGCCACGATTTGATTGCGATATAAGAGCTACGCTCTCAGTGCCAAGTTTCACTGAGAATTTTGATACAGAGGAAGGAAAAATTTCCAACCCAGAGATACAGGATCAGCTCGAAGCAGCGATCAAATTACTGCTTGCCTAGAACCAGTCGGTAATCTGGATACCTATGGACAACCGTTCCGTGTGGCGGTTGTAATCCACCAAGCTTTCGCCATAGCCGTTGAAATATTTGATCACACCATCCACGCGCGATAACCAGGGAAAGCTGTAGCTAAGCTCAGCTGCTCCTTTATTTTCACCCCTCATATTGTTGCGCAGCATCAGGCTGAGACTGTGGCCTGAAACTTGGTAGTTGCCAACAAATTCAAAATTGCCCAGATATTCTTCAATGTTCGGGTTTTCATCCGGGTCTTCATCTGTAGCCTCCGGAAGTCGATACCAGGGTTTTACAATCAGACCGAGATTTCCCCTTTCCCAATAGCTGGCAAGCATAACGCGGTTCCAGCTGCGCGAGCGCGTTCCGGACTGGCCATTGGATTGGTGGTTTAAAACAAGTTCATTGGCAACATTGTTGAGGCCCAAAAAAGAAACCCTACTAGGAATATTCCAGAATATCTCAGGCTCGTGATTGGTTTCACGAAAGGGGCGCGAGATATCGGTATTGTAGGCCTGCCAGAATGATCTGATGGTGTAGCCCATCCACAGCGCAGAGTCATCAAAAATGAAGTTGTCCGCTAGCGGGAATTTTAAACTCAGTTGAAACTGTACTTCGGCGTGATCCAATTCACCTGAATCTACCCCGGGGCCTTCAAATGGGGAGAGGTTGGTATCATTTGTTAAAGCCGCAGGCAGTAAAAAGTTTGGTCTATGGGGTGTGATAACAAAGGAACTATTTTTGCTGATGTCTTCAAGTTCGCTGCGGGTAGTGATCGCTCCGGGTTCGTCTGATTCCAGCGTGTCGAGAAAGTCTTGCCATGAAGAAAAGCTCCATTCTTCGACATTTTCAGGAGCAGATTCGTCCGCCGCCATGGCCCGGCATTCCTGACGTATCGACTCGGCCGTTTTGTTAGCAGGAGCGACGAGAGTTGCATAGAGCAAGCAACGTTCGTAGATGCTCAGGTCAGGTTCTTCCAGCGGGATACGGACTTGAGCAAAGGCCGAGGCCATTAAACTGAGGTAGAGGACTGGAGCATAGAGAATGCGAATCATCTATTTACCTGATTCCAGTCGAAGGATATAGGCACCCTCGTTGTTTTCCTCTACCTGATAGTCACGGATTCGGTGCTGCCAGACGGCGGTGTCGAGTGAACGTCGAATTTCTCGACGAATAATGCCTCGACCGACTACTACGCGGAGTTTGCCGAACTGCTGGTCGCGTGCCTCGCGAATGGCGATATCTAGTTGCTGCTCGGCTTGGGATACGGTCTGTAGATTGTGAGCTATATCAACACTGAATGTTTTCTTCGCGTTCTTTGCGTAGCGATGTTCATCGCACTTGGGACAATGGGTGTCTTCTGGCGTAAGTCGCATGCCGCAGTTATCACATTCATCCCTAGCCACTTTATTTGGAAGCCTTAGTGGTCGATTTGAGCGTTTTAACGGAAGTGCGAGGAAAATCTGAATTGAGTTCACAGAGCGTAAGCGTGCCTCCCCAAGCGCAGCCGGTATCCAGGGCAATAGCCTGATTATTGTCCGTCTGTCCCATTAAAGCGGCCCAATGGCCGAATAGGATTGGCACTTTTTTCATTAATTTACTCTTGTGTTGATACCAGGGTGCATAACCTTTGGGCGCGCTTTTAGGCCCAGAGGTGGTCTTAAGTTCCAATTTTCCCTCTGGGCTACAAAACCGCATGCGAGTGAAATAGTTGGTAATACATCGCCACCGCTCAGGCCCTTGCAGAGATTTGTCCCAAGACGCAGGGTCGTTGCCATACATATTCTGTAGAAATAAATCGCATTGATCGGATAGCAGGGTCTGGGAAATTTCCTCTGAAAGTTCCAGGCATTTTTTTAGGCCCCAAGTAGGCGGTACTCCGGCATGGACGAGGGCGACATTGTGCTCGGCGTCATAATGAAACAGAGGCAGGGTTCGAATCCAGCCGAGCAGCTCTTCTCTATCTGGAGCGGTTAGTATTTTCTCGAAAGTGTCTGCTGAGCGTGTTTTCCTATGGCCTCGCGCCACGGCTAGTAGGTGCAAATCATGATTTCCCAAGACACCCCAAAACGCAGATCCCAAAGATTTACAAAATCTGAGTGTTTTTAATGACTTGGGGCCGCGATTGACCATATCGCCGCAGGACCAGAGCACATCTTTGTCTGGATCAAAGTCAACTTTCTCAAGGAGTAGCTGCAATTCATCGTAGCAGCCCTGTATGTCACCTACTACGTAGGTACTCATTAGTTGACTGCGCCTGGGTAAGCGAGCAAAAAGGGTTCGATCAGAGCTTTGACCGATTCCTTGTCATCATTTATCAGGGTGTAGCTTCCTTGCATGGTGCCAACTGGAGAATCGAGCAAAACTCCGCTGGTATAGCTAAAGGATTCTCCCGAGCCAATTAAGGGTTGTTTGCCGACGACACCTTCACCAATAACCTTCTGTTCGTTGCCATCACCATCCGTTATTAACCACTCTCTGCTAATAAGCTGATAGTTCTGAGCATCGGCGTTGACTAGGGTGATGGTGTAGGAAAAAAAGTATTTTCCCGCATCGGGATTGGATTGCTCCGGGATAAAACGCGGGGCGACGCTGATGCGGATATCTGCTTTGTTCATGTGGTCAGCTGGTTGGCCAGATGGACGTACTGTTCCAGGGTTAAATTTTCCGGTCTCGCGCCAGGATCGATGCCGAAGCCGAGAAGTTGGTCGGCATTGAACAGCGTTTTAAGGGTATTGCGCAAGGTTTTGCGGCGCTGCGAAAACGCCGTTTTAACGAGAAGCTCGAGATTATCAAGACTTTTTGCTGTCAGGCTGGGTGCGCGGGGAGTCAATCGGACCACTGCTGAATCAACCTTGGGAGCAGGATCAAAGGCACTGGGCGGAACGTCCAGAAGATATTCGGCATCACAGAAATACTGAACCATAATAGCCAATCTGCCCCATGCACCTGAATTCGGCTCTGCAGTTAATCGCTGCACCACCTCTTTTTGCAGCATAAAGTGCATATCCTTTAGCACCGAGACGTGTTCAAGCAAATGGAAAATAAGTGGTGTGGAGATGTTGTAAGGCAGATTGCCGACAACCCTAATTTTTCCGCCATGCGCAAGGTCGGTAAAATCAATATCGAGCGCATCGGAGGAAATTATTTGCCAATTTGGCTGATCTGCAAAACGTTGTTCAAGTCGCGGTATGAGATCTCTGTCCAGCTCTATTAAGGTGAGCTTGTCAGCCCGGCCGATTAGCTCAGCGGTGAGTGCTCCTAAACCAGGACCGATTTCAACTAGATGGTCAGAAGCTGCGGGAGCAATAGCATTTCCTATAGCGGAGATTATTCCAACATCATGGAGAAAATTCTGACCAAAACGCCTGCGGGCGCGATGGTCGGCCTCATGGCTTTTACTCACTGATTATTGGCCAGCCCGAAGCTCTGCTAGGGCAAAGGCTTGGGATATAGCTGCAATAAGACTGGAGTCCTTGGCTTTGCCAGTCCCTGCAAGTGAGAGAGCCGTACCGTGATCAACGGATGTCCTAATAAAGGGTAGGCCAAGAGTAATATTGATGGCTTCACCAAACCCTTGGCTCTTCAGCACCGGTAGGCCTTGATCGTGATACATAGCGAGCACGGCATCGGCGTCTTTGAGGTTTTCAGGAGTGAAGAGCGTGTCTGCCGGAAGTGGCCCGATCAAACTGGCTTGAGAGGTGTCAAACTCCTGTATCACTGGCTGAATAACGTCTATCTCCTCGGTTCCGAGGTGACCCATTTCTCCGGCGTGTGGGTTTAATCCCGCGACCAGAATCCTGGGTTTGTCGATGCAAAATTTGTTTTTGAGCTCAGAGATAAGAATTGAAATTACTTCACGCAGGGATTCTCTGGTGATGGCGTCTGATACTTCTCGCAGCGGCAAATGCGTCGTCGCCAGTGCTACTCTCAAACTTGGACTGGCCAGCATCATCACCACTTTAGATATGTTGGCGTAGTCTGCAAAAAACTCAGTATGGCCAGAAAATGGCAAACCGCTGTCATTAATAATGCCCTTATGAACCGGTGCCGTTGTGACTGCGGAGAATGTCCCATTCATGCACCCAGCAGCAGCGGTCTGAAGGCACTCGGTCACCCAGCCCGCGTTACCGACTTCAAGAATTCCGCATTGTGAAGGGTACCTGAGAGGTATTTCCACAACTTCTAGGTGACCTTTTTGGTGCGATCGAACCGCGTCCAAAGGATTGAAGGGAGTGGTTGTCAGGTTGGCGCCAAGCAGATTTGCTCTTTCTTTGAGCAGCTTCGAGTCGCCAATCGCTACCAGCTGCGTAGGCCATTCCTGTTGGCAGGCGCCAATTAGAACGTCCGGGCCAATTCCTGCAGGTTCACCGGTCGTAACCACGACTCGCATTTGGAAATGACCCCGTTGCTAGTCTTCGACAATCTGAATAAAGGCCTCGCTGCGGATTTCGCGAATCCAGAGGTCTAACTCTTCTTCGAAACGCTGATTCCCGAGCACATTGGTCGCCTGTTGGCGAAGCATGTCGTTACTCATATCTACATCTCGCCTGTCTTCTACTAACAGCACATGCCAGCCAAAAGAAGTCAGCACAGGCTCGCTAAATTCGCCCGTAGGCGTGGCGTCGGTGGCTTGTTCGAATTCAGCTACCATGGTTCCGGGAAGAACCCATCCCAAATCTCCACCATCGAGCGCATTTGCAACGTCGTCAGAATAGGTTCGAGCCAGTTCTTCAAAAGACTCACCCTCTGTTAATTGTTGGTGGATTAAATCGATCAACTCTTTGGCATCATCATTGGTGCGAATTTCGTTCGGGCGAATCAAAATATGACGAGTCTTGGTTTGCTGAACCATAGTTGCCACATCTCCGCCGCGAATATCCTGAACCAGAAATAGGTGCAAGCCACCGGCGCTGCGAAGGGGTCCAACTAGATCATCTATTTCAACATCCTGAAGAGCATCCCCAATCTCTGGGGCAAATTCGATTGCCCTAACCCAGCCCAGCTGTCCTCCGTCAGTGGCATAAGAGCCGCCAGAATACTGAACTGCTAAGTTGTTGAAGTTAGCTCCAGCCTCATATTCGCGGATCAACAATGCAGCAGATTCTTCCGCTAAGGTGATTTCACCCGGACCGGCGTTACTGGCAAGAGGTAAAAAGATATGGCTCAGAAGCAATTCAGGTGCTGTGAACATCTGTCCTTCAGCGGATTCTAAGAACAAATCGACTTCAGCATCTGTAATCTGAATACGGCGCGGTATTTGGATTTGCTGCAGTTGTTGGATGGTTAGCTCGTTCTGAAGATCCTTAATGATCTTGGTAGCGCTGGAGTCGCCAAGCGCAGTGAGCTGATTGAGAAATGCTTGGGGTTGCATGCCGTTGGACGCGGCTAGTTCGGCAAAGGCTTGGTCAACCTGGCCGCTGGCGGGGCGCACACCTGATCTGGCAGCTAGCTGTAGTTGCACTTCCTCAATGATAAGGCGCTCAATAATCTGCTCTCGCAGCACGTCAGCAGGAGGTAACTGTGTTGGATCCTGAACAAATCTCTGGCGAATTGCGTCCAGTCGATCATCTAGCTGCGATTTAGTCACTACTCCGTCGTCAACGATCGCGACGATACGATCAAGCTCCTGACTGTGAACTAAAGCAGGTAGCGCAGCAAAAACGAAAAGGGCAAATGCGCCCAGGCGCCGTTTATATATTGACATCAAAAAGTCTCTCTGTTGTATCCGGGTATACCTTCTTCCAGCAAGTTTTCTATACCTTGCCCGAGTCCAGCTAAACCCTTTAGCTCGAAGCTGATAAATATACCATTGTCTTGTTCTAATTCGGTTTGTGGAATCAATACATCTTCATCTCTTCTTAACCAATCGCGCCAGTAAAGGCCAATACTCCAGCAGCAGCTGTCGTAACGTGCGCCAATAAGCTTTTCCAGAGATCGATCAAGTGCAAGATCCTGCTGCCATCTGGCCATAACAACCCAGTTACTATTAATGACATATAGTCCTGACAGGTCATATTGACTGGTATTCCCCTCAAAGAGTTCACTTGATTGAATCAATCTGTCCTCATTGAGGTCGATATAGTTACTGTTTTCCTCGACAAAACGATAACCCAGGTTGATCGCGCTAAGACGATCATCGGAAAGGTATGAAAAATTTAGATGTCCGCGCTCAATACTGTTTGAGGATGTATTTAAGTGAGCATCGGTGGTCAAAATCCACTCCGAGCTGAGTCGGAACTCAGCCTCAGTAATTAGGTTGGACTGGTTTCTTGTCAGTTCGCTCAGAGCTTCTTCTCGCTCGACAGCGAGCAGGTAGATTGGATCATTGATAGCGTAGGCCTCTGGCTCGTCCAGCCCGAGTTGGATTAGTTCGTTGGCGTAAACCTTTCTGCTTTCGAGATAGAAAGCCTGACCGATACTAAATCGGGCAACTTGATTACCGTGCACCGGGTCGATAAGCCTACTGGTAAGCCCAAGGGTAACTTGATTGGCATCGGAAATACGATCTCCACCCACAAACTGGTTGCTGCGAAATAAACCGGAATAGGAGGGTGATGCCCTGCGGGTATCAAAGACAGGTATTTCACTCTGAGATTGAGCATCAATATTGAGGTATTGAATAGCGGGCTGGACTGACTGAATCCATTCTTGCCCAAATAATTCCGCTCGGCGTTCAAAATTTAGTTCGCTAAAGAGTCGAACGCCGTTGGCCTGATTCTGCGGGCTCGAATCCTGGTAGCCAGCCAATGCCTCATCTAGTTCGTAGAAGCGGTACATGCTGATTAGCTCTGCTTCTGCTCGTCCCCATGGCATACGGAAATCTCGTGAAACACTATAGTCTAAACTGGCTCGTTGACCTGTCACCCATGTGCCATCCGCATCAGCCTGAAGCAGTGGTGCAGTGTTCAATGCATCATCGAGGGGATGCCCAAAATTAACCAGTTGATGGTTTAGCTGCCAGTTAAAATCAGCGGTTTGAAAGTCACCATCCAAGCTGAAGTTGGGGAGTTCTCGATAGGTTTCCAGCAAGTCATCGCTGAGATTTTGATAACGCAGGGCAGACATTGTCACCAGCCAGGAGTCTGAATTTCTGGAAAGACTGGCGAACTGCCTTAAGTGAATATCGGTATTTACGTGCTCGGCAGCACTTCCCAGGTCGTCAAAATAATTTATGTCACTCACCTGGTTGTAACTAATGACAGATTCAGACCACCCAAGATTGGCCTGGCTGTCTAGGCCGATTAGCCATCGATCTTTATTCTCTCCGTTGCCCCCGCTCCCTACTTGGTCGTCGGGTAGATAGGCCATGTTGATCTGACTGAAATGATGCTCCCCTAAGAACCGAGTTTCGAGTTCGAGCCCTACGCCTCGCTTCTCAATATATCTTGGAGTAACCGTCATATCCCTATTTGGTGCGAGATTTAGATAGATGGGTTGAGCAACATCCAGGCCATTCTCAGTGCTGCGACTAAGGCGGGGATAGAGTAGCCCGGTTTTACGACCCTCGCCGACAGGAAATGAAAACCAGGGAGCATAAAAAATCGGTACATCCCCAACTCGAATCACCATGTTCTTTGCGGTGGCGAAGAGTTGGTTTTGATCGATGGCAATCTCACTGGCGGTCAAAGACCAGCTATCTTCTCCTGGTTCGCAGGTGCTATAGGTAGCGTTAAGCACATAAAAGCGACCTTCGGCATCTCGACCCACTTCATCTGCCGTTCCCCGAACACCGAGATCGTGCAAAACGAATTCAGCGTCTGTGAACTCCATGGCTTGAGAGCTGTTTTCGATTGAAGCAGAGCCACCTGTGATCAACATGCCGGGCTCTCGCATTCGAATGCCCCCGTCCATTTCAATTCTGTTCTCGTCCTGAAGAATGCGGATGCTCTCCGCCTCGACGGAACGCCATCCCTGAATTAGTTCCACGCTGCCTTCCATCGTGGCTATTCCAGCTTCGCCATCGACTTCCGATAGATTTGAAACAATTTCGATATCGGCTTCCCCTGGATTAATATCCATCGCCGCGTGGCTTCTTTGCTCTTCTAGATACATGCCACTGCAACTGCGGGGGCACTGGGTCAGGAGATCAGATGGCAAGTCTTCCCGCAGCACCCATTCCAGCTCCGCCGCTCCGCCGGTTTCTTCCTGCTGTCCTTGCTGGGCGAGAGCCTCTGTTGTGAGCCAGACAAAAGTCAGCGCTGCGAAGTAGCGCTTTGCCGAAACGGCTGATCTGATGATATTTCTGTAGCTCAATGGTGTGATCTATATTCGAGTTATTCCATCCAATGACTGACAGGGATGAATTTGAATTTGAGGTTATTCCAGATCTAATTAGTGTGAACAGACTCTAGTATGACCAAAGGCTTACAGTGTAAAGTAATCTGCATGGAAAGGCTGGCACAAAACAACCAAATTGGACAGGATCTCATAGATCTTGCCAGTCAATATCTACCAGACAATATCCATCTAAGTGCTCAAACTAGCGTGGAATCTCTGCAGGGAGACGCTGGGTTTCGCTGTTACTATCGAATCACTTCCCAGCCCAGTGTTTTGGGCGTTAGCGCCCCTCCTGAGCAAGAGGATTGGGTGTCTTTTATGAGGGTTTCCAGTTTGCTGGGCTCCTTGGGCGTGAAAGTTCCCACTATCTATGCAGCAGACCTGCAGTCGGGCAAATTGATTATTGAGGATTTGGGTGACTCTTTGTATCAGGATGCCATGGGTGACGCGCGTTCAGCAGGAGATGCCGATCAGTTGTATCAGGGTGCGATCCAGTCGTTGCACAAGATTGTCTCTTGCAAAGAACGGCCGCCCTGGTTTCCTCGATATACAGCTGGGTTGATTCGTCAGGAGATGGAACTCTTCCCATTTTGGTTTGTAAAAAAACTTCTTGGGTACTCCATTGATGCCGCCGAATCTAGGCTCATCAATTCCTGTTTTAGCTATTTGGCTGGAAGTGCCACAGAGCAACCTCAGGTGCTAGTGCATAGGGACTACCACTGTAGGAATTTGCTCAAGCTAGATAGCGATGAACCTGGCGTCATTGATTTTCAGGACGCCGTATGGGGGCCAATCACTTACGATCTCGTGTCTTTGAGCCGGGACTGTTATTTGCGCTGGGAACCGCTGCGAGTAAATAGGGTCCGCGATAGTTTTGCAGAAAAACTATTTAAGGACGGGCTTATCAGCGAACAGGGGCGAGAAAAATTTCCTAGCTGGTTTGAGACTATGAGTGCTCAACGTCACCTCAAAGTCATCGGTATTTTTGCCAGGTTGGCACTGAGAGATGATAAGGCCGCTTACCTGGAAAGCATCCCATTGGCCTTACGCTACCTTTTGGAAACCTGTGAGGCTGAGACTGAGTTGCAGGAGTTTGGCGATTGGATTCAATCAAAATTGCTACCCCATATTGAACAACAGCGCTGGTATTCCAACTGGCGGAAAGCAGGCAGCGAAGTAACAGTCTGGTAGATGAAGGCATTTCTTCTGGCAGCCGGCAAGGGTAAACGCCTATTACCACTGACCGAAACTATACCTAAACCCCTCATACCGGTGGCGGGGAAGCCTCTTATCCTTCGGCATATCGAACAGCTCAAACTGACAGGCATTAACGAATTTATTATTAATACCCATTGGCTGGCTGACAAGCTGCAGAATTATCTGGGTGATGGGTCGGAACTGGGTGTACAGATCCACTGGTCACATGAGCAGGAGCTTCTGGAAACCGGGGGTGGAATCAAGAAAGCGTTGCCACTCATTGGAGAAGAGCCCTTTCTCATCGTCAGCTCAGATATTTGGACTGACTTTGATTACATCAGCTTTGTTAAAACTCCGTTATCGAATGAAGAAGTGGCGAGACTGGTATTGGTTGATAACCCAGCGCATAACGCCATGGGCGATTTCTCTTTGGCGACAGAATCGGCGGAACTGGCAAAAGATCTTTCTCCTCTCTGTATGCCAAGTCCAGCCAATCCGAATACATTGACCTACTCCGGGATCGCATTAGTCGACCCTCGATGGGTGGCCTCGTGGCGATTTGGCGACAATGCCTTTCCATTGAGAGAGCCTCTTTTTAAGGCTATAGAGAATAACCAGATTTCCGGTTACTACCATTCTGGAGAGTGGTCTGATGTAGGAAATCTTGAACGGTTGCAAGCCATTCGAGACAAGCTTGAAGTAGAATAGCTCGCAACACAGAAACCTGCCAAACCAATACAGGCAAAGACGGATAAAAATGCTGCCCTATTTAATTGCACCCTCCATTCTTTCCGCAAACTTCGCTCGTTTGGGCGAAGAAGTCGATCGAGTTCTCGAATCCGGTGCAGATTGGATTCATTTTGATGTGATGGACAACCACTATGTACCCAATCTCACCATTGGGCCGATGGTGTGTGAAGCCCTTCGTAAGCACGGAGTAACTGCGCCCATTGATGTTCATCTGATGGTTGAACCGGTTGATGAATGCATTCGAATGTTCGCTGACGCCGGAGCAACCAGCGTGACCTTTCACCCTGAGGCAAGCCGGCATGTGCATCGCTCATTGCAATTAGCCAGCAGTCTAGGAGTTCAGACCGGCCTTGTGCTGAATCCCGCAACAGCTGTAACCCAAGTTGAACCGGTAATTTCTGAAATGGATATTTTGCTTCTGATGTCGGTAAACCCGGGTTTTGGCGGGCAGAAATTTATTCCCAATACCCTGTCGAAATTGCGAGAGGCCAGGGCTCTGATCGATTCTGTGGACCGGGAGATTCGTCTAGAGATTGACGGTGGCGTGACTACAGATAATATCGCTGAGATCGCCGAAGCGGGAGCAGACACCTTTGTTGCTGGGTCAGCGATTTTTGGTAAAGCCGACTACGCAGCGGTGATATCTGAGATGAGAGCAAATCTTGAATCGGTCTAAGTATGAAAACTTGCCGGGCTCAGCGCTGGCATGCAATATTTTTTAATATTTGGATCACACATAGGTCACCTTCTCCCCCATATACTGTGAGCTGAAACCCTGATGTATATCCGTGGCAATTGATTTTGGAAAACTCTCAAAGCATTGAAGTAGCCAAGCTCGAAGGCTTTCGAGGCATGTATACCTGTTCTTCAGTCATGCACGAGATATTTGTTTGGCTAAAGAAAGCTGCGACCGCAGACGTCCCAGTATTTATCTGGGGAGAGACGGGAACAGGCAAAGAGCTGACTGCACGAGCGCTTCACGAAGAGAGTGATCGTAAAGATCATCCCTTCCTTTCCTACAATTGTGCGAATTTCTCTGATGCACTAATGGAATCACAGTTATTTGGCCACAAAAAGGGCTCCTTTACCGGAGCGGTTAGTGACCAGACTGGGCTCCTTGGTGCTGTTGGTGAAGGTACATTGTTTCTCGATGAAGTGACCACTATGGATATTAGCTTGCAGGCTAAGTTACTTAGGGTGCTGCAAGAGCGTGAGTATTCGGAGATAGGTTCGGTCACAACGGTGCCCTTTAAAGGACGAATTTTGTCTGCGTCGCAGATACCGCTGGAACAGGCAGTTCAAGAGTCTGCTTTTCGAGCCGATCTGCGCTATCGTTTAGAGGTCATAACCATTCATTTGCCCCCCCTGAGAGATCGGGTCGGAGACATCGTCCCTTTGTTCGAGAAGTTTCTGCTAGATGGTGTAGAAGGCGAATCTAAGATCAAGATAACTGCCAATGCTCTCGGGGCGATTTCACGCTGTGATTGGCCAGGTAATATTCGTCAGCTTCAAAATTCAGCTCTCTTTGCTTTAGCCATGAGCGATGGGGAGAAGATCGAGCTAACGGATCTTCCCGTTGATGTCGCGCGGTTTTCTGACAAATCCGATAAATCTGGTAACCGGGCAGGGGACAGGGGTTATACACACGGTCGTCGTTCGACAGATCATAGTCGTCGAGCTCGTGATCAGCGTCCAAGCAGGCGCAAAACAGACTTTAATAAGAATGTTTCGGAAATGTCTTCACAAGAGCTACAGGCAGCGCTCGCTGCGAATGAGGGCAGTAGAGTGCGAACGGCTGCCAGTCTAGGTGTGAGCCGCATGACACTTTGGCGTGCCATGAAAAAACAAGGTCTTAGTTAGTTTAGTTTTCTACTAAAGTTCAACCAAAACCTGATTTTCAATCACCTTGACCCTCACAGCAGAGAGGCTGTCACCGACACAAGGCCCCGCTTTGCATACCCCAGTTTCGATATCAAAGAGTGCCATATGGTTACTGCACTGAAGAAACTGCTCGTCGCTATCAAAAAAAACATCAGGTTGAATATTTAGAGGCCAGTTGGCGTGAGGGCAGCTATTTCTATAGGCATACCAAGAGCCGTGCCAGTGGATCAGTATTAGGTTCTGGTCACCGATTTGGAATTCTCGAGCCTCACATTCTTGGAAGTCTGAAACCTCACAAAGGGTTGTGCTCATCGAAAAGTCCTTAGATGTTGAGCAACTAGATTGCCGGTTCTACGCGGTTGCGTCCACCACCTTTGGCTTTATAGAGCGCCTTGTCAGCAGCTAAGAAGAGTTGGCCCATGGTCGCTCCGTGCTCGGGGAAAAATGCGACACCAATGCTGGCTGAAATATGAATGGGGCCATCAGCTCCAATATTAAAATCTTGTTTTTCAATCGCCTCTCGGAATCTTTCTGCGAGCGTAAGACCGCCATCGGCATGGGTATTGGGCAAAAGCACAACAAACTCCTCGCCACCGTAGCGGTAAACCGTGTCAGAGGTTCTCGCCATATTTGAAAGCAGAGAAGCAAATTGAATCAATACATCATCGCCAGCTTTATGGCCGTACTTGTCATTCACTAATTTGAAGTGATCAATGTCCAGAATGAGCAGAGTAAATTCAAACCCGTGCCGGTGCGAGTGACTGATCAATGATTCGAGCCGCGACATACCATGACGCCGATTGGGAATCTGTGTCAGCTCGTCTATTTGAGACAGAGCTTCCAATTTACGTTCCAGGTCGGCGCGAGCGGTAATATCAAAGACAATACCGACAATTCCGGTGGAGCTGCCAGACTCATCTTTTGTGGCACAGCCGTGAAAGTGCAGAATACTAAACTTCTGTACCAGCTCTGAGACATCAATTTCGTCGATGCGACAGCCTTGGTTTTTCAATAGCGTCATGTCGCGTTGGTGCAAGTCTGTCGCGATAGCGTGATCCGACATATCGATTAAGGTCTTACCAATAATGTCTTGAGGGGATTTGCCCCATAGCTCGGCAAAGGCATGATTGCAGTTAATGAATCTGCCCTGAATATCTTTCAGGTAAATGGGCGCAGGAAGCAAATCAATAATTTGCTCCAGAGCATCACCATTTTGTTCGACCAGTTCGGTCAGGTCTGACAGATTCACCAAAGCCTCCGTGGCTTGTTAGATTCGACTTCCAATTGTCGAGCAAATTTTGAGTGGCGACCAAGGACTTAAGCCGCCAAAAGGGGTTAATTTTGTGTTTTCACTCACATAAATGAGTTGAAAGTGTGAACTGTGTCCTTAAAAACTCCCTCTGAGAGCTTCAATTCGTTCCTCCAGCGGAGGGTGGGTCATAAAGGCACGGCCCATTTTTTTACCGAATCCGGGCGAAATCCCGAAGGCCGTTAGGCTGTCTGGCATCTGATTTGGAACTTGTGCACGAACTTCAGATTGCAGCCGTTGCAGCGCGTTAATCATTGATTCTCGCCCAGCTAGGCTAGCTCCCGCTTCGTCTGCCCGAAATTCTCTTTTGCGAGAGAACCAGAAGACAATCATTGAGGCCAGTATTCCCAGCACAATTTCGGCGATGATGGTGGTGACCCAGAAACCAATACCGTGGCCTCGCTCCGTTTTGAAGATTACCCGGTCAACGGTATGCCCAATTACGCGGGCGAAAAACATCACGAAAGTATTTACCACACCCTGAACTAGCGCCAGAGTAATCATGTCACCGTTGGCAACGTGTCCTATTTCATGGGCCATTACCGCGCGGACTTCATCTTTGTTAAATCGCTGCAGCAATCCCTGACTAACTGCGACCAAAGCTTTGTTGCGATTCCAGCCGGTAGCAAATGCGTTGGACTGTTGCGCAGGGAATATTGCAACCTCTGGCATGCCGATACCAGCTTGATCCGATAATTGACGCACTGTTTCTACTAGCCAGGTTTCTTCTGGTGTAGATGGCTGCGTTATTACCTTTGCGCCGGTCGCTCGTTTTGCCATCCACTTAGAGATAAAGAGGGAAACAAGTGAGCCGGAAAATCCAAATACCGCACAGAATATCAACAAAGATTGCAGGTTAAGTGAGGTACCACCTTGTTCTAGATAAGAAGAGACCCCAAGCAAGCTCAAGACGATGCCAGCGACAACAAGAATCGCTAGGTTAGTTAATAGAAACAAAAATATTCGGAACACGTGAATCTCCTTTATTCACTGGGAATTCTAACAATCTTGAGGTTGACTGTATCTTTTCAAGGCGATGCTTTGGTTAAATTTGCGCCAGAAAATCGGTGTCGGCTGCGTTGCGCAGCATTACTGTTAACAACTAATAGATCTAGTTTTATTATTTAATAGTATTTCTAATTATAAGAATGGCGCTTTATAGTGGCGCACCAAAAATTATGTAGCAGAAAATCTGCTGGAATTGGAAGCTTGGTAATAGACACAGTCGAACAGAATAAGCAGCTGCAATCGCTTTCTCCGGAAGCCATTGTGCGCTGGGCTGTGGATCAGGAAGAACCCATTATCATGTCAACCAGCTTCGGCCCAAATTCAGCTGCTTTGCTTCATTTGGTCGGCCAGGTTGCTCCTGACCTTCCCGTTATTTGGGTAGATTCCGGGTACAACCTGAGAGACACCTATGTGGTGGCCGAGGAGATTATTGAGCGGCTCAAACTCAATATGAAAATCTACGTGCCTGAAGTGACCAGTGAGCGTTTAAACATCCTGATGGGTGGCATTCCTACTTTGGATGAACCTGAAAAACATGCGGAATTCACTCGTATCGTCAAACTCGAACCCTTTGAGCGAGCTTTAAAGGATCTCGATCCGAAAATTTGGATCTCTGGAATTCGGCAGGGTGATACGGACTTCCGTAAAAGCCTGGATGTGCTCTCCTACGATAAGCGCGGTATCCTCAAGGTCGCGCCTATCTTTCGATGGACAGATGACGATCTGAGCAACTACATGGCTGAGCACGATCTTCCATCCTGCCGTCATTATTTTGATCCGACCAAGGTTGAATCTGGTCGCGAGTGTGGATTACATACCGCGGCCTAAATATTCCTCTGAATTAGGCTAGACTTAAAATCTTTAAGATACCGCCTATTTCAGGATGACAAACACCTCTAATCCAATAGTTCTCGTCGGTGCCGGAATAGGCGGTCTGTTTGCCGGCTTGTGCTTGCAGCGCAAAAATACTGATTTTCTCATTCTGGAAAAAGCCGACAAACTGGCAGATGTGGGCGCAGGTATCCAAATTGGAGCAAATGGTGCTCGCTTAATCCATGAGCTCGGGTTAACTGAAGAATTTGAAAAATATGCGTTGGCGCCGCTCTACGGCTTAATGATGGACGGTATATCTGGCCGTCAGATATGCACATACCCGCTAAGTGCCTTCGCTCAGGAGGAGCATAGTTTTCCTCATTATCAAATTCTTCGCTCAGATCTGCAGCGGATTCTGGTTGATGCATTGCAGGCCAGAGCACCTGAAAAGCTCCACTTAGCGGCCGAGGTGCTGGACATAAAGCAGGAGCAAGGTTTTGTTCAGCTAAAGACTCGGGATGGGAGAATTTTTCAGGGAAAAGCTGTTGTGGGTTGTGATGGAATTCATTCCACAGTTCGTAAACAGTGTTTTGATGAAACGGATCCCAAATTCACTAACTGCATTGCTTGGCGAGCCTTGGTCCCAACTAGCGAGCTAGAGATGGATTATCCGATGGTTCCGAGAATCTGGATCGGGCCTGGCCGCCACCTTGTTCAGTATCCCGTGAGTTCCGGCAAATCGATTAACCTTGTGGCCTGCGTTGAGAGTTCGAGAGCTCAGCATGAGAGGTGGCAGGGAAGCAGTTCGGTAGAGGAGCTGAACCAGAGTTTTTCGACGGGATGCACAGCGGTACAAGATTTAGTCTCAAAGGCGGATCAGGCGCTCAGCTGGGGTCTCTATGAACGCCCAGTTTTGGAATCATGGACCAAGGGTTGCATAACCCTGTTAGGCGACGCGGCCCATGCCATGTTACCGAGCATGGCTCAGGGTGCAGTAATGGCGATGGAGGATGCGTATCAATTGGCTGAATCTATCGCGGCATTGAGTGATTTAGAGAATGCGCTTAAAGATTATGAGTCAAAGCGTTTTAAGCGTTGCAGAAAAACTCAAGTTGTCGCCCGGAAGAATATGGCGTTTTTCCATCAGAAAGGAGCACTCAACAAAGTATCGGCAAAGGCCTTGAACCTAGCGGGAGCTCAATCAGAGAAACTTATTGGAAGGCGCTATGGCTGGCTTTACGGATACGAAGGGGTAACCTGAGCGGGTATCTGCTCTGGTCGGAGTGTTTCAGGAGTCAACTCAAATTCCATCTGCAGTTCGATCAATATTTCATTGCTGATGTCGGGAGCGAATCCCACAAAGCCCCAATTTGATCGCAGCACCTGAGCTGTGCCGGCAAACCCCAGACTTTGAATTCCCGACTCGGGATGTACATCAGACTGATTCAGTTGAATTTCAAACTGCACTGATTCGGTAATGCCTTTAATTGTGACATCCGCTCGCACAATTAAACTGGCGTCTCCCCGAGGTTCAATCGAGGTTGCTGAAACAGAGATAAGAGGGAAGTTTGAGGCATCAAAAAATACGCCACTTTTTAGAATTCGTGACAGTTCGAAGGAGCTACTGTCTAGATCTTCGGTCAGCAAGTCGAGCTGGAATTGGCTGGCAGAAATATCCTCAGCATTGAGTTCGAGCGATGCGTCAAAATCATTGAAGTAGAAGATTGACCTAGAAAACCCGTAACGATCAAAGCTCAGTTGAATAGAACCTTGCGAAGCGATGGGTTGGTAGGTACCGGAAACTAGTTGATCGAAGATATTTTCCTGCTCAGGTATGAGTTCTTGGCCATTGGTGCGAACCAGCTTTTTCATCTGCAGGGATAAGCGACTCCCCTGAATAAGCTCTCCCTCAATTTGAACCAGCTCTCCGGGAAATAACGATTGACTGGTCCATCCTAGGCGACGCAATTCGGTGGCCGATTTGGTTACGACCTGCCAAATGCTTGGTTGACCGGAAGTGCTTTCAACCTCCACTTCGATGAGGGTTTCAGGCGAGTTGAAATCAAAGCTTTTGACGGCGCCAACCAGAACAATATCTCGATTGGTGTCAGCAAAGATTAGAGGCAGCTGGTTGGTTTGAGCAACAAGAGAGCAGGAAAGGCTCAGCAGCAAAACAAAGACACTGCTGCGAATATGATAAAACCGAATTGCCATTTGCGAATGAGGCTCCCAAGGTTAAGGAAGTCGAGCAAAGACCTCTTGCACGACCCTAAGCAGCCTCTAGTTTAGCAGCGCTCAATCAGTACCGTAATGTATATCTTATTTTAAAGGCGGCGGCCGTCTCGGTGACTGCGAACTCATAGTCCTCATCTTCGTCGATCAGCCCTTGATTAAAGACCAGCCAAATGTCTTGACCGTCCTGAATTTCCCACCTGAGACGGTTGTTAAAGGAGGCCTCTCGACGGACATTGTCATATTCGATCTGTGTGCTGAGGGAAACCCGTGGACCAAAGGCAATGGTTAGATCAGCATCGAACTCACGGGTGTATACGATACCCTCAGGCAGATCGTATTTTGAAAAGCGATACCCAGCGCTGAGAGAAACATACTGATTTGCTTGCCAGCCTACAGAAGGCTCAATCTGAGTGCGGGTTCCTGTGTAGTAGTCTCCCCGGCTAAATTCAACTTCTCCGCGAAGATCCCAGAATTGTGGCGTGGCATAACCGAATTCATAGATGTCCTGGGTGTAGGTTCCGCTGGGAATATCAAATCCCAGTTCGCCGGTAGGATTTCTTCCGCCTGGGCTGACAAACTCTTTCTCCTGAGTGAGCTCAATGCTCACTTCATCGCCACGCAAAAAGGTCAGGCTAGCGAGATTAAGACCCAATTCAGAGCTATCCAGATTGCCGGTATCCAGATCATTCCAGCGCGCGGTATCTAGACCCATCTGAAATTCACGGAACAGGTCTGAATTTTCAAATACCCAAGTGTGAGTCAATTCTGTGGAAAAGAGTTCGGCATTGGTGCGTTGGGTAAAACCTATACCGGGGCTATAATTTTCTTCGACAACAAAATACTGCGCGCCACCTTGCCAACCTTGGCTGCCAGAGAAGGAAAGGGTTGCGGTGT
>JABJGI010000160.1 GCA_018662305.1 Porticoccaceae bacterium | reverse complement strand
TGTTTGGCGTGACGTCGCAGACAAACTTCACCCGGGCATTCTGAATATTGATGTCGATTGTCGCTCAGACAATATTGTCGAATCAAAATCACTCAAGCTTTATCTCAACAGCGTCTACTTCACTCAATTTTCCGATGCGGGTAAGGTAGAAGAAGAGATAAGAGGCAATTTAAGTCGATGTGTTTCTGGAAAGGTTGGAGTAACTTTTACTAGGCTGGAAACAGCCGAAAAGTCGCTGCAGCGTGTAATTCCTGAGGGAGACTGTCTGGACGACCTTGAGCTGGAAGATTCTGCCGAATTGGCGACCGAGCAGGGCGGTTATACAGAAGAGAAGCTATTCAGCCATGTCTTCAGAAGTCTCTGTCCCGTGACCTCTCAACCAGACTGGGCGACTATTTTGATTCAGTATCGTGGAGCGCAGCTTGTAAGAACAAACTTACTAGGCTATCTGCGCAGTTACTCCGAGCATCAAGGCTTTCATGAAAATTGTGTAGAACAGATTTTCTCAGATATCTATGCCTTAACAGGTATTGATGATGTTGCAGTCTGTGCTAAATTTTTGCGAAGAGGCGGCATCGATATATGTCCGTTCAGAAGTTCTACCAGGGATTTTGTTGAACCGACTGGCTATCTAGCAAGGCAGTAGCTTTTACTGCATTACTTCTTTCTGAAACTCTTCTGAATCAATTCGTTTGCCGATTGCAGGGCTTCTAGAACCTTCTTGCGGTCGTAAGTTGGGATCGCTTCGGTATCGATGTTGATAGAAAATCCAGAAGAGGAGTAGCTGAGGTAGTCCTTCGCACCATCCAGATCTGCTCGACTGCCAACTGCGGTAAAAACTGGTACTGGTTCGGCAAAGCCTTTGACCTTGACGTCGCCACGGCTTTTGCAAACATATTTGTCTTGGACCAGTAGAAAAGTACTGCTGGAAATGAGCACTTCACCGGGTGTGCATGCCGTTTCTAAACGACTAGCTAGGTTTACTTCCGTTCCCACTGCTGTGTAGTTCATACGATCGTTCGAGCCAAAGTTGCCGACGGTGCAAAATCCTGTATTGATTCCCATACGGACTTCCATATTTTTATCTATGCCTTCCTGGCGCCACTTAATTTGCAAAAGGTTCATGCGTCGTTGCATATCCAGTGCCATGGCGACACAGGTTTCAGCATCCTGTTTGGTTCCCTTGGTTTTTGGGTCGCCAAAGAAAATCATAATGCCGTCACCGATAAACTTATCGACGGTTGCGCCATATTGATCCGCGATATCGGCCATTTCTGAAAGGTAAGAATCAAGGATTCTATTCAGGTCGTTAGGCTCCATCTCTTCTGACATCTGGCTAAAGCCCACCAGGTCTGAAAAGAAAATAGTCATTTTTTTACGAGTTGTACTCGCCTTAACCTGTTTTGTGCGGGATATGCGCTCTCTTAGTGGGGCTGGTAGATATTTCGCAATTTCGTAGTTGCGTAATTTAAGGCCGGCCTGGTTTTTCTGTAGTTGAGACAGTTGATTCCTAGTGGCACCCAGCTCCCGCCTCATTTTTGCCAGCCCGATGATTGCGAAAATTGTACCGATGGCTATTGCCAGCTGTTGTTCGAGCCCCCAAACGGAAAAATCGATAACCTGTATATAGTAAAAAGAGAGGATGGCAGCGCCCAAATAGAGCGCGAACATGTAGAAAAATGAGCAAATACCAGGACAGATCAACCAGATAATCAAGAAGGTTGCCGTGACGCCAATGGTGCTTATTCCCAGTCCTGTGAAGGTAGAAATAAAGCCCAGTAAAAAAGCGTCCATTAGCAATATAAGTTGCAGCAATATGGCTCTATTAATCCATTCGCTATAACTAAAAACGAGTATTAAGAATGTGTAGGCAGAGACTCCCGCAATGAGTTCTGGCTGGAGATTCGACGGAAAACCGGCGACAAAAAGATAGAGAGTGGAAAATATCCAAAGTAGAAGCCGATTGCCCCACTGAAAGTGGATTGGCAATTTGGTCTGAGAATTGGAACTTTTGTCGCTCATTCAGAACCTATTTCATTGTCAATATGAGGCGGTTTGTGTAGAGTTCGCCACCTCAAAAATGCTGCCTTTTAACAGGGTTAAAGCTCGAAACCAGATATTCGCGGGACAATATAGCAGAGCTCGACGAATTAAGCCTATTTCCAGCTTTACTGGGCAAACAGTTTTGGTGAGGTGTCTGAGAGGCTTAAAGAGCACGCTTGGAAAGCGTGTGTAGGTTTATCCCTACCGAGGGTTCGAATCCCTCCCTCACCGCCATAAACAAAAAGACCCGGCTTTAGCTGGGTTTTTTCGTTTACGCAGTCTGCGTTTGGATGAGAACCCTGGGGTTCGATGCGAGCGATCATAGATCGCAACCAACGACCCTGCGAAGCAGGGGAGCCCGAAGGGCGAGGGCGAAGTCCAAGTAATCCGTCCCTCACCGCCACTAGTACGGATAAGCCCCCTTTAGGGCTTTTTCCGTTTTTGCAGACTGCTGGGAAGAGTTCGAACCCGGGGTTCGTTGCCAGACAAACGACGCTCTAGTTTGTCGACCAGCGAGAACTTGATTCGAGCAATCCCTCCCCACATCCAGCCAATCAATCCACTACTTCTCTACTCTGTCCCCACCGGTATATCTCAGCTATGCTTGGCACTGAAATACCAATGGAGAATTTCTTTGAAAGTCACTGTAGATATTGATCTGACGCCGGAAGAGGCGCGCACAATGCTGGGTCTTCCCGATATGCAACCGATGCAGGAATCGGTTATGAAACGCTTGGAAGAAAAGATGTTGGAGTCGTTGGATGAAATGAGTCAGCCAGACTATCTGTTTAAACGATTTTTCCCCGTTGGAATGCAGGGAATGGAAGAGTTTAGTCGAATGACTCAAGAAGTTATGTCTAAGACAATGAACTCGAACAAGGAAGAGGAGGGCTGATCTGCCCGTCTAAATCTGTTTATTTCGTGGGCAGTACTTAGGCAGAGTTAGCCAAATTTGGAGAGTATTAGATTGAGCGAAGAAAATTTAGAACAAGAGATGGCTACTGAGGCAGCTTCAGAAACCACGACAGAACATTCGGAGCGATACCCGGATGCGACGCGGCTGTCGCGTTTATTTGCGCAGATCCTCGACGGCATTATTCTTATGTTCGTCAGCACCCCACTTATGTTTATATTCAATTTTGGCGCTGATCTCGACGTTGAGCTCTGGTTAGAGTCAGGCGTAATTCCAGTTGATCAGGTGCTTAGCTTTACCGCAGTGGGCATCTTTATCTACCTACTGGTTAATGGCTATCACCTTTGGTATTTCGGTCAGACCCTAGGAAAGAAGATGATGAAAATCGCCATCGTTGACCGAAACGATAAAGTTCCTGCGTTCGCCAAAATAATTGGTTTGAGGTACGTGCCCTTTCAGCTAGTCGGGGCGATACCGGGTTTGGCGCTTATAAGTATTGTCGATATCCTGATGATCTTTAGGTCTGACCGCCGCTGTTTACACGACATGCTTGCAGGTACCAGAGTGATCAACGTAAGTAGGGCGCAGGACAGTTCGGACTCACAGCAGATCTGAAACACTGCTAACTCAGTTCGTAAAGTCGACCCAGCAGTGCAGTCACTGCTGTTTCTACCCTGAGAATACGATTCCCAATAGACACAGGAAGCGCGCCCTGTGCGCTTAGCAGGTCAACTTCAAATTGAGTGAAGCCCCCTTCTGGACCCACCACTAAAACAGAAGGGCAATTGAGAGCGACCGGGCATTTTGTCTCGCTGTACGGATGAGCAATTAGCGCAGTTTTTCCTCCGATTAATTTAGGGAAGACGTCTTCAGCAAAGGGTCGAAAAAGAGAATGCTGATGTACCTCTGGCATCAAGGTTGATCCAGATTGTTCCATTCCTAGAAGCAATTGTTCTCGCAGTTGATCTTCTTCTAGGTAGTGACTCTTCCAATAGCTCTTATCGACTCGGTAGGCATTGATTAAATGCAGTTCAGATACGCCCAGTGTGCATATCGCTTGTATGAGCCTTCGAGCAACTTTAGGTCGAGGTAAAGCTAGCACCAGGCTGCAAGGTAAAAATGAAATAGGAGGAGCTTGGGAGTATTCCAGTTGGAGATAAATATGAGTTCCGTTATCGCTGAGCACCTGAGCTGTGCCGCTTTCACCATTGGCGACACCAAATTTGAGACTGTCTCCAATTTTCGAACCCAGCACTGATCGAATATGCTGTGCTCGGCGGTCATGAAGAACTGCCAGATTTTTTTCCTCTAAGTCTGCGGAAAATAAAATTAGTCGATTCATGGGTACAAAGTGCCAAGGGTAGAATGAACTGAGCGTAACTTGCGAGTTACAGCGAGATAAGGGACATTAATTATTAACTTAAATAACAAGCAAGAGTATGCGCATATTATTAATTGAAGACGATAAGGAACTTTCGGATTATGTAGCCAAGGGCCTGACAGAGCAGGGGCACAATGTAGAAACAGCCTATGATGGAAAAGACGGGCTTTTTTTGGCGACCACGGAATCTTTTGATGTCCTAATTATCGACAGGATGCTACCAAAGCTTGACGGTTTAACTATAGTTAAGACACTTAGAGGAGCGCAGGATAAAGTTCCCGTTCTTATTCTGAGTGCCTTAGGTGAAGTTGATGACAGAGTCATTGGCTTAAAAGCTGGTGGTGACGACTATCTGGTAAAACCCTTCGCTTTTTCTGAATTACTCGCTCGGCTGGAAGCGCTTAAGCGGCGCTATGAGGCAGAGGCTGAACAGCCAATGACCAAGCTAACCTTGGCCGACTTGGAAATGGACCTTCTTTCACGGAAAGTAAGCCGCGGAGGACAAAAAATCGATTTACAATCGCGGGAGTTCAAGCTGCTTGAATATTTGGTTCGACATCAAGGGCAGGTGGTTACCCGAACGATGTTGTTAGAGAATGTATGGAATTATCACTTCGATCCGCAGACAAACGTGATCGATGTTCACATCAGCCGACTGCGATCAAAAATTGACAAAGAATTCGACACACCTCTCATCCACACAGTCCGCGGCGCAGGATACATCGTCGAGGTTGCTTAGGTCCCAAACTCCTATCGTATACCGCTCCTATACCAGCAGCTCTAGCTTCAAGATGGCACTGTTTTTTACAGTGCTGCTTGGTATATCTGTTTCATTCTTAGCCTATTTCTTAAACCAGTTTAACGAGAGCAGCCTTATTCGTGAGGTGGAACTGGGCATTGATTCAAATATCGAGGCCTTTCAAGACTGGAACATGCTCGCCTTTGATTTGGTCGCGCCGCTCGAAGTATTAGAGAATATGGCGCAGAACCATCAGAACACTTGGTATGTTTACTACGATAGTGACAACAATGTGGTCTATCAGGATATTAAACCGCCAAGCAATCAGATCACTACTCTCAGAGAAGGCATCATTCGTTTTGACCTTGAGCCTGAATCCTTTCTGACTGACGCTGATTTCGAAGGTACTCGAATGGTGGCAGCGAAGATTCACACCTTTAGGGACGGGTCCCGGCTGCTGGTGGCTCAAGATATCGAAGATGCACTGACAACACGTCAATTGATGCGGACTTTGGGTATGGTCACCATGGCATTAATGACCGCGGTTATTGCCACCAGTTTCTTCATTAGCAACTACGTTGTTGCGCTGACGAATCGAATTGCAGGCACATCTCGAGAAATTATCGCGACCGGCGATTTGTCGCGACGTATCGATGTAAACACCAACTGGGACGACCTAAGTAATTTGGCCGAGATCCTGAATCACATGCTGGATCGTATAGAAGAGCTGTTGGACGGAGTGAGGCGTGTTTCTGACAACATCGCTCATGATCTGCGCACTCCGCTAAGCCGACTTAGAAATCACCTGGAAGAGCTAGAAAATCTTGCTGGCAAGGATCCCCAGATGCAGGAGTCTACTCAGGCTTTGATAGGCGAAGCCGACCACATACTGGATACATTTCGGGCCCTTCTAAGAATTTCCAACATAGAAAGTGGTAAACGCCATAGTGAATTTGGAACTGCCTCGGTTTCTGAAATTGTTGAAGATATTTTTGAGTTCTACGAACCTTTAGCGGAAGAAAAACAAGTTGAATTGAAAACCGAAATTGAAGAGGTCAATTTGAACTGTGATCGCGATCTACTGTTTCAGGCAATTGCAAATTTAGTAGACAACGCTATCAAATTCTCGCCAGCGAATTCGAACGTCAAGATTCGGCTCTCCAAGGCATCGGGGCGTGTTCTGATATCTGTTTCTGATCAGGGCGAGGGTGTATCCGATGAAGATAAAAATAAGATATTTGATCGCTTTTATCGAGCTGAGAAGAGCAGAAACTCCGCCGGGAACGGGCTTGGTTTAAGCCTAGTTGCGGCGATCATTGAACTGCATGCGGGTCAAATAGAGCTTTCTGACAATAACCCCGGTTTGAGGGTAAAAGTCAGCCTTCCTCTCTAGCGTTAACCTTTGTTAAGAAGCCCGCCATAGGAGCGTAAGAAGTGTGCCACTATGCTTGCTGAAAAAATTCTATAGGTACCTATATTTTGCGTATTGCCGTCATCGGATCGGGAATCAGCGGTCTTCTATCTGCATATCTTCTGCAGCAGCAACATGAGGTTGTTTTGCTGGAGAAGAGCGATCGATTGGGTGGTCACACTCGCACACTTAGGGTTTCTGACAAGGGCAGAGATATTCCCGTAGATACTGGGTTTATCGTATTTAATCGAGAAACATACCCAGTTTTGTGGGGCCTTTTTGAGCATCTCCATGTGCCCAAGAAGTCGAGCGATATGTCATTCGGGGTTAGCCTAGATAGTGGTCGCGTCGAATACGGCACTGTGCCTCTTAAGGCTCTTTTTGCGCAAAAGAAGCAACTGTTTTCCCAGTCTCACTGGCGGATGCTCTCCGATATAAAGCGCTTTAATCGGCAAGCATTGGAGCTTCTATCCACCGAGGGTAAAGAGTCGCTCGGAGAGTTTTTGCAGCAAAACAACTACGCCGCTTCCTTTATCAAAAGGTTTATTCTGCCAATGGCTGCCTCCATATGGAGCAGCGCACCCAGTGAGATTATGTCTTTCCCAGCGAGGCATTTAATTCGTTTTTTTGATAACCACGGTCTGCTCGACCCTGAGCACAGGAAGCAGTGGTTCACTGTGGATGGGGGGAGTCAGGTTTATATAGATAAGGTGCTAGCGGACTATCGAGGAGAATATAGAACCGGCGTTGATATTGATCGCATTGAACGCAGCGA
Organism: Porticoccaceae bacterium; assembly: GCA_018662305.1. GTDB lineage: Bacteria > Pseudomonadota > Gammaproteobacteria > Pseudomonadales > GM7GCV1 > JABJGI01. The sequence continues at coordinate 21,131 of JABJGI010000160.1, read as the reverse complement.
CGCTGGTGTAGACCTTCGTTATGAAAATGGTGAGCAAGAAAGTTTTGATCAAGTAGTGCTGGCTTGTCATTCGGACCAAGCGCTGAAGTTACTGGGTGATTCCGTCACGGAAACAGAGCAGCAGGTGTTGTCTCAAATAGGCTACCAATCAAATGAAGTGATTCTTCACAGCGACAGCCGCTTGATGCCAAAAAATAGGAACTGCTGGCAAAGCTGGAATTACATTTCCGAATCAGAATCTTACGGCGAACCAAGGGTTTGCTTGAGTTACTGGATGAACAGGCTTCAATCTATTCAATCCAGCCAACCCCTTATTGTAAGTCTCAACCCGGAAAAACGACCCAGCCCCGATCTGGTCTATGACGTCTGGCACACAGAGCATCCGATATTTGACCAGGCCGCCATTGATGCACAAGTCATGGTTAAAAACATACAAGGAAAAAACAGAATTTGGTTTGCCGGAGCCTGGCAGAGTTATGGTTTTCACGAAGATGGTGCCGCCAGTGCATTGAGAGTTGCGCAGGCTTTAGGCTGCGAATTGCCTTGGAGTTCTCAGGAATGCGCCTAACTGAATCGCTCTTCTTTTTAAAAGGAAAGGTTTGGCACAGCAGGCATAGACCGGTGCTAAACAGTTTCAATTACCCTGTGACCTATTTCGTTGCTCCGCTGAGTCAACTCGAGGAATTCGATAAAGGCCTATTTTTTGGGCTCAATCGTCCCGCTTTAGTTAGCCTTTATGAGTGTGACTATGGCGCTCGTGGTGAGAATTCAAACCGCCACTGGGTAGCCGATCAATTTACCAAGCTTGGCGAGTCAGTGCCGGATGGGGAAATTGTTTTAGTGGCGATGCCCCGGTTTCTGGGCTATGTGTTCAATCCGGTAAGTTTTTGGTTGTGCTACGACTCCAATGAGCAACTTATGGCGGTGGTTACTGAGGTAAACAACACCTTTGGTGAGACCCATATCTACCTTTGCGGAAAAGCTTCAGGAGAAAAGATCGATAAGAATGATCAGCTAAAGGCGAACAAGGTATTCCACGTTTCACCTTTTTTCAGCATGGCTGGAGGATACCGATTTCGCTTTGATGTCGATCCAACATCCTTGTCCATCTCGATTAACTACCACTCAGAAGAGGGGAGTTTATTACTTACCACCCGTTTGGCCGGGCCAATGCTGGTAGATTCTCGAGCAACACGCATTAGTGCGCTTATGCACGCGCCTTTGATTTCGGCTGTCTCGATGCTTCAAATCTATTGGCAGGCAATCAAACTCAAATTCAAAGGTATGCCCTGGATTTCCAAACCAGAAGCCGTGGTACCCAATGTCAGCGCAACTGAGCGCTTCGCAAAAACAGAGGTTTAGAATCAGATGATTTCTCGGATGGCCGCAGATCAATTTTTTAGGATCCTCGACAGAGCGCCCGAGGGGCGATTTCGGATTTCCTGCCCCGATGGAAAGGTTAGGGAGTTGGGAAGTGGTCAAAATGGCTCAGTGGCCGAGCTGTCTATAGAAGACTGGAGTGTATTTAGATCAGCACTACAGAAGGGCGAGCTCGGCTTAGTAGAAAGTTATCGACAGGGGCTATGGAGCACTCCGGATCTGACAAATGTACTGGTCACTGGCATGCAAAATGCCGAAAGCCTAATTAGTCTCATTCGGGGTGGATTTCTAACAAGAGCAGCCTCCCGAGCTCTCTATGCGATGCGGGCCAATTCTGTTCGTGGCAGCCGTAAAAATATTCAGGCTCATTACGATTTGGGTAATGATTTTTACCAACTTTGGTTAGACCCCAGCATGAGTTATTCCTCAGCTCTCTATCGGGGTGATGCGGACATCTCCCTTGAGCAAGCGCAGATGAACAAATATGACCGTATGTTAGATCTACTCCAGTGCGATCAGGGATCTCTTCTCGAAATCGGCTGTGGCTGGGCTGGCTTTGCTGAGCGGGCTCTTGAACGGGGAGACTTTGATTATCGAGGGATTACCCTTTCCGAAGAGCAAAAAGCCTTTGCGGATAGTCGTCTAGATAGCAGGGATCAAGTGGTATTGCAGGATTACCGTCATCAAGAAGGGAAGTACAAAAATATTGTGTCCATTGAGATGTTTGAGGCGGTGGGAGAGAAGTATTGGCCCCTCTATTTCGCCAAGCTTAAATCCTTGTTGGCAGAAGGCGGAAAGGCAGCAATTCAAAGTATTACCATTAAGAATGAGTCCTTTGAAAAATACAGATCACGTGGTGATATGTTTCGTACGTACATATTTCCAGGTGGAATGCTTCCCTCTCCGCAACGCTTTTCGGAAGAGGCTGAACGAGCAGGATTGAGATTGACCGATCAATTTGATTTTGGGCAGGACTATGCAAAAACAGTCGAAACCTGGTTGCAGAATTTTGAAGACAATATTGATCAGGTCAGGGCTCAGAATTACGACGAATCCTTTATCCGCCTATGGAGATTTTATCTGGCTGCCTGCATTGCAGGATTTAAGTCGGGCAACACTGGTGTTATGCAGGTCCAATTAACTCATGCTTAAGACAATAAACACAGCTTTGCTTTTTAGCCTTATTGGTGGCTTTTGTGTTGCTCAGCCTCAAATAGAAGAGATTAGCTTCGCGGCTCCTCAAGACCCCGTCGGTATGTACATGGACGAGGCTAGACTGATTGGTAGTGCAACCCATGAAGTAGTTTTTTGGGATATCTATGATCTGACGCTATACGCTGAGGAAAGACCTTTTATGGGTTCTCCTCCCTATGCTTTGGAGATCGCATACAACAAGGGATTTACTGCCGATTTAATTGCTGACAAGTCAATCGCGCTTATACGTGAGCAGAATTTCGATGATGAAATGCGGCTTGCAGAATGGCACAGTCAGCTTATAAACATCTTTCCAGACGTCAGCAAGGGTACGGTACTAACAGGTATCTATACAGATGAGAAAGAAACGGCGTTTTACTGTGACGGCGAATATATAGGCGAAATAAAGGATCCAGAGTTCGGCCTCTACTTTTTCAACATTTGGTTAGGTGAGGATAGTAGCGAACCGAAGCTCCGCCGCGAACTTATTGGATCCGAGAGTGTCGACTCCGACTAACACCTACTCTCTTCTGAAATATGGAATCTTGGCTCTGCCTCTAGCTTTTGGAGGCATTCCTCTCTATCTGTATGCACCAGATTTCTATGCCACAGAAGTGGGGCTTTCCTTGGCAAGCTTGGGCGCTTTGCTCCTAGTGTTGAGGTTGGTTGATGCTGCTTCAGACCCGCTTTGGGGCTGGCTTACTGATCATTGGCCAAACCGCAGGACGACGATTTTGAATATCGCCTTTGCAGCATATTTATTTGGCTTTGTAGCGCTATTTAATCCTGTAGAGGGTGCTGGAATGCTTTGGTTCGCTATGGCGATTCTGTTTGCTACCTGCGGCTACAGCTTGCTTGTTATTCAGCTGAATGCGCTGGGCGCTAGCTGGTCATCAAATCAATTGGACTTGGTGGGAATCAATAGTGTTCGAGAAGGTTTTGGCCTGATGGGATTGATATTCGCAGCGGTTACTCCGGCCATTCTTTTGAATTATTTTTCCAAGGGGCAGGCATTTACCTTTATCACGATAGCTTTGGTTGCTTTGCTTATCCTGAGTCATCGATGTCTATTTAGTTGGTTAAGTCACAGAAACCAAACACCCACTGATTTATCCAGTACAACTGAGGGTGATACCCGCTCGGCAAAAACTGTTATTTGGCCGGCGCGGGCATTTTTCGCGACCTATGGGCTATCGACACTCGCCTCAGCTTGTCCCGCTGTACTTATTGTTTTTTTTGTTCGGGATTACCTCGACTTAGAAGCTTGGACAGGCGTATTCCTAATACTCTACTTCTTTAGCGGTATCGCATTTATGCCACTGTGGAAGCTGATTGCAGGGCGATTTGGGAGTACCTTTGCTTGGGCTGCTTCAATGCTTCTCGCGATAATTACCTTTAGCGGTGTGCTATTGCTCTCGGCGGGGGATTTCCTTGGTTTTGCATTGGTCTGTTTTTTCTCGGGAATGGCTTTTGGGGCGGAGTTAGTTATTCCTCCGACTATTTTGGCGCAATACCTTCACAGATCAAACGCCTTGGCCCAGGCAGGAATTGCCTATTCCTTACTGGCCTTCCTGTCCAAGTTAGCCTTGGCTCTTAGCGCTGGTCTTCTATTTTGGATTCTGGAGATAAATCAATTTACTCCTGCCGCTCAAAACGACGAATCCGCGAAGCTCATGTTGCTTTACTGCTACGGGTTGGCCCCCCTAGTACTAAAGCTTATCGCGCTCTTTGTCCTGCTGACTTTTCGAGGAAATAAAGCAAATGAAACAAACGATATACAAGGTGTTCTTTATATGGATCGCAGTTATGACTACTAGTTGTGCATCAAACGACATACAAATGTATTCGGAGCAACAGCCCTTAATGGATGTTCGCGAATATTTCGACGGAGATATTGAAGGTTGGGGATTCGTGCAGGATTGGCGAGGCAAAGTGGTGCGCCGCTTTGATATCGATATGAAGGGGAGCTGGCAGGGAGACACTGGCACTTTGGAAGAATCCTTTCGTTACTACGATGGTGTGACCCAAGAACGTCGCTGGACCTTAACCAGAGCAGATGAATCAAATTTTGTGGGGGCGGCTTCTGATGTTGAATCTTTCAATTTTGGCCGCATGAGCGGAAATATGATGCATATGAGTTATCAGCTTGAAGTTCCCTACAAGGAGGGAAGTATCAGTTTGAAACTAGACGACAGGCTATGGCTTTTTAACGATGGTGTCGTGATAAACAAAACCAAGATGACAAAGTTTGGACTACCGGTGGGCTCCCTCACTGTTTTCATGAAGAAAATTGAATCTTAAAACATATAAAAACCAAGTCGTTTGGCTAATTGGTGCCAGCACTGGCATCGGTGCCGCGCTGGCACACCGCCTAAAGGCTGATGGAGCCATTTTGGCTCTGTCTGCTAGAACTGCTGAAACCTTGCAAAAGCTGGCAGATGAGATTGGCGCAGAGAAGGTTCTGCCATTTGATGTGGCTGACGGCGAAGCGTTAAGCAGGGCAAAAGATCAATTGCTGGCAGAGTTTGGACGTATTGATCGGGTTGTATTTCTGCCGGCACTTTATGGTCCGATGTCCTTAGATCAGATTGACATGCAACACGTGCGAAGTCTTGTTGAGGTGAATTTAGTCAGCGCTTACAGCTTGGTTCAGCAAGTTTACCCCGCCATGCTAGAGCAGGGCTCCGGTCAGTTATCTTTCTGCGCCAGCATTTCAGGGTTCTCTGGATTGCCCCAGTCACAGCCCTATGCATCCACCAAGGCAGCCCTGATAAGCTTAACGGAATCTCTCCGCGCAGAAGCCGAAGGGAGCGGAGTGGATATTAAGCTTATAAATCCTGGATTTGTTCGCACGCCTTTAACTGACAAAAACAAATTTAAGATGCCCTTTATCGTTGAGCCGGAAGTTGCCGCAGAGCGTATCGCTCGAGGCCTCATGAGTGCTGGCTTCGAAATCCTTTTTCCCCGCCGGTTTGCCTACGCCTTGCGCTGGTTTAGCAGGCTACCTTATTGGTTGAAATTCCGCTTAATGCGTCGAGGGCTTAAAAAAGTTGAGTCGCAGAGAGTTGAGCGGGCTAACTAAGTTTTTCTCTTCTCTGATCACCCGGGGCTAACCCAGACAATGAGCAGTTACCAATCCGAGTTCGAATCAAGCGCAAAGTAGGGAAGCCGATTGCAGCGGTCATGCGGCGCACTTGACGGTTTTTCCCCTCCTGCAGAACCAGCTCGAGCCAGGATGTTGGAATATTCTTTCTCTCCCGAATCGGAGGAGTTCGAGGCCATAGCCAATCGGGCTCTTTTGCCAGCTCGCAGTCGCAGGGCCGAGTTAGTCCATCCTTAAGCTCTATTCCTTGTGCCAATCTATCTAGTTCGCGCGGTGCTGGAACTCCCTCAACCTGCACCAAATAGGTTTTCGGCATCTTGTTCTTTGGTGAACTCACGCGATGCTGTATTTTCCCGTCATTGGTTAGTAATAGAAGGCCTTCTGAGTCTGTATCAAGACGTCCTGCTGCGTAATAGCCCGGAGCTTCAATAAAATCTGCGAGAGTAGGGCGGCCATTAGGATCCGTAAACTGGCACAGCACCCCATACGGTTTGTTAAATAATATAATTTCGGCCACACTCTTCCTCTAAAATATGCGCGACAATAAATCAGTTATCAGAACTTCTAAAGCTTCCACTTTCCTTCTTAAATCGCGAACCCAAAATATGATCAGAGCATTGTATAAGTTAAATATGGCGTTGCCGTTATTGTTGCTCTGTTCAAGCCTTAACGCGCAACCAGAAAGCGCCATGCTGGATATCTTCAGGGAGAGTATCTATCAGATCGTTGTTAACGAGAACGAGACAGGAAATAAAAGTGCACTGGGATCTGGTTTTCAGGTTAGCCCGGAAGGCCTAATTGTTACCAACTATCATGTTGTATCGGGCTATGTTTTTGAGCCTGAGCAACGCTGGCTCCAATATGTGGATTCAGAAGGACGCAGTGGAGAGTTGGAACTGGTAGATTTCGACGTGATCAATGATCTAGCCCTGTTGAGAGCCGACGGGCTTGGTAGCGATTATTTTGAGATAAGCCAGGCCCTTTATCGTAAGGGTGATCGAATTTTTGCCATGGGGAATCCGCATGATTACGGTATGTTGGTTGTTGATGGTGCATACAACGGCATTGCTGAAAACAGCCATATTCAGAAAATTCTTTTCTCCGGCTCGCTAAATTCGGGAATGAGTGGAGGCCCAGCGGTTGATGCCGGAGGCAATATTGTTGGTGTTAACGTGGCAACAGCGGGGAGCCAGCTGAGCTTTCTTGTGCCAGCAGATAAAATCATGGCTCTCTTGGCTGACGAGAATCGTCCGAGCTCCACAGAAGAATACATGGCCCATGCAGGTCAGCAAATTAAGAATTTTCAGCTTGGTTACTACGAAGGACTATTAGGTGCTGCTTGGCCAGATCAGCCTCTGGGAGAGCATGCCCATGTGGTCGGTGAGCTGGCTTCAGACTTAAGCTGCTGGGGTAGTGATAATCAAAACAGACCCAACTCGGATGATATTCGAATTCTGGAGTTGTTTTGCAATAACGGCAATCACACCTATCTGCAAGGCCGCTTCAATACCAACCAACTTCATTACTCTTTTTACTACTACCAGACGGAAACACTGACCTCCAAGCAATTTCACGACGCTGTGGGAGAGCAATCATTTTTACCCGATAACCAAGCTCCAGAGCGCTATGTTACTAATTTTGAGTGCCAGCAAAACTACGTGGATATCGATCAGCAGGAGGACCAAGCTTCCGGGTTTAGGCAGGCCGGACTTTGCTTCAGGGCCTACAAAGAATTCCCGGGTCTTTACGATGTGCTCTATTACCTTTTTCAGGGAGAAGATACTCGGGCTTTGGTAAGTCATTTCACTCTTTCCGCGGTCACCAAAGATATCGCACTGGACTTCACTGAAAAATTTATGGGAGTCGCTCGGTGGAACTAGCGGTAGAGGTATTTGAACAAGGGCATCATCGATCCTTCGTTGTTCGGAGCTCAAAATCTAAATTCCGCATAGGTCGCGGTTGGAACAATGAAGTCATTGTTCGCGATCCTCTGGTCGATGCAGAACACCTGGAAATCTATACCGACGAGTCGGGCTTTATTCGAGTTCGCGATCTACAAACTGAAAATGGCACACGTATTGGGCGCAAACCCATGCCTCAAGATGTTGAAGTGCCCTTTGGTCAGCCAGTGCGCATAGGTCACAGCAATATTGTGATACATCAGGGCAACGAGCCCGTGCCGGCAGCAGAGCCAACGCCACAGTTTGAACCTGTAATTGAACGCATGCAGCAACCAGTAATCGCCATTGGTGCGCTGATATTAGCAATGCTTGTGGCCTTGCTAAGCGGCCAATTTTCCCCGGATATTGGCGTAGAGAGTGACGGTCGTGTCGGTCGCGCCATGTTTTTTGGTCTTGGGCTAATATTTTGGGCGGCTATCTGGGGAGTTATTGCGCGTCTCCTGAGGCACGAAATGGCCTTTTGGGGCCATCTAACGCTCTCCAGCGTTATCTGCTCCTTCATTCTTATAGCTGACCTTCTGATTGATTGGATGAGCTTTAATCTCCTGTCGCTGGCTTTGGCAAGGTATGGCTATTCGGTATTGTTTGCTGTGGCTCTATTGGGCTGGATGTTTATCGGCCTTGATATGAGTACCCGTCTCAAACCACTTCGCAGAGCCGCGATATCTGCCGGCATCACCGGCATGATTGTTCTAGTTATGTTCGTTTTTCCCGTGGGTGGCAGAAACGAGCCAGATCACTCACTTCCACCTATGGTCAACCTGACTCAACCACCTGAAAGACTGGTTGCGGCTGATATTAGCGTTGAAGAATTTCTTGAACGCTCCTCTGGAATATTTGATCGCCTCGATCAGGAAGTCGTCGAGTCCCTTGCGGAAGCAGATTAGACTAATTCGGTTAGCTTCGCTTTAGCCGGCGTTAAGTAATCTGACGTACCCAGATATTTAAAGAGTTGGTAGGCTGTAGGACTTCAATTCGGGGGTAGTTATGCGTTTTCGACAAACCGTTCTGGCAGTTCCTTTTCTGGCTCTTCCTTTTACAGCTGCTTTGGCAGAGTACTGCACTGATCAGCCCAACTTGGCTTTGATAAACGGAAACATCTATACCATGGACGATGCGGATAGCCGCGTCAGTTCGGTATTTATCAGGGAAGGTGTGTTCGTTGCTTTGAATGATGATGACTATTCAGAGCAAGACTGTACCGAGGTTATCGACCTTCAGGGGAGGACCGTTATTCCTGGACTGATCGACAACCATGTGCATTTTGTCCGAATTCAAAACCGCCCGGGGCATGATACACGTGAAATTGAGTCGACTTTTTCTGTCGCGGACGTGTTAGCTGTGATTGCCGAAAAAACGCAATCCGTTACGGACGGTGATTTAATCACCGCCATCGGAGGCTTTCGACAATGGCAGTGGGCAGAAGGCCGTTTTCCCACCATAACTGAGCTCGACTCTGTCGCACCTAACAACCCGGTTTATCTCTCCGAGCATGGCTTTGGTCCAGGGCAGGTTAATAGTGCTGGTCGTGATTTATTGCGCAGCTTGGGCGTCAAGATTGGAAACGATGGTTCAGTTGCGGCACGTGAAGATACTGCGCTTGCCTATGAGATGCTGGCTGCTGAGTTAAACGACGAGCATAGAAAGCGGCAGCTTGAGGATTTGATTGCCTGGGCCAACAAGATTGGACTCACAGCAGCAATGGATATGTCGGGTACCGTGCCTGGAGTCGGGTTTCTTGATCAGACAGTAGGCTATGAGCCCATTGTCAGCCTGGATCGAAATAACGAGTTAAATCTAAGAACTCGCCTTTATTTGCCGGCTTTGGATGAGGACGCTGAATTAGGTCAGCTGCAAGGGCGCCTAGACAATACTTTTCATAACTTCGGCTCAGATATGCTCAAAGTTGTGGGGGTAGGGGAGTGGTCTGTTGGTCGCAGTCTGTTTAATTCCCAGCCATTGGGCAATGCCGCAGTTGATGCCCAGTGGCGGATGGCTGAGCGCGGATGGACCTACCATCAGCATCTTCATTCTCCCGCCGAAATTGATGCGCATCTGGATGTTTGGGAGTCTATTGATCCCACATATGATCTTTCTGAATTGCGCTGGACTGCAGGGCATATGAGTGGGGCCACGCCAGAGCTTATAGATCGGGTTATCGACCTTGGCCTAGGTATCGGAGCCCATGGACAACCCTACTCGCAGCGAGGCAATGGCGGGCCGCCTTGGCGTACTATTGTTGAAAGTGATGTGGTCGCAAAAGCGGCAGGTTCCGACGGCGCCCGAATTTCTCCCTTTAATCCCTGGTCGATTATTTACTACATGGTTACTGGCAAAAACTCCGCCGGAGAAGAAGTAAATTTAGATCAGACAGTTAGTCGCTACGATGCCATCAAGCTTTACTCGTCGGCTGATCAGGGTTGGTTTACCAAGGAAGAAGGAAAACTAGGTGGAATTGATATTGGTCGGTATGCGGACGTCGTGGTGCTGAGTGCGGATGTCTTTGACGAAACAGCTGTTCCAGATGAACAGCTGCGGCAGATGACTTCCTCGCTAACTATTGTAGGCGGAAAGGTAGTCTATTCCGACGGGTCACTGACTACTCCCTAGTTTTAAGGTCCTGACTGGCATTAATAACAGAGCCGGGAACTGCTGGAAGCTCCATTAGGCTCATTGCCAGATTTGCGGCGTCACCATTTCTAATGGGCTGCATCGCTTCTTGATAATTTGGATATCCATCACCGGGGTTGTGGCGGCTATCCAAATTAAGCTGGTAAAGCTCTGCTCCTTTAGTCACTCCGGAACCCCAGGCATAAAAAGGAATGGTGTGGTTTAGAGGCTCTGCAGCGTCTCCATGTGCTCTACCAATTCCACCATGGTCTGCTGTGAGAATAATGGCGGTATTGCCTTTCAGGGCCTGTGAGCTATCAATCAGCTCGAATACCTGCTGCAAATAAGAATCAACGCGCTTCACTGCCTCTAGATAAGCTGGCGTGGTCCAGTTGTCTCCATGTCCCGCCGAATCGGTGTCGACGATATGGATAAAGGTCAGATGAGAAGGGTTGCGCTGCATATCCGCAACAAACTGAGAGATGAGAGCTCCGGCTTGGCGGTCTGTATCCAGATAGCTGTAGCGATCAATTTTGTCAGTGCCCTGGTCCTCGCCAATATTGTCTTTCGCTCCGTATTCGCTGTCGTAGCTCCGATCAAAAAGAACAAATTTGTCCTTGCTGACATACAGGCTGGTTGATAAGCCGCGGTCGTGAACAACATCAAAGATGCTGCTGATATAGCCTTCTTCTCCAGTGTTGTTATGTAGTGTCATGCCTGCAGGTGGCATATCGTTTGAGGTTTGACCATGCCCCGCAGAACCCATGACAGGACGACCAGTCATGATGGAGGAATGGTTTGGCAGAGTACGGGTGTAGTCAAAATCGGAACGAGCATTGTCGGTCCAGACTCCGTTCTCACGAAAGCGGTAAAAGGCTGGAAGTTCTGACTTTCCTAACTGGTTGATAATGTCAGGACGCAGTCCATCCACGGAAATGAGGATGACATGCTCGGCCGAAAAACTAAGATTCGAGATGGCGAGTAAAGGCACTAAAAAAATCGACTTTCGAAAAAGCATAGCTGCTCTCCTTATTCTTATATGGCGTCCCGAAGAGGATTCGAACCTCCGACCTAGCGCTTAGGAGGCGCTTGCTCTATCCAGCTGAGCTACCGGGACCTTGTTTGTCTCTAGCGAAGCGCATCCTCACCTAGAGATTCGAGAACTGCAAGCTCACTTTAATTATCTAAATCTTTTAGTAGCAAATCTCTGGCCTCATTGAGTTTGGTCGCAAAATATTCACTGCCGCCGCGATCTGGGTGAACCTTTTGCATCTGTTTTTTGTAGGCAGTTTGAATATCTTCAATTGTCGCGTCTTCAAGCACGCCCAATATCTCGCGTGCTTCCCGAGCGTCCATCTGAGTAGAATTCAGAGAAGGGTTCGCCTGCGTATCGCCCTGAGCTTGTTTGCGAGCATATATTGCTGCGAGAGCAGGGAAGAACCTTAGTAGAGCGGTAAACAGCATCTTGAGTATCGGAATCAGGGCAGCAAAAGCCGCTCCTAGCCAGTGTATACGCCCAGTAACGGCCAGGATGAAGATAACGCCAATCAAGCCATACAGAATGTATTTTTGAATCAGCTTCCGTCTGGTTACTTCGTCAGGTGCCCGTTTTACATGCCACCAGAGGATCCAAATAAGAATAAGCCCAGCTATCAGATAAATTCGCATTAAGTCAGCTTCGAAATACGGCTATAAAGGCCGTCGCTCCGTTCTTTCCAACTGATGTATTCCAATTGATGTATTCCAATTTGATGGCTTTCTAGTAATGTTTGTCGGTTCAGGAAACCATTATAGTTTTTCGGGTCAAAAGAACATCAAACATTTAAGGATCTTCTCGAAAATATGTTCTCTCATAAGCCTTCAGAAGTCGTCTCTCCGGAATCATGCCTGCCAGGGCGTCAGGAAATTTTGCCTATCTCTGGTGTACACGCCGTGAATGGGCGTTCCATTGTTCCGCCATACCCAGAGAAATTAGAGTCATTACGTGTCGGTATGGGCTGTTTTTGGGGAGTAGAACGCCTCTTCTGGCAGTTAGAGGGTGTCTGGGTCACTGCTGCAGGTTATGCGGGCGGAACCACAGAAAATCCCACCTATGATGAAGTGTGCAGTGGTTATACCGCTCACACCGAGGTAGTACAAATTTTATATACTAAAGAAAACATAGGGATAAGAGATATTCTTAAAGTGTTTTGGGAGAATCATGATCCCAGCCAAGGTATGCGACAGGGGAATGACCGAGGTACTCAGTACCGCAGTGCTCTTTACTTAGATACTTCTGAACAGCTCGAAATAGCTAGACAGTCTGGTGACAGTTATCAGCTTGAGCTGAACCGCTCGGGAATGGGGAAAATCACCACCGAAATCAAATTAGATACGAACTTCTACTTTGCTGAGGAATACCACCAGCAGTATTTACACAAAAACCCGGGTGGATACTGCAATTTAAGAGGAACGGGAGTCGCCTGTGCGGGTTGAAACTATTCCGACTTTAGTGCGCTCATGCTATCTTGCGTCTATCAGACACAAGTCAAACCGAGCATTACTCAAACTTGTTCAATTTCCGACACATCTCTATTTTCTGGCGAATTCTCCAATGAAACATACCCGGCTGACTTTACGAAGTTTTCTAATCTCTCTATCTGTGCTGTTGATTGCGAGCTGCAGCAGCGGACCGGACGAAACCAGGGTAGAACAAGGGAATAGGGAAGGTGTTCTGCATTTTGGCAACGGTGCTGAACCCCAGGGGTTAGACCCACATATTGTGACGGGTGTACCTGAACATCACGTCATCCAGGCCCTGTTCGAAGGTTTAGTGCTTAAAAACCCCTACACTTTGGAAGTGGAGCCAGGATTAGCCGCAAGCTGGGATATCAGTGAAGATGGCCGAGTCTATACCTTCCATCTTCAGGAAAATGCGAGCTGGTCAAACGGCGATCCGATTACCGCCGAAGATTTTCGTTGGTCCTGGGAGCGAGCACTGACGCCCGCGCTCGGAAACCTATACAACTACATGCTCTTTCCTGTTGTTAACGCTCAAGCCTTCGCTGAAGGATTGATCGAGGATTTCTCTGAGGTAGGAGTGAGAGTTCTCGATGAACACACTCTCGAAGTTAGCTTGAATGAGCCCACTCCATACATACTCCAGCTCTTCGACCACTACTCAACCTTTCCAGTGCATAGAGGAACTATCGAAGCGTTTGGCTCGCCTACGGATCGATTCTCACAATGGGCTCGCCTGGGGAACATCGTTACCAATGGCGCTTTCGAATTAACGGAATGGGATTTGAATTCACATATTCGCGTTGAGAAACGTGAGTCCTATTGGGATTCTGCCAATGTTTCACTGAATGCCATCGTCTTTTATCCAACAGAAAACCTGACAACAGAAGAGCGCATGTTCCGAGATGGCCAACTGCATCGCACAGGCGATATTCCCTTGGACAAGGTACCCGTTTATTTAGCTGAGAGTCCCGAATCGATTGAGATAGCCCCATATATCGGAACTTATTACTACATGATCAATACGACCAAAGCTCCTTTCGACGATGCGAGAGTTCGTAAAGCTTTGGCCATGAGCCTAGACCGCGAGCTTTTGGTGGAAACCGTTTTAGAGGGGATAGTGGACCCCGCATATGGCGTAGTACCTCCGGGAACTCTTGGGTATAACCCACCGAAAACTTTTGACTTCGATCCAGAAGGCGCACGAGCGCTTTTGGCCGAAGCAGGTTTCCCCAACGGCGAGGGTTTCCCATCATTCGACATTCTCTATAACACACAAGAATCCCACCGCAAGATAGCGGTTGCTATTCAACAGATGTGGGCGCAGCACCTCGGTGTAGCCGTAGGTCTGGTAAACCAAGAGTGGAAGGTCTATCTCTCCACGCAGGAGAACATGGCTTACGACGTTTCTCGACGTGGCTGGATTGGAGACTATGTTGATCCCAATACATTCCTGGATATGTTTATCACCGACGGCGGCAACAATAAAACGGGCTTCTCAGATGCTCGCTACGATCAAATTATTTTTCAGGACGCACCAGCCTCGACAAGTAGGGAAGAGCGGTACGCCCTATTTGAGGAAGCCGAAAGAATTCTACTTGAGCAAATGCCGATAATTCCAATATACACCTACAAGAGTAAGCATTTGAGGGTGCCAAGCATTCAAGGGATGCCGGCAAATCTCATGGACTATTTCAACTACAAATACGTTTCCCTAGAATCAGAATCAGAATAAGAACTTAGTAGTCGATTCCGATGTGGCGATTTCTGACATGGCGATTATTGCAGGCTATACCTGTCATTCTGGCCGTTATCACCATTACCTTTTTTCTCGTTCGAGCGGCACCAGGTGGACCTTTTTCCACCGAAAAAGCTGTCCACCCTCAGGTTCAAGCTGCACTAGAAGCACAGTACCGGTTGGATCAGCCAATGATTCAGCAATATTTGTCTTATCTTGGAGATTTGGTTCAGGGTGATTTGGGCCCATCATTTAACTTTCCAGGTCGATCTGTAAACGAACTGATATTTAGTGGTCTCCCTATAACTGCTGAATTGGGGCTCTACGCCATGCTTGTCGCTGTTCTAATCGGTGGACTAGCTGGAGTCTTTGCCGCGCTGAAACCCAATAGTTTGCAAGACTATGTGCCCATGAGTCTGTCGATGATTGGGATTTGTATGCCTTCCTTCTTATTAGGACCACTCTTGGTTTTGATATTTGGGATTTGGCTGGATTGGTTGCCGATTTCGGGCTGGGGAAACTCTCCCGGAGACAAGGTCCTACCCAGTATCACACTCGGTGCGATGTATGCTGGCTATATCGCCCGATTAAGCCGCTCTGGCATGTTAGAGGTGCTTTCAGCTGACTACTTGCGCACGGCAAGGGCCAAGGGGCTGCCGGAACGCGTTGTCATAGCCAAGCATGCTTTACGAGGTGGATTACTACCAGTTATCACCTTTTTAGGGCCTGCTTTTGCAGGGTTATTGAGTGGTTCCTTTGTAGTAGAGACCGTGTTTCAAATCCCAGGTCTTGGGCGCTTTTATATTCAGGCGGCTTTTAACCGTGACTACACAATGATCTTGGGTACCACGACTTTTCTTGCTGCCTTGATCGTATTCTTTAACTTGCTCTCTGATGTGATCGCCGCCTGGCTAAATCCAAGACTGCGCTACCAATTCAAAAAGGCGAGTTGAGAGTGGCGGCTACTGAAGCAGGACACATAATGGAGATGCCCAAGGGAGTATCTCTTTGGGAAGATGCATCCGTCCGCTTGCGCAAGAATAAGCTGGCGATGTGCGGTTTAGTGTTTTTGGTGGTGATGGTTCTGCTTTGCCTGATAACACCTTGGATCGTGCCATACGGATACGAAGAGCAAGACCTGAGATTAGGCGCCAGCGCACCCAGCGCAGCGCACTGGTTGGGCACAGATATCTTTGGTCGCGATATGCTCACTCGAATTCTTTACGGCGGGCGTGTCTCTCTCTTTGTTGGTTTTATTGCTACCTTTGTGGCCCTCATAATCGGAGTTACCTACGGAGCTATCGCTGGTTACGCTGGAGGTAAGGTGGATAGCATCATGATGCGCCTGGTCGACATTATGTACGCCTTACCCTTTATGATTTTTATCGTCCTACTTATGGTGGTATTCGGTCGCAACCTAGTCTTGCTGTTTATGGCCATTGGGGCCGTTGAATGGTTAACCATGGCGCGCATCGTGCGGGGTCAAGTTCAGAACCTGAAACAGCAAGAGTTTGTAGAGGCCGCTGTCTCTATTGGACAATCTCCCTTTGCCATCATCTGGAAACATCTAATTCCCAACGCACTGGGGCCAGTGATTGTTTATACCACCCTGACCATTCCCAATGTGATGTTGTTAGAAGCTTTTTTGAGCTTTCTGGGGCTGGGAATACAACCTCCCAGTTCGTCCTGGGGACTACTTATTTCCTACGGTGTGGAGAGTATGGAAGAGTATCCCTGGTTGCTTATATTCCCCGGTGTGGCGCTCGCACTCACTCTTTTTGCGCTCAATTTTCTCGGCGACGGTTTACGAGACGCGCTTGATCCCAAGGCTTCCAGGGACTAGAGAGATATGAGCAAATTACTCGAGGTAAATGATCTCTCAGTCCATTTTCATACTCGCAATGGAGTGGTTAGAGCGGTAGATGGTGTGAGCTTTTCTGTGGAAGCCGGAAAAACAACTGCCATTATTGGTGAATCCGGATCGGGCAAATCTGTCGCTTGCTACAGCTTGCTTGGACTGATCCCAAAACCACCGGGAAAGATCGAATCCGGTAGCGCTCAGTTCGAAGGTCAGGATCTTCTGCAGCTCAGCGAGAACGAATTGCGAAAAATAAGAGGCAAGGGGATCTCAATTATTTTCCAAGACCCCATGACGTCGCTAAATCCCTTTCTAAAAGTAGGGACTCAGTTAATTGAACCCCTGCAGCTTCATTTTGGCATGAGCAAGCAGGAAGCTTGGGAAAGGGCGACAGAGGTTCTGGAAGAAGTTGGTATTCAGGATGCCGCTAAGCGTATGCATTCCTGGCCATTTGAGTTCTCCGGAGGCATGAGGCAGCGCGTTGTTATCGCTATGGCTCTGATCACTGAACCTCAGATCATAATTGCCGACGAGCCCACCACGGCGCTTGATGTCACGGTGCAAGCGCAGATTTTAAAACTCCTGAAAGACCTTCAAGAGAAACGTGACATCGGTGTGGTCTTTATTAGCCATGACTTGAGCGTGGTTGCTGACATCGCCGATGAGATTGTGGTTATGCAACAAGGCAAGTTTGTCGAGAAGGGCAGTCGTGACGATATTTTTCAGAACGCACAGCACCCCTACACCAAAAAACTACTCGAGGCGGTTCCCACCAGCCAAAAAGCAGAGGTCGACAACAGTAAGGCAGAGCTGGTTCAGGTGGAGGGGCTTACCACTCAATTTTCCGGTAATGGCGAAATTGTTAAAGCCGTTAATGATGTTTCTTTCGCGATCCAAAGAAACGAGATACTTGGCCTAGTTGGAGAATCGGGTTCCGGAAAATCTACTCTGGGTCGCTCTATATTAAGACTGCTGAGGCCTCATGCTGGCTCTGTTAAATTCGATGACACTGAGATGACCCAGCTAGAAGGAAAGGCCCTAAAAGATATGCGTCGACGCATGCAGATGATTTTTCAGGATCCATATGCATCCCTAAACCCTCGCATGACGGTGTATGACACACTGGCCGAGCCTCTCTTACTCCATTCCATTGTCGATCGGAAAAACCTGGACCAGGAGATATTTAAATTAATGGATTCCGTCGGCCTAGCTCGCGAGTCCATCCTGAGATATCCCCACGAATTTTCGGGCGGACAACGGCAACGCATTGCTATCGGTCGCGCTATTGCCACTAAACCCGAATTTATTGTCGCCGATGAGCCTGTTTCAGCTCTGGATGTGACTATCCAGTCTCAAATATTGGATTTGCTGCTGGAATTGGTTTCAGAATTTGATCTGACTATGTTATTTATCTCTCATGACTTGGGTGTCGTACGCTATCTCGCTGATCGAATACTTGTCATGCACCAGGGGGAACTAGTGGAGTCGGGCACCACCAATCAAGTCATGAATTTTCCGCAGCAAAGTTATACGCAAAGGCTACTGCAAGCGATACCGGGAAAATCCTTGGCAGTAAACTCGTGATAATTGCTGTCCAAGCAATACTAATTGAGCGCAAACCCTTGAAGAGGGACTAGTAAATGATGCAGAGCAAATTCAAACAAAATGGGCTTTCGAATACCCTTGTACTTACCATCACGGTTGTTCTAGCACTAGTCGTTGCCTACGCTTGGCTCTCTAGTCGCACTCCAGATGAGCCCTCTGTTCAGGTGGCGAGTCCTAGTGTCGGCACACCGAGTCAGCAGACTCAAGCACCAATAGAATTAGCGCCATTGCCAGCACCTTCAGAGGAATTGGCGAGAAACTATCAGCTTCAGGGTGAGCTTCCCGCCCTGAGTGAAAGCGACGATCCCTTTAAGGCGCACCTACGATTGCTTGCAGGAGCCTTGCCGGTCACCTGGTTAAATGGCGACCAAATTCTGCAAAAAATTGTGGTTCAGGTTGATAACGCTTCGCGTGGAGAACTGATTTATCAGCACAGCCCCCTCGTTGCTCCTAACGGGTCTCTTTCAGTGATCGATACAGCTGAAGATGAAGTTTATTTGCTCGATACCTCCAGCTATGCGAGATATAACCTTTATGCCGATTTTATGGCCAATTTGGATCAGGAGTTGTTATTAGCCTTCTACCGATACTACGAACCTTTGCTGGATCAGGCCTATATCAAACTTGGCAATGAGCCCGGTAGTTTTCGATCAGTTTTCGCTCGAGCACTGGGCGTGGTTCAGGACGCTCCGGTGGTTGAGGGTGAGATTCGACTGGTTCGTCCTCTGCTTAGCTACGAGTTTGAAGATCAAGAGTTGGAAGCTTTAACTATGGTTGGAAAGCAATTGTTACGAATGGGACCTAACAATACTCGTAAAATTCAGGCAGCCCTACAACCCTTGCACCAGCTGCTTTCTATGTGAATTTCTCAGCGACTTATAACTGAGCGAGAATCTCTAAATAATAGCGTCGATGTAATTCAAATATCTCTTTGTAATCCAAAGGTAGGGGCGGAAGGGAACAATCCGAAGTTTTCTCGAACCCTTTGCTCGAGGCGGCCCTGGCTTGCCATTTCTGTGCCGCTCTCCAATCTTTCTCTTCTTTTGCCTCCCAGCTTAATGCTTCAGCTAAATGCTCTAAGTCTAGCGATTTACAAAGCAATTCAATTGTTTCAGAGGGGTTAGATGTAAGGTCATCCGCAATCAGAATATAGGGAGTTTTCCCGGTCAATCTTTGTATCTGCCTAAGGGTCTCAAACAAAGCCTGATATCCAAACTCATGTGGTTTCACCTGAGGGTTAACTCTTATATGTGAATGAAATGCTGCCAGTGGAGCGCGCACAAGAATCACATGGGTGAAGGAGCAAATAAAGTCTTTATCTTCTCGAATTGATTTTGGTAAGTGATGAGCAATGTCTTTAATAAAAACTGGGGCATCACTTGTGGCGACACTTAACTTGAGTTTCTGCAGTACCTCGTTCGAGTCCCTTCCTTTCCAGTAGCTATCAGCAAAGGGCTCATGCACTACCCGAAAGTCTCCACGAGTCCGGAAATAGACTTCCATCGCAGTAGATAGGGATCTGGGGTGCCCCCATAGAAAAAGATGTTCGGGATTCACTAGGTTTTACGAGGAGCAGGGATATCGCGAATTAGGCGGCTTCTTTGGGTTCGGGGTCTTCAAATATAATAGACCGGTCTCTGCCATCGCGTTTCGCAAGATAGAGCGCGTCATCCAGCTTCTTCAGGGATGCATCAACTTCGAGTGCATCGCTAGGCCAAATTAGGCCAGCTCCAGCGCTTACGGTAACAAGATCGGAGGCAGCAGATTGGGCGTGTTTTATGCCCAGCTGTTGGATATCGTCCTTGATCTCTTCTACAACGCGATTCATAAATTCGATAGTCGGAGCATAGAGCACGATTAGAAATTCCTCACCGCCATAGCGTGCCGCATAGTCGAGAGGTCTTCGCACATTGTCTTTCAGCACTCCGGCTACTTTGCGCAGACATTCATCTCCGGCCTGGTGTCCGTAGTGGTCGTTGTATTGCTTGAAAAAGTCGATATCAATGAGCAACAAACCAAGACTGGTTTTTTCCCGGTCAGCGTGCCGCCAGATGCGTGGCAAGATCTCGTCAAGAATTCGGCGGTTATAGAGGCGGGTGAGGCCATCGGTTTCAGCCATCTTCTTGAGATCAAGCTTGTACTTGTAACTATCACGAGCCGCAGTTTCTAAGCGATGACTGGAATACAGGCCTACGGCATTAGAGAAAAGCATGTAGAGCAGGGCGTATGCCAAACCCTCGGGTGGAATGGGCACCACGAAGGATATAATCGCCATAATAAAAACAAAAGGGATTGCTGCGATTGCACTATTTTTAGCGGGTAACCCCAGAACCAGATAGGGATAGAAGGTAAAAAACATAGTGCCCCAAAGCACGGTAGCAGTCCTCATCTCAGTGATCAGGATGGCCTCCATGACTGTGCCAATGCCTGTGACAAATGCACCCAGTGTGACTGCCCAGGTTACGTATGGGCGCAACGACGTAGTAAGAGCCACCAGCAGCGCCAGCCCAAGTGGCAAAATCATCAACATAAACCGAAGCGGAATAATCAAATTGGTGTAGTCCACCGACATGATGCGTAGGTCGATAACGCAAACCAGAACGATAAGCACGATGGCAAATAGTAGTGCGCCCCGAGCCATGGGAAGACCGCGATCCCGGTAATGACGCTGAAAGGCTTCTTCACTGTAAGGGTCGCCGTATTCCTCCATCATAAGAGGTTCGACTGATTCGGTTACCGTGGATTTAGTGGTCAACTTGCCGCCGTCGTTTTAATTATTCTGCGAAGATACAACAATTTAGTACATATGGCGTGCGAATAAAACCAATCTAGCTTTCCAGCCAAACCTCTTTCGCCCAATGCCAAATGGAATCCCATATTTCATCGGCAAGTTCGCCGTTTTCCCAAAGCTGTATTTCGCCATCCGGATCCATCGCATAGAAATCGCCCTGTTTATCGCAAATCGGAATTAGATGTCGGGGTAGTCCAATATCCCATGCCTGAGATGCAACATCCGGGAGATAACTGTGAAGAGAGGGGTCTGATGCAGTGCAAGGTTCGATAGAGCCATATATGACATCTCCAAGCTCTTGCAGAAAGTATTTATATTCCCTCGGCAATTGGATCAAAAGAATCTCTTCTACTTCAACCAAATCTTCGTGGCTAGGAAGCTCGAGGGGAATA
>JABJGI010000098.1 GCA_018662305.1 Porticoccaceae bacterium | reverse complement strand
GTATTCCTTGGCACCTTCAGGCCAGGGAGCGATAAGGGAATCTCCGTATCGCGCTTCGAATTTGTGGGTTTCCTGCGCCAATATCTTTAGGTCGCCTATGCCGTAAAGGCAGCCGCCGGCTTTAAAAGTGTTGTGGAAGGTTAGGGCGCTGAGTACGGTATAACCTCCTGCGCTCGATCCGCGGATAATAGTTTTGTCTGGATTGGCCCATCCTTGTTTGCAGGCATAAGTGGCAGCTGCACAGGCATCTTCAACGTCATATATGCCCCACTTTTCGTTAAGAAGTGCGCGATACTTTCGACCATATCCTGTGCTGCCGCGATAATTCACATCGAATACCGCAAACCCCCGACTTGTCCAAAACTGTACTTTTAGATTGAGCGCGTTAGTAGTGGCCGCTGCAGGGCCACCGTGGCAGAGCACAACTAAAGGGGGTGTCTCACCTGTGGGTCCTTCAAAATCCGGGTTCAGTGGAGCATAGAAAAAGCCGTGGGCGGACATCTGATGGGTAGTATCAAACTCAACCGCTGTTCCTGTTGATATCGCAGATTCTGGAATAGGCGTGGAGGAAGAACTCTTTATTGGCGCTAGCCGGTGCGCTTGGGAGAGCTGCAGTATTTTTGGAGATTCGTTTGGGCCAGCGGCAACAATTAGTGCGCCGCCATCTTGCTTGGTCCCGGAAATATGCAGTATCGAACTCATCTCGCTGGGAAGAAGTCGACTAACTCCATCAACCAGATCGACCAGTTCAATTTGCCAGACACCGCTATTGCAGACAGCGCAGATAGCGGTATTTTCCTCAAGAAAGCTATAGGTCTGCATCCCAAATTGCCAGAGTGGCAGACCGGATTCACCATCAAAATCAGATACCTGATCTATGGAATCTCCGTCAAATCGATGGAGGTTCCAGAGGTCGTTTCGATCCGAACAGAAGTAGAGGTTCCCGTCGGGATGCCAGCTCGGTTGAAACACCGCTTCATCTGCTCCGCCAGCAACTTTTTGCGCATGCTCAGTAACGAGGTTTCGAATATCTGCTACCCAGAGCTCAGCCGAGAACCAGGGCATATTCGGGTGATCCCACTCTAGCCAGCACAAGCGGTTGTCATCTGAATTGACGCGAGGGTAAGCGTAGAAATCAGCGCCTTCCACCAAAGTTTGCGGCTCGCTTCCATCGCTCTTATCTAAGCTCGGGTCGATCAGCTGAATTGATGTTTGAGGTTCCTGTCCTTCCATTCTGTGATCTTCACAGACGGCCAATATATGATTCCCCTTCGCGATCCATTCCAGGTCAGCGTAACGGCGTTTGTCGAGGGGGGTGACTCGCCGGGGTTCAGACTCTGGCGACATCAGTGATTGCTGATAAATTTGTTGATCGACCGAATTGACAAAGTAAAGATGGCTGTCGCTTAGGGTGTAGCAGCGGCCGCCATACTCGTGAACACCTGATCTAGCGGAATAGGGCGCTGGAAAAAGATCAGTTTCTTTTCCTTTTGCATCTCTGCGCACAACAACACCGCGGCCTTTTTCTGATGGCCGGGACTCGTGCCAGAAGGTCTCGTCATTATGGTTGCGAGGGTCTGATAGGGAAAGGCTCGATGAAGTCATCATCTCGGCAGTAATAGGAGACTGCCAAGAGCCATAGGGTTTTGTTAGCTTGTTCAAGTTAACCCCCAGCCAGTTTGACCTGAAAGCCTTTTGCTTCGAGCAAGGCCTTAATCCTGTCTCTATGGTCACCTTGGATTTCTAGCGTATACCCTTTCACAGCGCCGCCAGTTGCACATTTTGACTTCAATAGCTTGCAGCATTCTTTGAGCTTGCCCTCTGGAATGCCCGTGATGACGCACACCGCTTTCCCACCGCGGCCTTTAGTCTCTCGTTGAATACGAACAACACCATCGGTTATTGGTGCCAAAGTTGATTCCTGTTCTCTATCCACGCGGCCCTGATCTGTGGAGTAAACCAGCCGAGAATTTTTGCTCATGAGATACCGAATAAGGTTCTAAGCGTGCATTATAGGAGCTGAGAATTTCTTATAAACCAATAAGTGATCGATCCATGCAGAACCTCACTAGCAGACAGAAACTGCACCATATAATTTTTGGAACTGATACGCCGGCGGGTAAAACCTTTGATCTGGTATTGATTTACGCAATTGTTATAAGTGTTG
Source organism: Porticoccaceae bacterium (assembly GCA_018662305.1). Taxonomy (GTDB): domain Bacteria; phylum Pseudomonadota; class Gammaproteobacteria; order Pseudomonadales; family GM7GCV1; genus JABJGI01. The sequence goes on along the minus strand of JABJGI010000098.1, from coordinate 407 downwards.
CAGTGGTGATACTAGAATCGGTGGAACCTTTCCGCTTCAAACATCAACTGATCTTTGACTCCGCCGAATGGTTTTTCACCATTCTCTTTACCGTCGAATACGCTATCCGCATCTATACTCATCCAGCACCCAGAAAGTACATTTTTTCCTTTTTTGGTTTTATCGATTTAGTAGCCATATTACCCACCTATTTGGCTCTGATTTTTACTGGTGCTGAGTCACTGATAATTCTTCGTTTGCTCAGAGTTATGCGTATTTTTCGGGTGTTGAAGCTGATTGAATACGTATATGAGGCGAACACCCTTTGGCGTTCATTAGTTGCCAGCCGACGCAAAATTCTGGTTTTCTTCTGCTTTGTTTTTGTGCTCTCGACGATATTCGGTGCCCTAATGTTCTTAGTCGAAGGC
>JABJGI010000110.1 GCA_018662305.1 Porticoccaceae bacterium | reverse complement strand
CAGTCAACAACAGCCCCATTCTTGTCGCCCTGGATTTTGATGATCCTGGCAAAGCGATTGATCTGGCCAAGTCCATTTCACCGCAGGACTGTCGTCTTAAGGTTGGGAAAGAACTCTTTAGTTTGGCTGGCCCAGAGCTTGTTAGATCTCTGCAGTCTCAGGGCTTTGACATATTTCTGGATCTGAAATTTCACGATATACCCAATACGGTAGCCAAGGCGTTAAAAGCGGTTAGTGAATTGGGTGTGTGGATGACCAATGTGCACGCTTCAGGTGGCGCAAGAATGTTGGAAGCAGCACGGCAGGCGGTACCTGATGGTGAGGGTCCGTTATTAATTGCTGTTACTGTCCTAACAAGCATGGATCAGCAAGATTTGCTTTCCATTGGTTGCGAGCGCACTCCTGAGGAGCAGGCACTGTTTCTGGCCGCCCTGACGCGAGATAGCGGTTTGGATGGCGTGGTTTGCTCCGCCAAGGAAGCCAGTCGGATAAAGCGTGAAATCGGACAAGATTTTCAGTTGGTTACGCCGGGTATTCGACCGGCGGATTCAGAATCAGGTGATCAAAGAAGGGTGATGACCCCAGCAGAAGCTATATCTGCTGGTTCAGACTATCTGGTCATTGGTCGGCCAATAACCCAGGCGCCGGATCCAGCTGTGGCGCTGGAGAATATTCTTAAAACTCTAATTTAGAGCCCAACCTTGCTTCAGTATTTGCCCGAAGAATCAGAATAATGTAAAAATGTGCTTGAACATTCACTATGCAAAGGAGATGCAACATGTTCAAGAAACTTACCTTAGTAATACTTTTCACTCTGGCCACAGGCCTATTCAACTCAAGCTTTGCGCAGACTGACGGCGCGATGATGACTATCAATGTCAACGTCGCAACGGCGGAGCAGATAGCCGATATCCTCGATGGTGTTGGTATGACGCGCGCTCAAGCAATAGTTCAACACCGCGAGAATTATGGAAAGTTCGAGCGAGTCGAAGAACTGTTAATGGTGCGAGGGATTGGCGACAGTATCCTCAATGCCAATCGAGAAAAGATAGCTCTTGAGTAACTGAGTAGCTGCAATGAGAAGGCCGCTTAACAGCGGCCTTTTTTATTTCTTCCTGTAATTAACTCAGGTACGCAAATTGGGGATGAAAATTAGTCCACTGCCTGCCAAATGGTGAGTTGATCTCCAGGGCGAATAAGGTTGGAGTTACCCAAGGAGTTCCACCTTTTTAACTCAGTTAGGCGAACACCATAAAGGGCGGCAATGTCATAGAGAGAATCGCCATTTTGCACTTCATGAGTTAGCCGGGAATCGCCTTCCCGATCGATGGAAAGTTTTAGAGTTTGCCCAGGAAATATGTAGTCATCAGCTTCGAGACCATTGGCTGCAAGCAGAGTAGATCGGCTAATGCCATATCTTCGGGCAATTAACCAAATGGAATCGCCAAGCCTAACCATAGCAACTGATCCTGTGATTTCTGGGTCAGGCTGTGCGCGGGTAGGGCTGGGGATCAGTAAATCGTCGCCTGGATGAATTAAGTGGTTGCTGAGCTGGTTGGCTTCCATGACCGCTCTAACACTTACGCCCATGCGGTCAGCAATGATGCTGATATTGTCACCAGAGCGTACTTCATAATGTGCCCAGGAAGGGCCGGTAACCTCTGGCAGTGATTCGATTATGTTTGCCAAGCTATCTGCCTTGCCTATTGGTAAAAGGACTCTAGCGTTGCGATTTGGCGGGGTGATTGCCTGAGGGTAGTGCGCGTTAAGTGACAAGAGTTCGTGCTGTCGTAATTCGAGGTGGCTCGCCACGGCTTCCAGATCGAGTTGCCGGTCAGCCTCATAGGTTTCAAAGTGGGGCTGGTTGGGCCAGTAAGGCAGGTTTAGTTCCAATTCTTCTGAGTTTTCCAGCAGATGGATCACTGCGAGCAATTTGGGAACGAAGGAAGCTGTTTCACTATTCAGGTTGAGGCCCCAGTAGTCGGCATTGGGTCGGGCGCGCATTGCTTTGCCTAGATTACCTTCGCCGGTGTTATAGGCAGCCAGCGCCATAAACCAGTCTTGATCAAAATAGTCGTGCAGATAGCTTAGATATCGAATTGCTGCGTCAGTCGAATTGTCGACGCTGCGACGCTCATCGATCCACCAATCTTGCTCCAGACCGAGATAGCGTCCAGTTGCGGGCATAAATTGCCACAGCCCAGCTGCCCCTATCCAAGAGTCGACATCAGGTCGAAAACCGCTTTCCACAAATGGCAGGAAGGCCAATTCGGAAGGCAGCTCCTTGGCTTCAAGTTGATTCAATATATGGAATAAAAAGGGTTCAGCACGTGCGAGTATCGCTTCAAACTGATCCTGATCTCTGAGATACCTTTCAACCCAATAATTAACCTCGTCCCGTTCAGTGTGGGTCGGCCAGCTAAAACCCTGGACGGCAACTTCAATAAGGCTCGGAGGCGGAGTGTAATTCGATTGAGAAATGCGGGCCCTGCGAAGTATTTCTTCATTTTCTGCCCGTCGTTGTGCTTCCAACTCGGCAATTTGCGTCGCGCTGGTCTGATCCGTATCTACCGACGCAATAGGCAAGACAGAGCAGCCGCTTATAAGCAGAGCAAAAATTAGGGCGAAGCGTCGGGTTGTCACAGCAGGAGGAGACCAATAATTATCAGGCGAAATTATCCTTCCATTTGCGCAACGCTGCAAAGCATTCGAGCGAATTTTGTGGAGCAGAGCCGAAATGTTGTTCACAACCGGCCATCACAGAGGGGATATCAGCGCGTAAAAAGGGATTTACTTTCTTTTCTATCGCCATTGAGCTTGGCAGAGTTCTCTCTCCTCTCTTTATTAGATCCCGGCATTGCTGCAGATAACTCTGCGCATCTTCATTTCCGGGATCCACTTCAAGGGCAAATCGCAAATTCGCCAGAGTGTATTCATGCCCACAATAAAGCTGGGTTTCGTCGGGCAGTGATTTGAGTCGTTCTAATGAATTGTGAAGCTGTGTTGCAGTGCCGTCTTTTAATCGACCGCAGCCGGCAGAAAACAGCACGTCGCCGCAAAAAAGCATGGGTCGGCCATCATCCTGTATCGCCAAATAGACAATATGGTTTTGCGTATGGCCAGGTAGCTCCAGCGCCTCAAATTTGAGCCAGCCGATGTCTACCTCGTCGCCCTCAAAAAGAAAATCAGTGGTGTAGGGCAGGGGAGTTTTACCCGGACCGAAAACGGCAACCTGCCTACTAGAATTTAAACTGAGCAAGTCTTCGATACCATCGGTGTGGTCCCAGTGGTGATGGGTAATCAACACGCCGGCTAATGTCTTGTTGTTTTCTTCAAGCCAGCTCTGCACCAGTTCGGCATCACCTGGGTCGAGCACCCATACATGATCGGTGTCGTCACTGTGAAACAACCAGATATAGTTCTCGATACAGGCAGGTATTGAAGATATTTTCAGCATTCGCGTTTTTAGGTTGTTTCAACAGGCTCAGGGCGGCGATAATCGAGGTTATTATGACAGCTACCGGCGCCGCGAAACCAGATATGACAAGCTTTAGGGAGAACTGCAGGTGATATCTGGTTGGAGAAATCTTGTTAATGCTCTCTGGCATAGACCCGTTGCCACTTTAGAGAAGTCGGCAAAGTCGTTACGGCGCTGGTTTGAATCTCCCCTAGGTCAAATTCTGCTCAGCCAGCAGCAACCTCTTATTAACTCTTTGGTGGAGGAATACTCAGCAGAGACTCAATTGTTGGTTAGCCCCTCAGGCGCGGCCTTATTGAGTAGGGGTAAAGAAGAGGGCGGTCACACTTCTCGCCAAGAATTAAAGATTCAGCTCTGCCCCGGAGTTCGCAACTTTAAGGCCTGCGGCGACTCACACTACTCGCCTCTTGTCGCTGATCTGGATGCCATCCCACTACTAGACAACAGCGTTGATTTTATCTTGTTGCACCACACGCTGGAATTTTCCGAGAACCCACATCAAGTGCTGCGTGAAGTGGCCAGAGTTTTGTCTCCCGGCGGAAACTTGGTGATTGTTGGCTTTAATCGCTGGTCTTTATTGGGTTTACGCCGGTGGATCAGTCAATTGACCGGAGTGAGAACACCCTGGGCGCACCATCCGCTATCTACTGGCCGCCTAATAGACTGGATGTATTTGATGTCTTGCGAACCCATGAGTATCGCAAGAGGATTTTATGGTTTGCCAATTCAATATCGGCGCGGCATGAAGTGGTTTAAATCTGTTGACGACTACCTTATGCGAACAACTGCTCCCGGTGGCGGGTTCTATATGTTGCACGCCACCAAGCTCCTTTTTGGAAGGTCTCAGCAAAAACGAAACCTTAACCGTGCCGCCGATCTCATTCGGCTCCCGGTTCGGTCACCGGCGGCTCGGGTCGGCAACCGACATCTGTATTTGGTAAAAAAAACCTTGGAAGATAAGAGCGAGTGAAAACTGTCACTCTTTACACGGATGGAGCCTGCCGCGGCAACCCAGGGCCAGGAGGCTGGGGTGTCTGGCTAAAATACGGCGACCATGAACGAGAAATGCATGGTGGTGAAAAGGAAACAACCAACAATCGGATGGAGCTGATGGCAGCGATCAAAGGTTTAGAGGCGATTAAAGGATCTTGTCAGGTAGAGCTATATACGGATTCCAAATATGTGCTTCAGGGAATTACCGAATGGATGGTGAACTGGAAGAAAAACAATTGGAAAACTGCGGCAAAAAAACCCGTAAAGAATGTCGATCTGTGGCAGTTACTGGATCAAGAGACCACACGACATCAAGTCAATTGGCACTGGGTCAAGGGTCACGACGGTAATCCCGCCAATGAAAAAGCCGATGAGCTGGCAAATCTGGGGATAGATAATTTATGACTCGCCAAATAGTACTGGATACAGAAACGACGGGTCTGGATCCCGGGCAGGGCCACCGCATTATTGAAATAGGCTGTGTTGAGCTGGTTGATCGTAAGCTGACAGGCCGCCATTTCCATCAATATATAAATCCCGAGCGCCAGATAGATGAAGGGGCCCAGCAAGTGCATGGGATCACCCTTGAATCACTTCAGGATAAACCCGTTTTTTCTGCAGTTGCCGACGACTTTCTCGAATTTGTTGAGGGGGCGGAACTGGTCATCCATAACGCACCCTTTGATTTGGGATTTCTGAATTACGAGCTCAGCCTACTGGGGCCAAATAGGGGCGTGGTGGAAGAGGCATGTGAGGTGTTGGATAGCCTAGTGTTGGCCAGACAAATGCATCCGGGGCAGCGCAATAGCCTAGACGCACTTTGTAAGCGCTACGCAATTGATAACTCTCAACGCGATTTGCACGGCGCATTGCTGGATGCTGAATTGCTGGCAGAGGTCTATCTCATCATGACTGGTGGTCAGGTGGGGTTGGGGTTGAGCGATGACGAGGGAGCAGATCAGGGGATTGGTAAAACCAGTCAGACGATTCGCCGATTACCTACGGACAGAAAACCCCTAAATGTTATTCGCGCAAACGCAGAAGAAATGGCGGCACATAAGGAGAGGTTGGATGAAATTAAAAAGGAAAGCGGACAGCTCGTCTGGCAATTTGAAGACTAAGTTCTGAAGAGCCAATTCAGCACTCTATTGTCTTGTTTCCGGTTACCTCAGCCCGTCGCGCTGGTATTATGGCAAGCTGAAATTTAGGGCCTCCAGCCCAACTACTCTCTAACTAGAATTAATACGGACCAATATGATTATCCAACCAAAAGTACGGGGATTTATCTGTACCAATGCCCATCCTCAAGGCTGTGCCATTAACGTAGCTGAACAGATTCAAGTCATTCGGATAAGTGGGCCCATTGAGCCTGGCTGTAAAAACGCCCTTGTTATTGGCTCATCCACGGGATATGGCTTGGCTTCCCGTATATCTGCCGCATTTGGAAGCGGTGCAGCTACCCTGGGTGTGTTTTTTGAAAAACCGCCTACCGAGACTAAGACTGGCTCGGCTGGATACTACAACAGCGCTGCTTTTCATCAGCAGGCACGAGCCGAAGGCCTCTATGCCGAGAGCATCAATGGCGACGCCTTTTCTGATGAAATTAAAGCGCAGGTCATAGAAAAGATTAAGGCAGAGATGGGGAAGATTGACCTGGTGGTCTACAGTCTGGCTTCTCCTCGACGCACAGACCCCCAAACGGGCACAACTTTTAATTCCACACTTAAGCCGATTGGCAATCCTGTTACCAACAAGTCTCTGGATACCTCTCGTGGACTGGTAACGGAAGTGAGCTTGGAGCCAGCTTCAGATGAAGAGATCGCCAACACCATTAAGGTCATGGGTGGTGAAGATTGGGAACTTTGGATAGAGGCACTTTCAGAAGCTGGTGTGCTAACGGAGGATTGTAAAACCGTTGCCTACACCTATATTGGCAAGAAAATCACTTGGCCAATATACGGTCATGCAACTATTGGAAAGGCTAAGGAAGATCTTGATAGAGCGGGTCAGGCGCTGAATGAAAAGATGTCGGCGACGGGTGGCGAAGCTCGGGTATGTGTGCTCAAAGGGCTTGTTACTCAGGCCAGTTCAGCTATTCCGGTAATGCCTCTCTATATCTCACTTCTTTATAAGGTGATGAAAGAGGCCGGCAGTCATGAAGGCTGTATTGAACAAATTAACCGACTATTTCGCGATGCAATTTATGCAGAGAATCCGCAGCTGGACGAGCAGCAAAGGTGGCGCGTTGATGACTGGGAACTGGCTCCTGAGATTCAAGAAAAGGTTGAGCAGCTCTGGGAAGTAGTTAATTCAGACAATCTGCTTGAAATCTCTGATTACCAAGGCTACCAGAAAGAGTTTCTGAAACTCTTTGGCTTTGGTATTTCTGGTGTCGACTACGACGCCGATATTTCTCCGCTGGTTGAGCTCTAAACCGGCACAAAAAGGATATCAGGGCTTCTGAGCAACTCCACTAGCTTGGCACATCCTAGGTACTGGCTCCTCTGGCTGGGAGTAGGCTTTGGCTGGTGTATCGCTCAGTTACCCTATCCGGTGCTCTATTGGATGGGGCAGAGGCTGGGAGACTTGCTCTACACACTCCGCCCAAAACGAACTCGTGTTGCCGAGCGCAATATTCAAGCCTGCTTCCCTGATCTCAGTGAATCAGACCGCAAAACTCTGCTGCGCAAGAATATGCGTTCTCTCGGATTGGGGCTCTTTGAGACGCTGATCTGTCGCTTTGGCAGTATGAAAGTCTTGGATGACCGGTTTGAAATCGTCGGGCAGGAACACCTGGATCAATGCTCGGATCAGGGCACAATATTGCTGGTGTTTCATTTTTCCAGCATTGAGCTTTGTGCCGCCGCTTTGTTTTCACGATTGCCCTTATTGGTGGTCTACCGTCCCCACGATAATCCTGTGATTGAATACACTCAGAAGCGCCGCTGGTCACCTCACTCAGGCAGCGTCGCGTCGGATGACCGGGATTCGCACCTCTTTGATCGAGCCGATGTTCGCGGCATGGTGAAAGCTTTGAGACAGAATAAAAATATCTGGATAGCGGCAGATCAGGATCTTGGAATTAAGCGCAGCGTTTTTTCTGACTTCTTCAAAATAAAAACCGCTACTCCCTTGGCTCCAGCAAAATTGGCGAGCTCGGGAAAGGCAAAAGTACTTCCAGTAGCCTTTACCCGGCCAGACTCCTCTCGCTATCGCATTGAAATTTTACCCCCTTTGGAAAACTACCCCTTGGGCGATAATCAATCCGATGCCGACCGCTTTAATCAGGTCGCTGAACAGATTGTACTGCGGGAGCCGCAAAGCTATTTATGGGCCCATAGAAGGTTTAAAACACGCCCTGAGGGAGAACCACCTTTTTATCAGGATTTGTAGGGCACTTTTGCTTGTCGAAAGCGTCATAGGTAACTAGTATTGTCGCTTTTCCGAAAGTCCCCAATTGATTCGAGGCAGCCTATGATCCAGGGCAGTATTGTTGCGTTGATTACCCCGATGTTCGCCGATGGTGAAATCGACTGGTCACGCCTGGACGATCT
>JABJGI010000156.1 GCA_018662305.1 Porticoccaceae bacterium | reverse complement strand
TCGAGAAGACCCATTTGGCCGAGCCAGCCTCCGCCCCAAACCCAGTGGCATATGGGTGCGTATACAAGTACAAGCCAGATTACAGTGAAGATCAGCATGGCAGAGAATTTCATTCGCTCAGCAAATGCACCAACTATTAGGGCTGGCGTGATGATGGCGAAGGTCATCTGAAACATGGCAAAGACAGACTCAGGGATATCTCCCGCGAGCGTATCTTCCATAATGCCTGCGAAGAAAAACTGTGAGGTTCCTCCGATAAAGGCGTTTGCAGCGCCACCATCGGTGAAGGCGAGGCTATAGCCCACCAGCAACCAAACAATGGATGCCACACAGGTGATGGAAAAACACTGCATCAGCACAGAGAGTACGTTTTTAGTTCTAACCAAGCCTGCATAAAACAGAGATAGGCCAGGAATTGTCATAAAGAGAACTAATGCCGTTGAGGTGAGAATCCAGGCGGTATTGGCTTGGTTAAGCTCTTGTGCAGAAGCTGCTGAAGCAGCGGTTAATAAAAAAAGCGCAAATATTGTGCGAAACGCCATATCGAAAGTCCCCCCCGGGTTTATTGGCATTACATAGAGTGGTGACCACAGACAGTGCATTAGCTTTTTTGCGTCACGCTATTGGTGCGTATTAAAGACAATAGTGGTGCGTAAAGTCCACCCCTGTTGTGCAGACTGGTGGACTTTTAACCTGAACTAGACAGCGCAAAAAATTCACAGGCTGCAATTTGATTGCATCGAATCAATATTTCCTTAACCCAAGATCAAGATTCGAATCGCTTGTTCACAAAGGTTACATATCTTTACCGCTGCGAATGACCTCTTTACTAAAAGCGTCGGCAATATGACGCCATCTTAGATAAAGGTAGATTGAAAGATGAAACAGATCAGCGGACTTATTTTCACAGCATTGCTGCTAACAGCAGGGACTACTTCGGCGGCTTCCATCGAACATGAAGAAACTCTTGTGCAAGATATGCCTGCACGTGGTGTCCCTCACCAAGTTGCCTTCCGTCAGAACGTTTCTCGTCACGTAGATCGAGCTATCGAGACATATCTTGATTCGCAGGGAGACCTGGTGATTGCAGGTATGTATGAATCCCCAGCCGCAATGACTCCTATTGAGATAGTAGTAGGGCACTAAAGATTTGAGAATTTCGCACAGTTCCATTCCCCCAACTCTGGAAATTTAAGTGCGTTCTACTTAGCGGCCTTCGGGCCGCTTTTTTTTCACATTTTTACAATAATGCTGGAACTGTTTACTTCGCTGTGCTCAAAATAGGTGCTACTAAAAAGAAGAGCTAATAAATTGAAGTTGGAATTGCTGCGCTCGGTAAAGCTAGGGTTATTGTTGCTGGCTTCTGGTCTTGTGACCTCTTGCTCAAGTACCAATGTGAACATACTACCCGATCGCTTTGAGACCGAGGTGCTCGCAGATGGCAGCAAGAGATTTTTGTTTGAAGTGCGTTCAGGACCGGGCGCGGGCAGACGGGAAGGCAGGGACAGGCTCAACGCAGAAAATATGAGATTAGCCCTCGATAGTTACTTCGAGCAGCACCCTTTCTGCGAAGAGGGATATTTCTTGTACGACCAGGGTTTTGATGGCAATGCTTATACAATTTTAGGTGAATGTCAGGAGTCAGCAGAATAAGCTGACAACCATAAATTTTGAAAATGGGTGATCGAATTGAGTGAACGACTATTATTGGTAGATGACGACAAGTCCCTGAACGAGCTACTTAGCCAGTATCTGAATAGTTCAGGTTTTGAAGTTTCTACGGTCACATCCGGTGAGAAAGCGATCTCGCTTTTGCAGCAGGATTCCAATTTCGATCTGTTGGTTATCGACGTCATGATGCCTGGGATAAGCGGCCTTGAATTGCTACCCATTATTCGCTCGCGATGGAATATACCTGTGATCATGCTAACCGGCAGAGGCGAAGATATTGATCGCATTCTCGGCTTAGAGATGGGTGCAGATGACTACCTGGCTAAACCCTGCAATCCACGAGAATTGCTAGCGCGTATCAAAGCTGTTTTACGACGTACCAGTGAAAATACGGCCGAAGTGGCTGCCAGCATAGAGCTGCATGGAATCTGCGTTGATTCAGGTAGCCGTCAGGCCAGCATTGGTGATGAAAAACTTACGCTAACTACTGCCGAATTCGATGTGCTAAACGAATTGATGAAGAATGCCGGCGCGGTAGTGAGCCGTGAAGATCTTACTCGGAGAGTATTACATCGTGAACTTACCCCCTATGACCGCAGTATTGATGTGCATGTCAGCCGCGTACGGACAGCGTTGCGCAAACACTTTGACGAGCGCGATTTGATCGTCACCGTGCGTGGTGTGGGTTATCAGTTCGCCAAATAACGAAATATGATTTTACGAGCGCCGAGCAGCTTATTCTGGAAATTCTTTTTGGCCATCTGGGCAGGCTACGTCCTGCTAGTAGGTATCGCAGCCGGATTGATCGAAGACCAGTACGAATCTCGTTTTTCGGAGATTGGGGTTAGCGAGCGATATGGTCCGCTGGCGAACTATATTATTCGCCGCTACGAACAGGGAATTGATATATCCCGCCGAGAATTCCGACAGGTGAGAGAGGGATTCGAAAATGATGGCGCCAACGACGACCGACTCGTTATTCGAGATATGCAAAGAGATCGCGTAATTTTTGGTGATCGAGAGCGAGAAGAGAGCGCAAATATTATCGATTTTCGAATCACCGGTGAGAGCGGTACTACCTATATGGCCAATGTTGGAATACCGCCCAACAGAAACCCATTGCCCGTTTTGACCACCCCGACGGCGATTGCCACTGCCTTTGCAACCAGCTTGCTCTATAGCTGGTTCTTCACGCTCATACTTACCCGCCCCGTTAGCAGGCTAAAAGAGCATGTCCAGTCTCTGGGCCGCGGTTCTTTGGATCAGCGACTGGAAGGAAAGCTCATGAAGCGCCGGGATGAAATTGGAGATTTAGCTACTTCAATAGATGAGATGTCCTCCTACATCCAGGAATTGCTGAACTCGAAGCAGCGTCTGCTCTTCGATGTCTCGCATGAACTGAGAGCTCCTTTGGCTCGAATGCATGTGGCGGCTGGTATTGCTCGTGCGGAAGCGGAGTCTGCTGGTGCAAATACCGCTATGCACGATCGATTTGAGCAAGAGATTGATGCGCTAAATGCCCTAATTTCTGAGCTGATATTGCTGACAAAAACTGAGAGCGATACGGTGGAGCGGGAGTCTGTTTCTCTCCCAGAGCAATTACAGGCTGTGATAGATGACATGCAATTTGGCTCTGTTGATCGCGAGATCAAAACCCAGATTGGAATTGAGGCAGACCAGGTGGAGGTTTCGGTACCTCTTCTTGGCCGTGTGGTAAAAAATCTGATCGAAAATGCTCTGAAATATTCTCAGGATGAGGTTCTCGTGTCACTTTCAGATAGTGAAACTGACTGGGTTATCTGCGTCGAAGACAGAGGCGAGGGAATCCCAGAAGATCAACTCGAGGCAATGACTCAACCCTTTACCCGGCTGCAGTCCGAAAGTGTAGAAGGCTTTGGTCTGGGCTTGAGCATTGCGCACAGGGCCGCGGAAGCCATGGGTGGTAGCTTAACGCTGTCCAACCGAGAAGGCGGCGGGCTTTGTGCCTGCCTCCTTATCCCTAAAGCTTAGGTCGGTTATAAGTTCTGCTAGTTTAGCTTGCGATACTTCACTCGCTCTGGCGTCGTATCCTCACCTTTTCGTTTCACTAGGTCTTCGTGATACTCGGTGAAATTTCCTTCGAATAGTTTGACTTCGCTATCTCCCTCAAAGGCCAGAATATGAGTCGCGATTCGGTCGAGGAACCAGCGATCATGGGAAATCACCATGACGCAGCCGGGAAAGTTGAGGACGGCTTCTTCCAAAGCTCTTAAAGTTTCCACATCAAGATCGTTTGAAGGCTCATCAAGCAACAATAGGTTGGCGCCTTGCTTCAAAGTGTTTGCGAGGTGCAATCGACCGCGTTCTCCGCCGGAAAGATCGCCAACCCTCTTTTGCTGATCAGAGCCCTTAAAGTTGAATCGCCCGACATAAGCACGGGAGCTGACTTCGTAGTTTCCGATCTGCAGCATATCCAATCCATCGGAAACCGCTTCCCAAACATTTTTGTTGTCATCCAAGTTTTCGCGAGACTGTTCAACCATGGCCAGCTGAACCGTCTCACCTAGCTTGATTTCACCAGTATCTGGTCTTTCCATTCCTTCGATAAGCCGAAAGAGGGTGGATTTACCCGCACCGTTGCCGCCGATAATTCCCACAATAGATCCCTTGGGGATACTGAAATCCAGATTCTCAAAAAGGGCTTTGTCCTCAAAGGATTTGCTGACACCTTTGAATTCCACCACCACGTCACCCAAGCGCGGGCCAGGTGGAATATAGATTTCATTGGTTTCGTTGCGTTGCTGGAAATCTTTGGAATTCAGCTCCTCGAAGCGAGATAGCCGAGCTTTGTTCTTGGCCTGCCGTCCCTTGGGGTTCGAACGCACCCATTCTAGTTCTTGCTTAATGGCCTTCTGCCGAGCACCTTCCTCTCGAGCTTCCTGCTCTAGGCGAGCTTCTTTGGTTTCCAGCCAGGTGGAATAGTTGCCTTCGTAGGGGATGCCGTGACCTCGGTCGAGCTCAAGAATCCAACCAGCGACATTGTCGAGAAAATATCTATCGTGGGTTACGGCGACAACAGTTCCGGAAAAGTCGGCGAGAAAACGTTCCAGCCAGTAGACGGATTCGGCGTCCAGGTGGTTTGTGGGCTCGTCGAGAAGAAGCATATCTGGTCTTGATAACAGTAGCTTGCAAAGCGCCACACGGCGGCGCTCACCGCCGGAAAGGTTTTTAACCATGGCGTCCCAGGGCGGCAGTCTCAGTGCATCTGCAGCTCGCTCCATAGTGTTTTCGAGGTTGTGTGCGTCCCAGGACTGAATCACGGCTTCCAGCTTTTCCTGTTGTTTGGATAGCGCATCAAAGTCAGCGTCCGCTTCGGCATAAGCGGCATAGACTTCTTCGAGCTTTTTTAAAGCGCCCAGAGGTTCGTCCAGACCGTCCTCAACGTTTCCCTTAACGGTTTTCTCTTCGTTGAGTTGTGGTTCTTGCGGTAAATATCCAACACGGATATCCGGCATGGGACGAGCTTCTCCGAGGATATCGGTGTCTATCCCAGCCATGATTTTTAGCAGGGTAGATTTCCCCGAGCCGTTCAATCCCAGAACGCCGATCTTGGCTCCAGGGAAAAAAGAGAGAGAAATGTCCTTAAGAATTTCGCGTTTGGGTGGAACAATTTTTCCGACCCGATTCATTGTATAAACGTATTGAGACATGGAATACCGAACTGATAAACAGGTTGAATTAATGGAATTTGCTGCAGGCGCGAAAACTATCTGAACATGCGGCTGTACACAAGGGATTACAACTCTTAACCTAGTTGTAACTCAATTTGCGCGGCGATGATAGTAGCCTGTGTTTCCGATTTAGGGGGTATAACCGATGACCAAATTATTCGTAAAAAGCACCTGCGCTTTTCTACTTGTTCTGTTTAGTTCAGCTTTACTGGCTCAGGCGGAAATCCGTGGTCCTCGCGACTACGGCGTGGCGGGAGAAGAAACCTTGGGCGTGATTGCTGATGGTTCCGGCATAGAAGCAGGGCAGGCCGCCCCAGATGCCGAACTGCTTTCCATATATGGAGACTCCACCAAGCTTTCCGACCTTTGGGCCGATGAGCATGTGCTTCTTATTTTCTATCGTGGCGGCTGGTGCCCATTCTGCAACGCTCAGATTCGCGACCTAGCCGTTCAGTATTCCGAGTTTGAAGATCGCTCAGTTGTTCCGGTGTTAGTCAGCGTGGACGAACCAGATACAGCGTCGCTGCTAACGGCGACCTACGATGTGCCTTTTCCCGTGATGTCAGATTCCGACCTGGATGCCCATGAAGCCTATAACGTGGTGTTTGAAATTTCCGATGAGCAATACGAGGGAATGAAAGCACGGGGCATCGATTTGGAAGAGTATACGGGCACGGATGATCATGTATATGCAGTGGCTTCCAGCTTCCTGATTGAACAGGGAGGGCAACTTGTTTGGTCTCATGTCGATCTGAACTACCGCAATCGACCTAGTCCGGAGCAGTACATGGCCGTTGCGGACGAGTTGTTAGACGACGACTAAATTATTTTCTACCAATTTATTAAATAAGGGGCGTAGAATGCTCCCCTTATTTTTTAGCGAAGCTTTATTAACAAAGAATTTTGATCAATAAAATGAACTTCAATCATTTCCAATATTGTGCGACCAAACCATCAGGCCTATGGCTGATGGGCGCCATTGTGCGTGCGCGCATTGCGGAGACTCTTGAATACTAATCAAATAGTTTAAATTTAATTGATCGAACAAGAGCCGCAGCGTCAAAAACCCTGCGGCTTTTTTAGTTTTGGGGTTTTGGTTTTTCTTAACTGAAATTTCGTTTGTGGCATTTACCCGACACTGCCTTTTGCATATCGCGATCAGCAGTCAATAGGAGAAGAAAAATGTCGGTACCAGCAACCTACGCCTTTGTGATTGTAATTTGGTCAAGCACTCCGCTGATGATTCAGTGGAGCAGTGCGACTATGACGCCAATCGAATCCATTACCCTGAGAATCCTTATTTCTCTGGCAATTGCCCTGGTGGCCGCTCCGTTTTGGGGAGTGCGTATATGGGAAAAAGGAAGTCTCGAGCTGGGTACAAACTGGAAACTTTACCTAGCCTCTGGCTTTGGGATTTGTCCCTGCATGCCTCTGGTCTACATGGGATCCCAATATATTCCTTCGGGGCTGGTCTCTGTGCTTTTTGGCTTGTCGCCTTTTTTGGTAGGCCTCATGTCGGCGGTAATGCTTGGTGATCGCACAATGACACTCGGGCGCTATCTTGCTTTGGGTGTGGCAACAACGGGGTTGGCGGTTATCTTTATTGACGGCAAAGAAATCGGTTCGCAAGCCTATCTGGGGATCTGCCTGCTTCTGGCAGCAGTATTGTTCTTCTCTTTGAGCAGCATCTTAGTGAAACGCTATGCGGCAGAGGTAAAGCCGATCCAACAATTAGTGGGATCACTCTCGGTGGCTTCCCTTTTATTGATTGCCTGGTGGGCACTTTTTGATCGGGGATTGCCCGGAGAATTTACCCAGAAATCCTTTTGGTCGCTGATCTATTTGGCGTCCGCCGGTTCTGTGTTGGGCTTTTTGGGATACTTCTATTTGATGCAAAGGATTTCGGTAAATTTGGTAACCCTGATTCCACTTATTACCCCAGCCCTTGCGATTTGGTTGGGATTTGCCCTGAATGGAGAAAATCTAACCCAGCGGCTGGTTGTGGGCAGCGCGCTTATCCTCTTTGGTATCGCCTTGTTTAATAAATTTCGACCAAGGCGGGTTTTCCCAATTTAAAAATAGAGAGGGAAATAGAAAGGAACTAGAAATACAGAGAAGCAGAAGAGTTGATCTAACGCAGGGAGGCGTTGGATCTATCCCGGCCAAGTGATGGCAGATTTGTGGCTATCGATGAGATCCTATGTGCTCGTATTTTTGGAGCCGCCAAAATTGCCTAAGAATAAAGCGAGCTAGTGCTAGGGTGCTAGCTCTCCTCAGCTGAACTCTGGCAGGTATCAGGGGAGATAGTGACCTCGGGCAGGTTATCCCGAGCACCTTGTTGTCGAATCACACTTCGCATTTCCATAAAGCCGACTTTCTCTGAGGTAATGGCACTTAAGGCCATGTTGCCGCTGCCGTCGCGGGCAGGCCAACCGAGAATAGTGATGGTCTCTCCAATTTCAGCAAAATCTCGAACATGACCGTCGCGTTCCCAGAGTCGAATTGCTTTAGTGACAATGTCCCAGGTTTCTACTCTGCCGTCGTCGCAGGTAGATTCAAAAACCATGGTGATGTGAGGTTGAACCCAATTAAATTCCTTAAGAATGCCGACACGCTCAATTTTGTTATCGATGTCGTAGATAGCGTAGGAATGATGAGCTTGGGCGGGCAGGGCAAAGAGAGCCGAGACAAAGCCTGCAATTGCGAATTTGGCTATTTGAGTGAGCGTTGGCAGGTTCATTATCTGTTCCCAAGTCCTTAATAATTAGAGTGCAAGGCTAGCAAGTTAATGAAACTCCGGCTATTCAACTTATCTGAATCAGCCAGGCGATTTGACTGAACGATGGAAGATGGTGGGCATCAAAGAAGCGAATCGCGTTAAGCTAGACGGCATTGGCTTGCTCAGCGTCCAACAGGAGTACAAAAGTTGATTTTAGAAATAGCGACCATTGATGTCATCCCAGGTCAGGAAGAGGGCTACGTGAATGCCTTTAACCAAGCTAAAGAGATAATTGCTAAAAAAAAGGGCTATATCTCTCACGAGCTACAGCGATGCATCGAAGATAGCAGTCGGTTTTTGGTGATGATTCAGTGGGAAACTCTTGAAGACCACACCGTGGGTTTCCGGGAGTCACCCGAATTCAAAGAATGGCGTGCCTTGATAGGCCCCTTTTTTAATTCTCCTCCCGACGTGAAGCACTATGAACTTGTCTGAACAATTGTTGGCGAACGAAGGGATGCTCAGGATGTCTTTTTTCCTGGGTGTGCTGGCTTTGATGGCAATACTGGAAGCCTTGTTACCTCGAAGGCGACGTCAAATTCCAAGAGTTATTCGTTGGTCCAATAATTTCGCCTTGGTGGTGCTCGATTCGATGCTGTTGAATCTCTGTTTCCCCTTGCTCGCCGTGGCGATGGCGGCTCTTGCTATGGAAAATCAGTGGGGATTATTTAACCAAATAGAAGTACCGCTCCTGGTAGCTGTTCTTGTGTCCATTGTGTTGCTGGATCTTGCGATCTATCTTCAGCATGTGCTTTTTCACATAGTGCCGCCGCTGTGGCGATTGCATCGAGTACACCACACCGATCTTGATTTTGATGTGACCACAGGCATACGATTTCATCCAATAGAAATTCTTCTTTCTATGGGTATTAAGTTGTTACTGGTGATTTTATTGGGGCCTCCGGTCGTGGCCGTTTTGATCTTCGAAGTTATTCTGAATGCTTCAGCTATGTTTAATCACAGCAACCTCAAGCTTCCGCTAGCGCTGGATAGCCTGTTGCGACGCATAGTTGTCACTCCCGATATGCATCGTGTGCATCACTCGGTGATTGTGAAGGAGACTAATAGCAACTACGGATTTTTCCTTCCTTGGTGGGATCAGTTGTTTGGTACCTATATTGATCAGCCTGAAAATGGGCACGAAGGAATGACTATTGGTATAAGCGAATTTAGAGCGCGCGAAGAGGCGCGTTTAGACAAGATGTTACTGCAGCCGTTAAAGAGCGGAAGCACTCCAACACAAGGGGAAACCTATGATTAACCGCAAATTTCATCGGCTGGTATTTGCATTCTTTATGTCTTTTATCATGTCCTGTGTCATGTCCTTTGCGATCAGTCTCGCCAACGTCGGATTGGTAGACAATTTCTTTTGGGTCTGGATGGATGCTTGGTTTTTTGGCTTCTTTGTAGCCTTTGCCGGCGTGTTCACGGTATCGCCATTGGTGAACTGGTTGACTGAGGGTGTGTTGCAAGAGCCAGGTCTGTAAATGCAGTGCCTGAGAAGGAGGTTTTCTTGCTAGAGTCATTTGCTTCGGGCTCCTGTGCCGAATCGCACTAACTTTCGCAGTGAATTCCTATGTATAAGCTCTATATCGCCAATAAAAATTACTCCTCATGGTCGTTGCGGCCCTGGGTTCTAATGTCAGAGCTTGGGATCCCTTTTGAAGAGCATCTGGTCGCTTTTTCTGAGAAAAATAACTGGGACGAGTTCCGTAAATTTAGCCCAACCGGATTGGTTCCCTGTTTGTCCGACAACGAAACTCTGGTTTGGGAATCGCTTGCCATTGTCGAGTATCTCGCTGAAAAGCATTCCGAAGTTTGGCCCGAAAATTCCTCTGCGAGAGCCTGGGCGCGCAGTGCAACGGTGGAGATGCATGCAGGTTTTTCCGCTATTCGAAACCAATGTCCCATGACCTGTGGTCAGCGTATAAAAATGCACGAGATAGATTCGTCGCTTCAAAAAGATCTGGATCGCTTGGCGGAGCTTTGGATTCAGGGTTTGGAAAAGTTTGGCGGGCCCTTCCTTGCGGGAAATCTATTCACCGCGGTTGACGCCTTTTTCTGTCCCATCGCATTTCGCGCACAGTCTTATGGATTAAGTCTTGGCGATTTACCCGACCAATATATTCAGCGCCTACTTTCGATGGCCTCGATGCAGGATTGGTATGAAGCCGGATTGAAAGAGCCCTGGCGCGATAAAGGTCATGAGGAAGAAATAGCCGCTACGGGGGAGATTGTTGCGGATTATCGTGCTGCGGCTGTTTGACCTATGGTGAAAGCATCAATACAAAGGACGCAGCCTGACTCGGAGTACTACTTTGAAGAGGGCTGCTTTATTACCGAGCTTTCCAATTCTTCCGATGACCCG
>JABJGI010000155.1 GCA_018662305.1 Porticoccaceae bacterium | reverse complement strand
TTGATCCTAGCTGAGGGCTCTTGAATCATAGAAGTTCTAGAAATTAGACAGATTATTGAAAGAAGAATATGAAATTTATTAGTACAAGAGGCGGTGCGCCGGCTCTGGATTTTGAAGAAGCTGTATTGGCCGGTCTGGCCAGCGACGGCGGTTTATACGTGCCTGAAGAGCTGCCGCAGTTTTCACAGGAGCAGATTTCAGGCTGGGCGGCTCTGAGCTATCCCGAGCTTGCCTTTGAAATCATGCACCCCTTTATTGGGGACGCCATTCCGGTTGATGAGCAGAAACGTTTGATAGAAGAAACTTATGCTGAGTTTCGCCACACCGCGGTTGCACCTCTGGTTCAGATGGATAAGGACTTGTGGATACTGGAGTTGTTCCACGGGCCCACACTGGCATTTAAAGATTTTGCGTTACAGTTTTTGGGGCGACTGCTAGACCATATTCTGGAAAAGCGCGGCCAGAAGGTTGTGATTCTGGGAGCGACCTCTGGTGATACTGGCTCAGCTGCGATTGAGGGCTGTCGTCACTGCGAACACGTCGATATCTTCATCCTGCACCCACACAACAGAGTGTCGGAAGTGCAACGTCGTCAAATGACCAGCGTTATTGAAGACAACGTCTTTAATCTCGCAATCCAAGGTAACTTTGACGACTGCCAAAACATTGTTAAAGCAGCCTTTGCTGACCAGTCTTTCCTGCCCGAAGGACGTCAGCTCGTGGCAGTAAACTCTATTAATTGGGCTCGCATCATGGCTCAGATCGTTTACTACTTTTATGCTGCATTGGCGCTTGGTGGGCCACAAAGGAAAATTTCTTTTGCCGTTCCCACTGGAAATTTTGGTGATATTTTTGCTGGCTACCTGGCTCAGAATATGGGCTTGCCTATCGAACGATTGGTAATAGCTACAAATGCCAACGATATTCTGCACCGTAGCCTAAGTTCGAATGATTATTCCAAGGGTGAGCTTTTACATAGTCTCAGCCCGAGCATGGATATCATGATTTCGAGCAACTACGAGCGCCTGTTGTTCGATCTCTTTGATCGCGATGGAAAGCGCATGGCGGAACTGATGAGTAATTTTAATGGTGGTGAATCCATTCATTTGCCAGAGGCTGCTCTCGAAAGGGCGCGCAAGTTATTTTCCAGTGCACGAATTGATGACGATGCAACAATCAAAGCGATTGCTGAGCAGTTCGATAAGACGGAATACTTAATGGATCCTCATACGGCCATTGGTTTCGAAGCTGGGCGTATGGCTCAGGCAGAGGTTTCCAGCCCTATGGTGTGTTTGTCCACAGCACATCCCGCTAAGTTCGCCGAAGCTGTCGAGCGTTCAGGTGTCGATACCGAAGTAGCTTTGCCGCATCATTTGAAAGACCTGATGCAGCGCGAAGAGCGATTTGAGGTGCTGGAAAACAGCTTGCAGTCCGTACAGCAAAGTATTCGTTCCTCTATTGGCTGAAATTATCCAGCGCTCCTTGAATGGAGCGGAGGCAAGTCCATCTGCCTTTGATAAGGACTTGCCCGACTGGATGAAGCGGGTGCTTCTCGCCCGTGGAGTTTCTACTAGCGAAGAGCTCAACACCGATTTATCAGGGCTCCATTCGCCTCTCTCTATGTTGGGAATGTCAGCCGCGGTTGAACTACTTCAGGGTGCCATCACCCAAAGCCAAAAAATTCTGATTCTAGGAGATTACGACGCCGATGGCGCGACAAGCTGCGCATTGGCTGTAAGAGCCTTGCAGGCGATGGGCGCTATTGATGTCGATTTTCTGGTTCCCGATCGCTTCAAATTTGGCTATGGCCTGTCACCCGAGATTGTTGATGTAGCAGCGCAGAGAAAACCTGATCTGCTTATTACCGTCGATAACGGAATCTCCAGTGTTGAAGGTGTAGAACGAGCTAAAACCCTAGGGATGCAGGTAATAATTACCGATCATCACCTGCCGGGCGAACATTTGCCTGCTGCAGATGCCATCATTAATCCAAATCAGCCGGGTTGTGAGTTTCCTACAAAGTGCCTTGCCGGAGTTGGTGTTCTCTTTCACCTTATGGCCGCGCTGCGCAGTTATCTGCGGGAGCAGGGCTGGTTTGAACAGCAAAAAATATCCGAACCCAATCTCGCTCAATGGCTCGATATCGTTGCTCTGGGTACGGTGGCGGATCTGGTTCCCCTAGATCAAACCAACAGATTACTGGTGAGTCAGGGACTAAAACGCATTCGTTCGGGGAGGGGTAATCCCGGGGTTCGGGCGTTACTTGATGTGGCTGGCAAAGATTGGCAGCACACTCGGAGCTCGGACTTGGGGTTCACCGTCGGGCCCCGAATTAATGCAGCGGGGCGTCTCGAAGACATCTCCCTCGGTATTCAGTGTTTGCTTACTGAGGACGAATCAGAGGCGCGACGAATCGCCTCTCAGCTGCATCAGCTAAATCTGGATCGCCGCTCAATAGAGCAACAAATGCGACAGGAGGCTGAGACTGCTCTGACAGTGCTGGACTTGAATTCGGAAGAGCTTCCCTGGGGATTGTGCCTGTATCAGGAAGACTGGCATTCCGGGGTGGTTGGTTTGATCGCATCGAGAATAAAGGATAAATGGCATCGCCCAACCATAGTTTTTGCCGGTGAAGAGCAGGGCGATCAACTAAAGGGGTCAGGACGCTCGATTAATGGGCTGCATATCCGAGACGCGCTGGAAGCAGTCTCAACACAAAACCCCGGATTAATTTTGCAGTTTGGTGGCCACGCAATGGCCGCAGGTTTAACCCTCTCGAAAGCTAACTACGCTAAGTTTTCGGAAGCCTTTGACGCGGAAGTTCGTAACAGGTTGGACGCCTCAGCTCTGTCGGAAAAAGTTCTTACCGACGGTGAATTGCCGGCCGATCAGATTGGGCTAGATTCGGCCAAGCTTATCGAGAGTATTAGTCCATGGGGTCAAGCATTCCCGGAACCCCTGTTTGAAGGAGAGTTTGAAGTTGAGGATGTTCGGATACTTAAGGAATCTCACTTGAAATTGCGTCTGCGCTCTGGAGGAGCGGTCAATGCAATCGAAGCTATCTGGTTCTCAGTACCAAGCGAGTACCTCAATCTTCGACAAGGTCAGGCCGGACTCTTTGTCTATCGGCTTGCGATCAACAGGTTCAGAGGCCGGGAAACTGAGCAGCTTATGATTGAGCAGTTTCGACCCATTTAGCCCCTATCTAACCTTTAGCTAACCCCCTACCTAGCCTAAAGTCGATAAGGCTCGGTCAATAATAAGCTGAAGATTTTGCACATGCGCTTCAGTTTCAATATCTGGATTTCGTTTGCGATCAATTAGTTCGGATATTCTGCTGAGGTTAAAGACTGCCAGTGATTGAGCCTGATAGTGATATCGACCTTGGGATTCTTCCTTAACCATTCCCGTTAGACGTTGAACATACTCCATTTGCAGGTTTTGGCGGAAGCTGTTGACGCTGGTTCGCGCATCTTCCAGAAATATGGCGTCGGTCAGGTCCGTCATAACTTCGCCCAGAGAGTAAGTATTCCCGTATAGCTGGGTATCGGTAATTCGTTTCATCACCGCCGGGTTGAGTAGGTGGTTTAGCACAGAGCTCTGCATCTGCAGAATGGCGTCATGAATTTTCGGGTCTTCGGTATCACCATAGTGGTTAAAGCCGCGACGTTGAGGCGCGACATAACGCAACAAATCGTTTCCGGCAGTAAAGACCTCCGGCGTGAAGACCTGATCCGTCAGAACCTGCATGGCTTGCTTCTGTTTTTCTTCTTCAATCGGAGTGAAGGGGTCTGAGCCACCTGCTTGACCGGCCATGGCCCGATCTACATAGACCCCGCCGATATAGCGCGACACTACGCCAGCGGATCGGGTAAGTTCTCGCAGCATGGCGAGAGTACCATCGTAAATCTCCTGATAAGAGTTGCCCTCATCGATGGCTTCTCTACTTATCTCATTCAGAGTTTCCTGAACCAGCTGTATGCGCTGCGAAGCATAGCTAACGGCGTCGCTGGTCATATCATAGATATTGACTCGAGGGTCTAGGCCTTTTCCAGGCGAGCGCATGTCATCCGCATCATTTCCAAAGGCGAGTTCCGGTTCCGTTGAGCGTGAGAGTATGGTTTCGAGTTGCTCGTCACTTTGGTCCGGTGTGTAGGCGTATTGCATATACCAGTGATCATAGGGGCCAGGGGTGACCATATAGAAGCGGGTGATGTCATATCCTGCCGGTGGGAAATTGACAGCAGGGTAGTCCATAACGGAGCCACCCAATCCAATTTCATTGACCTTATCCATGTCGAAGGCCTCTTCAGGAGAAAGCAGCTGAGATGACTTCATGTTGTGATTCATGCCCAGCGTATGTCCAATTTCGTGCAGAATCAGGTAGTGCATGGTGTCGTGAAGTATCTGTTCGTCCGCATCATCTCCGTATCTGCCGGTTGGTGTGGAAAAGGTATTGAAGGTATTCACCACAAGACTATTGACCTGTAACCCATGACCCAGACTGCAGAACATGCCGGACAAATTAGGGTTGTTGGCAATAGCATCAAAACCTTCACTCTCATCCAACAGCCACTTCAAAGTGCTGTTGCGATTCATAAAGGTGGCTTCCAACATAATGTCGGCACCGATAATTTCTCCGGTTCGAGGATTTACAAAGCTGGGTCCGTAGCCACCGAAAGGTGGGTTGGGGGA